>NZ_POTZ01000195.1 GCF_003236365.1 Streptomyces sp. NTH33
GCCGACCTCGGGGTCGCCTCGGGCAACGGCAAGGGGCAGATCTTCGTCAAGGGCGAGGTCATCAAGACCGTCCCGGAGTCGAAGATCGTGGAGACCCTCATCGAGGAGGCCATGAAGATCGCTGAGCGGATGGAGCAGAGCGGCGCCGCGGCAGGCGGCCCCACCGTCACGGGGACACCGACAGTGACAGTGAGTTGACAAGCGGCACGGACCGAGAGGGGGCCCGGCGTGACCATTCTGGAGAACATCCGGGGACCACGCGACCTGAAGGCGCTGTCCGAGGTGGAACTCGGTGAACTGTCCGAAGAGATACGCGAGTTCCTGGTGCACGCGGTGGCCAGGACCGGCGGTCACCTCGGGCCCAACCTGGGGGTGGTGGAGCTCACCGTCGCACTGCACCGGGTCTTCGAGTCGCCGGTCGACCGGATTCTGTGGGACACCGGTCACCAGAGCTATGTGCACAAGCTCCTGACGGGGCGCCAGGACTTCTCCAAGCTGCGCGGCAAGGGGGGACTGTCCGGCTATCCCTCGCGCGAGGAGTCCGAGCACGACGTCATCGAGAACAGCCACGCCTCCACGGCGCTCGGCTGGGCCGACGGACTCGCCAAGGCGCGCCAGGTGAGAGGGGAGGAAGGGCACGTCGTCGCCGTCATCGGTGACGGCGCGCTGACCGGCGGCATGGCCTGGGAGGCGCTGAACAACATCGCGGCCGCCAAGGACCGGCCGCTGATCATCGTCGTCAACGACAACGAGCGGTCCTACGCGCCGACCATCGGCGGCCTCGCCAACCACCTGGCCACCCTGCGCACCACCGACGGCTACGAGAAGGTGCTGGCCTGGGGCAAGGACGTCCTGCAGCGCACCCCGATCGTCGGCAACACCCTCTACGAGTCGCTGCACGGCGCGAAGAAGGGCTTCAAGGACGCGTTCGCACCGCAGGGCATGTTCGAGGACCTGGGGCTGAAGTACCTCGGTCCGATCGACGGACACGACATCGGGGCCGTCGAGTCGGCGCTGCGCCGCGCGAAACGCTTCCACGGCCCCGTCCTGGTCCACTGCCTCACCGAGAAGGGCCGCGGCTACGAACCCGCCCTCGCCCACGAGGAGGACCACTTCCACACCGTCGGCGTGATGGACCCGCACACGTGTGCGCCCCTCGCCCCGTCCGACGGCCCGTCCTGGACCTCGGTGTTCGGCGACGAGATCGTGAGGATCGGCGAGGAGCGGGACGACGTCGTGGCGATCACCGCCGCCATGCTGCACCCGGTGGGCCTGGGCAGGTTCGCCGAGCGCTTCCCGGACCGGGTGTGGGACGTCGGCATCGCCGAGCAGCACGCGGCCGTCTCCGCGGCGGGCCTCGCGACCGGCGGACTGCACCCGGTCGTCGCCGTCTACGCCACCTTCCTCAACCGTGCCTTCGACCAGCTGCTGATGGACGTCGCGCTGCACCGCTGCGGGGTCACCTTCGTGCTGGACCGGGCCGGTGTGACCGGCGTCGACGGGCCCTCCCACAACGGCATGTGGGACATGTCCGTGCTCCAGGTCGTGCCGGGCCTCAGGATCGCCGCCCCGCGCGACGCCGGCCAGCTGCGCGCCCAGCTGCGCGAGGCCGTCGCCGTGGACGACGCGCCGACGCTGGTCCGCTTCCCGAAGGAGTCGGTGGGACCGGAGGTCCCGGCGGTCGGCCGGGTGGGCGGCATGGACGTGCTGCACCGGGCCGAGCGGCCCGAGGTGCTCCTGGTCGCCGTCGGCGTGATGGCTCCCGTGTGCCTGCGGGCCGCCGAGCTGCTCCAGGCGCGCGGCATCGGCTGCACCGTCGTCGACCCGCGCTGGGTCAAGCCCGTCGACCCGGCGCTGCCGGGCCTGGCGGCAGGGCACCGGCTGGTGGCCGTGGTCGAGGACAACAGCCGCGCGGCCGGCGTCGGCGCCGCGGTGGCCCTCGCGCTGAGCGACGCCGAAGTCGACCTGCCGGTGCGGCGGTTCGGCATTCCCGAGCAGTTCCTCGCGCACGCCAAGCGCGGGGAGGTGCTGGCCGACATCGGTCTCACACCGGTCGAGATCGCCGGACGGATCAGCGCGAGCCTGGCCGTCGGGGAGCAGGCCGGGGCCGGCACGGCAGTCAAGGAGAAAGCCGAATGACCACGGAGTTCGACCTCGGCAGACTCCTGTCCGAGCGCGGAGCCGAACGCTACGAACTGCACGCCAGGCACCTCAACCACCAGCTGCCGCGCATGTTGCGCACCATCGGCTTCGACAAGGTTTACCAGCGGGCCGAGGGCGCGTACTTCTGGGACGCCGACGGCAACGACTACCTGGACATGCTCTCCGGGTTCGGGGTGATGGGCCTGGGCCGGCACCACCCCGTGGTCCGCAAGGCGCTGCACGACGTGCTGGACGCCCAGCTCGCCGACCTGACCCGCTTCGACTGCCAGCCGCTGCCCGGACTACTGGCGGAACGGCTGCTCACCCACAGCCCGCACCTGGAGAGGGTGTTCTTCGGCAACAGCGGCACGGAGGCGGTGGAGACCGCGCTGAAGTTCGCCCGCCGGGCGACCGGAAAGCCGCGGATCCTGTACTGCGAGCACGCTTTCCACGGCCTGACCACCGGCTCGCTGTCCGTCAACGGCGAGGACGGCTTCCGCACCGGCTTCGCCCCGCTGCTGCCCGACACCGCCGTCCCGCTCGGCGACCTCGACGCGCTCGAGAGGGAACTGCGCAAGGGCGACGTGGCCGCCCTGATCGTCGAGCCGGTCCAGGGCAAGGGCGTGCACGAGGCCCCGCCCGGCCATCTGCGCGCCGCCCAGGAACTGCTGCACCGGCACAAGGCGCTGCTCATCGCCGACGAGGTGCAGACCGGCCTCGGCCGCACCGGGGACTTCTACGCCTACCAGCACGAGGACGGCGTCGAACCGGACCTGGTGTGCGTGGCCAAGGCCCTCTCCGGCGGCTATGTGCCGGTGGGCGCGACCCTCGGCAAGGACTGGATCTTCAAGAAGGTCTACTCGTCGATCGACCGCGTCCTGGTCCACTCGGCGAGCTTCGGATCCAACGCCCAGGCCATGGCGGCGGGACTGGCCGTGCTGTCGGTGATGGAGAACGAGCAGATCGTCGCGAACGCCCGGGCCACGGGCGAGCTGCTGAAGTCCCGGCTGGCGGCGCTGAAGGACCGGTACGAGCTGCTCGCCGACGTGCGCGGCCGGGGCCTGATGATCGGCATCGAGTTCGGCCGGCCGACGTCGCTGCGGCTGCGCGGGCGCTGGACCATGCTGCAGGCGGCCCGCAAGGGGCTGTTCGCGCAGATGGTGGTCGTCCCGCTGCTGCAGCGGCACCGTATCCTGACCCAGGTCTCCGGCGACCACCTGGAGGTGATCAAGCTGATCCCGCCGCTGATCGTCGGGGAGGCGGAGGTCGACCGGTTCGTGGACGCCTTCACCGCCGTGATGGACGACGCGCACGGCGGCGGGCTGATGTGGGACTTCGGCAAGACACTGGTCAAGCAGGCCGTTGCCAACCGGTGAGGCGACACCTGCCGGCTTTGCCTCTGAGGCAATGAATTTGCCCCAGAGGCAAGTCTGCCGCTGAAATGGAGGAATGAACTCCCCCGAGTCCCGGCCCTCGGCGGGGCCGGTCGAGGACCTGCCCGCCGTCGCGCCGCAGCTGCGCGCGCTGCGCCGCCGTGCCTCCCTGACCCTGGAGGCGGCGGCCCGCGCCGCCGGACTGTCGCCCGCCCACCTCTCCCGCCTGGAGACGGGGCAGCGCCAGCCCTCGCTGCCGATGCTGCTCGCGCTCGCCCGCATCTACGGTACGACCGTGTCCGAACTGCTCGGCGAGACGGTCGCCGGCCAGGACGCGATCGTGCGCACCGGGGACATGGAGCCGACGCGGGCCGGCGGCTGGACGTACTGGCAGACCGGCGCGCCCGGGCGCGGGATGCAGGCCCTCAAGGTCCACGTCCCCCACGGCTCCCAGGGCGACATCGTGCGCGTGCACCCCGGCGAGGAGTGGCTGTACATCCTCAAGGGGCGGCTCCGGCTGCGCCTCGGGGACACCGCGCACCTGCTCGCGCCGGGCGACAGCGCGCACTTCGACTCGCTGACCCCGCACCGCATCGCCGCCGAGGACCCTGACGGGGTCGAGCTCCTGTTCGTCCACACCCTGCTGCAAAGCCCCACGGCCGCCCTGTGCCTGGGGCCCCTCACCGGAGAGATGCCATGAGCAACATGGAAGAGAAGTTCCCGCGCGCCCTGTGGATCCGGCTCGTCATCTACACCGTCGTCGGGCACTTCTTCGCCGGGTTCATCTGGTTCCTGTTCTCGGTCGGCGCCAAGTGACGGCGGCTGACGCCGCGTGAGGGCCGGTCAGTCCAGCAGCCGCTCGCGCAGCCGCTCCCGGATCCCGGGGGTCAGCCTCAGCCCGCGCTCCAGGTAGGGCTCGACGCCGCCCCAGGTCTCCTCGATGGTCTCCAGGGCCGCCGCCAGGTACTCGGCGCGCGCGTCGAACAGGGGGCTGAGCAGCTCCATGACCTCGGGGGAGTAGGCCGAGGGCGAGGTGCCGCTGCGGTACACCCTGTAGCGGCGGTGCTTGGCGTTCGACTCCAGGTAGTCCGCGACGATCGCGTCCCGCTCCACGCCCAGGGCGAGCAGCGTCACCGCGATCGACAGACCCGCACGGTCCTTGCCCGCGGCGCAGTGCATCAGGACCGGGACGCTGTCGTCGGCGAGCGCGTGCAGCACCCGGGAGTGCTCGCCGGTGCGCTCCTTGACGATCATCCGGTAGGAGGCGATCATCCGGTGCGCCCCCTTGCCGTCGGCCAGGATGGAGCGCAGCTGGTCGAGGTCGCCGTCGCGGACCATCCGCCAGAACTCCGCGCCGTCCGCCGGGTCGCTCAGCGGCAGGCTCACATGGCGCACCCCGGGCAGTTCGACGTCCGGCCCCTCGAGCCCGACGTCGGCCGCGTTGCGGAAGTCGAAGATCGTGTGCAGGCCCAGGGAGCCGAGGAAGGCCGCGTCCTCGCCGGTCGCGTGCGCGAGGTGGCCGCTGCGGAACAGCACCCCCCGGCGCACCCGCCGCCCGTCCACGGTCGGCAGCCCGCCCACGTCACGGAAGTTGCGCACTCCGGCCAGCTCGGGCTCGGTCGAGGGGACCTGCGTCACGGGGGCTCCTCCCTTTCGGCCCCGCCGTCACGGCTCGTCGGCGGGCGCGGCTTCGACCATACGACACGACTTCCTGGGGCAACGAGTTGTCCACAGGCGTTGCCCGGGAGCCCCCTCCACCCGGATGATGTCCGTGCTTGCGCGGACCTGTCCGGATCTGTGGGGGAAGCATGCTCCAGACCACTCACGACGGCCGTACGTGGCTGCTGACCGGGCCCACGAGCGGTTACGCCCTCCATCTCACCGAGCACGGCGAACTGCGCCACCTGCACTGGGGCCCACGCATCGAGCTCGCCGACGCCGAGACCCTGGCCGCCCGCCCGCTGCCGGACCCCTGGCCCTTCGAGTCCGCGCTCGACGGGCACGAGGAGTACCCCGTCGAGGGCGGCCCCCGCTTCGTACGGCCCGCGCTGTCCGTGCGCACCGCCGAACGGCGCGGCACCGAATGGACCTTCGAGAGGTACGAGACCGGGGGCGGTGAACTGCGGCTGCGGTTCTGCGACTCGGGGCTGGGCATCACCCTGCACTACCGCATGCGCGGCGACGTCGTCGAGCGCCGGGTCACCCTCGACAACCAGGGCCCCGGCACGGTGGAGCTGCTGCGCGCCGACTCCGCCACCTGGACCCTGCCCCACCGCGAGGGCTGGCGGCTGTCCCAGCTGCACGGCCGCTGGGCCGCCGAGTCCCGCCTGGTGCGCACCGGCCTCACCTACGGCGAGAAGGTCCTCGGCAGCCGCCGCGGCCACACCGGCCACCAGCACCTGCCCTGGGTCGCCCTCGACACCAGCGCCACCGAGGAGCACGGCGAGGTCTACGGCTGCGCGCTGGGCTGGTCCGGCTCCTGGCGGATCGCCGTCGCCCAGCTCCCGGACGCGCGCGTGCAGATCACCGGCGGCGCCGGGTACGACGACTCGGGGCTGCTGAGGCTCAGGGCCGGGGAGTCGTACACCACCCCGGTCTTCGCCGGGCTGTGGAGCGGCGGCGGCCACGGCGGCGCGAGCCGTACCTGGCACGCCTACCAGCGGACGTACGTCGTCCCGGACGCGGACCGGGACCGGCCGGTGCTCTACAACTCCTGGGAGGCCACGGGGTTCGACATCTCCGAGGAGCGGCAGCGGGCGCTCGCGCGGCGGGCGGCGGCGGCCGGCGTGGAGCTGTTCGTGGTCGACGACGGCTGGTTCGGCGCCCGTACCAGTGACCGCGCGGGTCTCGGCGACTGGCGGCCCCACCCCGACCGGTTCCCCGGCGGCCTGAAACCGCTGGCCGACCATGTGCACGGCCTCGGCATGGAGTTCGGCATCTGGGTCGAGCCGGAGATGGTCAACCCCGACAGCGACCTGTACCGCGCGCACCCCGACTGGGTGCAGCACCAGCCGGGGCGGAAGCGGACGGAGTTCCGCAACCAGCTCGTGCTCAACCTCGCGCGCGAGGACGTCCAGGAGTACCTGTGGGAGCAGCTCCACGCCCTGCTCTCCAGCGCCCCGATCGACTATGTGAAATGGGACTTCAACCGCTGCTTCACCGACGCCGGCTGGCCCGGGGAGCCGTACCCGCAGCGCCTGTGGGCCGACCACGTGCGCGCGCTGTACGCCCTGCTGGACCGGCTGCGGGCCGCGCACCCGCGGGTGGCCTTCGAGTCCTGCTCGGGCGGCGGCGGCCGGATCGACCTCGGCATCCTGTCCCGTACGGACCAGGTGTGGACCTCCGACAACACCGACCCGCTCGACCGGCTCGCCGTCCAGCACGGCTTCAGCCACATCCATCCCGCGCGGGTCATGGCCGCCTGGGTCACCGACAGCCCGAACAGCATGCTCAACGGGCGCGCCAGCAGCCTGCGTTTCCGCTTCGTGAGCGCCATGGCCGGGGTGCTCGGGGTGGGCGGCGACCTCACCCGGTGGACGGAGGAGGAACTGGCCGAGGCCCGGGACTGGATCGCCCTCTACAAGGAGATCCGGCCCGTGGTCCAGCGCGGCGACCTGTACCGGCTGCGGCCGCCGCGGGGCGGGCTGAGCGCGGTGCAGTACGTCCGCGGGGGCGAGACCGTCGTCCTCGCCTGGCTCCAGGCGCAGCACCACGGCGAGCCGCCGCCCGCGCTGCGGCTGCGCGGCCTCGATCCGGCGGCGTCCTATGCCTGCCGGGACACCGGGGAAGTGCACCGGGGGGCCGTGCTGCTGCACCACGGGATGCGCACCGGGCTGCGGGGCGACTTCGACGCGGCGGTCATCCGCCTCCGCCGCATCTGATGCATCCGACGCATCTGAGTCCTGTGTCCGAATTGCAGCCTTGGTTGAAACTCGTCCCGGAATGAGGGGTGCTGGAGCCGTCCGCGTGACAAGCCTCATAGTGGTGACGGTGCGTTGTTTGTTGTGTTCATGTAATTCTGGGGCTTGTCCAGCGGATTGAAGGACGGGCGGGAGATCGAACTCACGCGGCGTGACTGCTGGTTCCCGTGATGGGCCGAGCGAAACGTGCGAAAGGGGAACCGTCTGCTTGTCCCCGCGCGTCCTGGTCGCCTACGGTCCACATCGATCCGGACGGACGCCGAATCCTGCCGCTGTCCGGAACCCGCACACTCACCCGTGCACGGCAGGAGCGGGGGACCCACAGGAACCACCGCCTGTCCCGGTCCCCGGGAACAGGC
Source organism: Streptomyces sp. NTH33 (assembly GCF_003236365.1). Classification (GTDB taxonomy): domain Bacteria; phylum Actinomycetota; class Actinomycetes; order Streptomycetales; family Streptomycetaceae; genus Streptomyces. The sequence goes on from NZ_POTZ01000195.1 coordinate 7,795, forward strand.
TCGGGGTGAAGCCGCATCACGCGGCCGGGCGGCTCCAGCCCGAACCCGACAGCTCACCTCGCAGGCGCCGGAGAGGAATTCGCCATGCCCGCGAAGGGTAAGCACCGCCGTCCGAAGACCCAGCGTCTCACCCGTTCCCTCGCCGCCGCCGGAACCGGTGGCGCCGCCCTCGCCCTGCCGTTCGTCGGGGCGGCCGGCGCGCACGCGGCCCCCGCGCACTCCGTCGCGGAAGAGACCGTACGGACCGTGCCGGTGACCGGGAAGAAGGCCGCCGCCAAGGAAGCGGACGTACGGACCTACACCGTCCGGGCCGGCGACTGCCTCTCGGCGATCGCCGAGGAGCAGGACGTCCGCGGCGGCTGGCAGCAGCTCTACGCGGACAACCGCCAGGCCGTCGGCGACGACCCGTCGCTGATCCACCCGGGCCTGGAACTCGCCCTCGATGGCCGGGCCGCGCCGACCGCCACCACCCAGGTGCCCAAGCCCTCCGCTCCGAAGGCGGCGAAGACGGCGAAGGGGGCGAAGGCGGCGAAGGCGAAGAAAGCCCCCCGGGCCCCCCAGGCCCCCCGGACCGCCGGGGCCGTCTCCACCGGCTTCACCCTCCCGGTGGCCGGAAGCGGCGTCGGCACCGGCTACCGCGTGGCCGGCGGCATGTGGTCCAGCGGCTACCACACCGGTGTCGACTTCGCCGTGCCGACCGGCACCTCCGTCAAGGCCGTCGGGGCCGGCACGGTCGTCTCCGCGGGCTGGGGCGGCGCCTACGGCCACCAGGTCGTCATCAGGCTGAACGACGGCCACTACGCCCAGTACGCCCACCTGTCGTCGCTCTCCGTCTCGGCCGGCCAGAGCGTGAGCGCGGGGCAGCGGCTCGGCCTGTCCGGCGCCACCGGCAACGTGACCGGCCCGCACCTGCACTTCGAGGTCCGCACCACGCCGGACTACGGCTCGGACGTCGACCCGGTCGCCTACCTCCGCTCGCACGGCGTCGCCTTCGGCTGAGGACCGGGTGTCCCCTCGACGTGGCTCATCTCACCGTCCGTCAACCCCTGCCTACGGTCGCGTAGGTCACATTCGAAGGTGAATCATGGGCCGATGTGGCAGACGATTCGAAGAATGACAGCAGATCAGTGATCGGGTCGTACGTGGCGGTGGGGGACAGCTTCACCGAGGGCGTCGGCGACCCCGGCCCCGACGGGGCGTTCGTCGGCTGGGCCGACCGGTTCGCCGTACTGCTCGCCGACCGGCGGCCCGAAGGCGACTTCCGGTACACCAACCTCGCCGTGCGCGGAAAGCTGCTCGACCAGATCGTGGCTGACCAGATCCCGAAGGCCGCCGAACTCGCCCCCGACCTGGTCTCGTTCTGTGCGGGCGGCAACGACATCATCCGCCCCGGCACCGACCCGGACGACGTGGCCGAGCGCTTCGAGAAGGCGGTCGCCCGGCTCACCGCCGTCGCCGGCACCGTGATGGTGACCACCGGCTTCGACACCCGGGGCGTGCCCGTGCTCAAGCACCTGCGCGGCAAGATCGCCACGTACAACGGGCACGTACGGGCCATCGCCGACCGCTACGGCTGTCCGGTGCTCGACCTGTGGTCGCTGAAGACCGTCCAGGACCGCCGCGCCTGGGACCACGACCGCCTGCACCTCTCACCCGAGGGGCACACGCGCGTGGCGCTGCGCGCCGGCCAGGTCCTCGGCGTCGATGTCCCGGCCGACCCGGAGCAGCCCTGGCCGCCGCTGCCGCCGCGCGGCACGCTGGAGCTCCGCCGCGACGACGTGCACTGGGCACGCGAGTACCTGGTGCCGTGGATCGGCCGCCGGCTGCGCGGCGAGTCCTCGGGCGACCGGGTGACGGCCAAGGGCGCCCTGTCGCCGGACGACATCAGGATGCGGATCGAGTCGGTGGCCTGACGGCCGACGCGCTCGGCACCTCCCGCGCCGGGCCCGGTTCCCGGGCGGGTGCCTCGTCCACCCGCCGCCGGGCCCGGGCGCGGGAGACCGCGCCGACGGGGTCCCGGACGACCGGCCGCACGCGTCACTCCCGTGCGGCGACCCCACCCGTGCCCGCTGCGGCACCCGGCACCTCGCACGAGTCCTTGAAGCCCTGACTCGTCAGCCCCAGGGCGGAGTTGAGCCGCGAACGCAGATTCTCCACGGCCACCATCGCCGTCAGCTCCACCAGGGCCGGCTCCCCCAGCCGGTCGCGCAGCCGGGCGGCCAGGTCGTCGTCCACGGTGGGCGGAGTGGCCGTCATGGCCTCGGCGTACGCCATGACGTCGCGCTCCAGCGGCGTATAGGCGTCGCTGTCCCGCCACACGGGGACGTCCTGCAGCTTCCGGGCGTCCATACCGCGCTCCCGGCCGACCCAGTAGCCGAAGTCCATGCACCACGAGCACCCGATCGCGGCGGCCGACGCCATCTCGGCGAGCGCCTTCAGAGCGGGGTCGAGCTTGTTCCACTTCGCCACCGACTGCTCGAACCGCAGATCGCTCCGCAGCACCCGCGGGTTGTGCGCGAGCGCCCGGGCGGGGTCCAGCACCTTGCCGTAGGCGCGCTTGCTGTACCACTCCACAAGACGGAAGAAGCGGGTCCGGGGCGGAGTGAGCGAGACGCGGGCCATGGCGGCCACCTCCAGTACATCGGTTCCGTCGGCACCGCGCGGGTGCCCTCACCGGATACGACGGACGGGAGCGCGCTCGTGTGACATCGGACTGTCGGAGGGGCCCTTCATAATGGAAGACCTGACCGACTCCACTGGAGGCATCGTGGCAGGGTTCCGTCCTCTGAGTTCCGGGCTCCGCGCCCTGCGGCCCGCGGCCTTCGGCGCGGACCCCGACGGAGAGCGCATGGCGCGCATCCGCCGGTCACCGCACTTCGAGGACGGCGTCTTCCAGAACCCCGGAGGTCCCGCACGGACCCGGCCCTCCGGCTCGATGCTCGACTTCGCGAAGCTCTACTTCGACAAGGACGAGCGCCCCCGCCGCGCCCCGCGAGACCCCGTGCCCGTGCACGCCACCACGCTCGCCGACCTGGCCAGGCCCGCGGTCACCGGTCTGCGGCTGACCTGGCTGGGCCACTCCAGCGTGCTCGCGGAGATCGACGGACAGCGGGTGCTCTCCGACCCCGTGTGGGGCGAGCGCTGCTCCCCCTTCCCCTTCGCCGGACCCCGGCGGCTGCACCCGGTGCCGCTGCCGCTGGCCGCGCTCGGCCCGGTCGACGTCGTCGTCATCTCCCACGACCACTACGACCACCTGGACATGCCCACCGTCAAGGCGCTGGCCGGCACGGACACCGTCTTCGCGGTACCGCTCGGCGTCGGCGCCCACCTGGAGCACTGGGGCGTGTCCGAGACCCGGATACGCGAACTGGACTGGCACGAGTCCACCGGGGTCGGCGGCCTCACCCTGACCGCCACCCCGGCCCGCCACTTCTGCGGCCGCGCCCTGCGCAACACCCAGCACACCCTGTGGGCCTCCTGGGTCGTCGCCGGCGAGGAGCACCGGATCCACCACAGCGGCGACACCGGCTACTTCGACGGCTTCAAGGACATCGGAGCGGAACACGGCCCGTTCGACGCGACGATGATCCAGATCGGCGCCTACTCGGAGTTCTGGCCCGACATCCACATGACCCCTTCCGAAGGGGTTCAGAGCCACCTCGATCTGCAGCAGGGCCGGCCGGGCGGTGTCATGCTGCCGGTCCACTGGGCGACGTTCAACCTCGCGTTCCATCCGTGGGCGGAGCCGGGGGAGTGGACGCTGGCCGCGGCCGGCGCGGTCGGACAGACGGTCGCCCTCCCCGTTCCAGGCCGGCCCTTCGAGCCTGCCGGGGACCTGCCCACGCGTCCCTGGTGGCGGGATGTGTCCCTGCCGCTGAACCGCGAGTGGCCCGTTCCGGAGATCACTCCGGTGGCGTCTCGTGACGACCTCGACCTCGTGGGCGGGGGCTGACCCGTGGACATCGAAGAGGGTGGCGGAAGTCCTGGCAGCCATGCCGGGGGCCGAGCGAGAGCAGGCCCTGCGAGTCGTCGACGGGCCACCGCGTCGGCAGAGCCAGGAACGAGCGTCGGAGTTCCGGCCGTTGCCCTCCGCCGACCGTAGGGACGCGAGTGTCCGAGTGACAGCCCCGCATGAGCGAGCGACGCGCGATCCTCGACGGATCGACCTACGAGGAGCAGATCGGCTGTGCCCGAGCCGTGGCCGACGGCGACTGGGTGCGCGTATCCGGGGCGACCGGCTCCGACTATCGCACGATGACCATCTCGGACGACGACGTCGAGCAGGCCGAGCAGTGCCTCCGCACCATCGAATACGCGCTGGAGGAAGCGGACCGCACCTTCGCGGACGTCGTCCGGGTGCGTTGTCTCCTCCTCGACCGCGACGGCTTCGGGCCGTGCCGGCACCTGCTCCGCGGCCGCTTCGGCGACGTTCGGCCCGCCGTCAAGATGGTGGTCTGCGACCTGGCCGGCCCCGAATGAGGATCGAGATCGAGGCGTACGCCCGCCGCCGGAACCTCACGGGGTGCGCCCGTGTCTGATCGCCGCACCGGCTGAGTACGATCACCTACGCCGGTCTGAGTACGCGAGCGGTTGTCCGCCGCG
>NZ_POTZ01000196.1 GCF_003236365.1 Streptomyces sp. NTH33
AGCGGGCTGTCCCGGCTGTGGTGGCGGCTTCCGGGCGCGCAGAAGCCGCGGGTGGCGGGCGCGGTGGACTTCGGGGGCGCCCGGTGGGTGGAGGCCTCCCCGTCGAACTACCGGCGGGCGGACCGCCCGGACGACTACCGGATCGACCGGGTGGTCGTCCATGTCACGCAGGGCAGCTACGCGAGCGCGGTGAAGGTCTTCCAGGACCCGGGGCACGGGGCCGCCACGCACTACATCGTCCGCAAGGACGGGCACGTCACGCAGATGATCCGCGAACTGGACGTGGCCTTCCACGCGGGCAACCGGGGGTACAACGAGCGGAGCGTCGGCATAGAGCACGAGGGTTTCGTCGACGACGCCTCGTCCTTCACGGACGCGATGTACGCCGCCTCGGCACGGCTGACGGCCCGGATCTGCGCGCGGTACGGGATACCCGTCGACCGGGAGCACATCATCGGCCACGTGGAGGTGCCGGGCGCCGACCACACGGACCCGGGGCGGCACTGGGACTGGGACCGGTACATACGGCTGGTCCGCGCGGTGCCGGCCACGCGGACCTGAGCCGTTACGTCAGTCCCGCCGCGCGGGCGCGTTCCACCGCGGGGCCGATGGCCTTGCCGACCGCTTCGACGTCGGCCCGGGTGGAGGTGTGGCCGAGGGAGAAGCGCAGGGTGCCACGGGCGAGGTCCGGGTCGGTGCCGGTGGCGAGCAGGACGTGGCTGGGCTGGGCGACGCCCGCGGTGCAGGCGGAGCCGGTCGAGCACTCGATGCCCTGGGCGTCCAGCAGGAGCAGCAGGGAGTCGCCCTCGCAGCCGGGGAAGGTGAAGTGGGCGTTGGCCGGGAGGCGGCCCTGAGGTGCGGGGTCGCCGCCGAGGATCGCGTCCGGGACCGCCGTACGCACCGCCTCGATCAGCTCGTCGCGCAGTGCGCCGATCTCGCGGGCGAACCACTCGCGCCGCTCGGCGGCGATCCGGCCGGCCACGGCGAAGGAGGCGATCGCGGGGACGTCGAGGGTGCCGGAGCGTACGTGCCGCTCCTGGCCGCCACCGTGCAGGACAGGTACGGGGCTGTGGTCGCGGCCCAGGACCAGCGCGCCGATGCCGCACGGCCCGCCGATCTTGTGGCCGGAGACCGTCATCGCGGCGAGCCCCGAGGCGGCGAAGTCGACCGGGACCTGGCCGAGGGCCTGCACCGCGTCGGCGTGCAGCGGGACGCCGGACTCGGCGGCCACGTCGGCCAGTTCGCGCACCGGCAGCAGCGTGCCGATCTCGTTGTTGGCCCACATGACGGTGGCGAGGGCGACATCGGCGGGATTGCGGGCGATGGCCTCGCGCAGCGCTTCGGGGTGGACGCGGCCGTAGGAGTCGACCGGGAGGTACTCGACGGTGGCGCCCTCGTGCTCGCCGAGCCAGTGGACGGCGTCGAGGACGGCGTGGTGCTCGACGGGGCTGGCCAGTACGCGGGTGCGGGCCGGGTCGGCGTCGCGGCGGGCCCAGTACAGGCCCTTGACGGCGAGGTTGTCGGCCTCGGTGCCGCCGGAGGTGAAGACGACCTCGCTGGGGCGGGCGCCGAGGGCTTCGGCGAGGGCTTCGCGGGCCTCCTCGACCGTGCGGCGGGCCCGGCGGCCGGACGCGTGGAGGGAGGAGGCGTTGCCGGTGACGCCCAGCGCGGCAGTCAGCGCCTCTGCCGCCTCCGGGAGCATGGGGGTGGTCGCGGCGTGGTCGAGGTAAGCCATGGTGAGGCCGATTCTACGGGGCGCTCCCGCGGAACCCCGGGCCAAGGTGCACCGGGTCGCCGACCGGCGGCTGCGGCTGACCGTCGCCGGCCGCCGGCTGGACCGACAGGCGCCCGGACGAGAGCGATTCGACCGAACGCGGGCGGCGGCCCTTCAGCCCAGCCTGACCCGCGCGAGCTGCCGGGACTGGGCCACCAGCCGGTCGGCGCTGTCCCAGACCTCGGCGTCCTCCTCCATGAAGCCGCCGGCGAGGTTGCGGGTGGTGATGGACACGCGCAGCGGGCCCGGTGCCGGGCGGCAGCGGACGTGCACGGTCAGTTCGACGGTCGGCACCCAGCCCTTGATGCCGAGCTCGAAGGCGGTCGGGGGCAGCGCGTCCACGGCGAGCAGCAGGGAGAACGGGTCGTGGTCCCGGCCGTCGGCGAGGCCGAACCAGGCCCGCATCTCGCCGTTGCCGGAGGGCGAGCCGAGCGCCCAGCCGAGGGTGGCCGGGTCCAGCTTGAGCATCAGGCGGTCGGCGATGGCCGAGCTGCCGGGGACCGGGGCGGGAGCGTCCTGGGGACCGAAGCACTGCTCCATGGGCGGGATCGCGGGCGGCTTCGCCGTGGTGCGTACGTCGTCGGGCAGGGTGCCGAGGTCGCCGTAGGAGGCCAGGACGCGGATGCGTTCCACCTCACGGCCGTCCTCGTCGCACTGGAAGAGGGAGGCCTGGCCGGTGGAGAGGGTGCGGCCGGTGCGGGCCACGTCCGTCCGCACGACGGCCGGCCCGGGCCGGGACGCGGTGAGGTAGTGCGCGGAGACGGTGAACGGGTCCGGGTGCGGCAGGGCGTCCGCGAGCGCGCGGCCGAGGACGGCCAGCAGATAGCCGCCGTTGACGGCGTTGATGATGGTCCAGCCGGCGGAGAGGTCGATGTCGTACACGCCGGGGGCGCGCTGGGCGACCGCGGTGTCACGGTCGAACTCGCTGTCGCCGATCGTGGCCCGCGCGGCCGGGGCGGTGGCTGCTTCTGACATGGGTGAACGATACAACAGGAAATTACTAAGCAGTAGCTTTTAGCGGGCCTCACTCCTCCTGCACCGTCGAGCGCCGGTTCCAGGCCCGCGGAGCCCGCCAGTGGTACCGCATCGCGAGCAGGCGCAGAACGAAGGTGGAGACCACCGCGAGGGCACTGGTGAGCGGGGTCAGCGCGTCGTAGTGGATGCACAGCGCCACGACGGTGGAGCCGGCGATCGCCGGGACCGCGTACAGGTCGCGGTCCCAACGCAGCAGCGACGGAACCTCGTTGGCGAGTACGTCCCGCAGCACACCGCCGCCCACGGCGGTGGCCAGGCCGAGCGTCGCCGACGCGGTGAGGCTGAGTCCGTAGGCGTACGCCTTGGTCGTACCGGCCACGCAGAACAGGCCGAGACCGGCCGCGTCGAAGACGTACACGGCGGTCTGGATGCGCTCCACGTGCGGGTGCAGGAAGAAGACCACCAGCGTGGCGAGCAGCGGAGTGAGGAAGTACCCGAGATCCGTGAAGGCGGCCGGGGGTACGGCCCCGATGGCGAGGTCACGGAACAGCCCTCCGCCCAGCGCGGTCACTTCGGCGAGGACGGCTATGCCGAAGACGTCGAAGTTCTTGCGAACGGCCAGCAGCGCGCCGGAGATGGCGAACACGAAGATGCCGACCAGGTCGAGCGTGTGCTGGACGGAGGGGCTGAACAGTTGCTGAAGCACCCCCCATTCTTACAGGGGGTGAGTTACTTGTCGGTCGCCTTCTCGGAGGGCTCGGCTGCCTCGGAGGAGGCGGAGGAAGCGGAAGGCTCGGAGGTCTCAGCGGCCTCGGAAGGCTCAGCGGCCTCGGAGGACTCCGTCTCCGCGGTCCCCACCTCCGCGGCCACCGCCGCCGAGGTCGCCGCCGACTCCGCCAGGACCTCGTCGGACACCAGCTCCGCGGCCTCCTTGGCGGCCGACAGCAGCACGGTGTCCTGCGGGGCCTGGTCCTCGAAGTTCTCCGGGTGGTGGCAGGCCACCCGCTGACCGGGCTTCAGCTCCTTGAGCGGCGGCTCGGTCGTCCGGCAGATCTCCGTCGCCTTCCAGCACCGGGTGTGGAAGCGGCAGCCGCTCGGCGGGGCGATCGGCGAGGGCACGTCGCCCTTGAGGAGGATGCGCTCGCTCTTGACGTTCTTGCGCTTGGGGTCCGGGATCGGGACGGCCGACATCAGCGCCTTGGTGTACGGGTGCATCGGCGTCCTGTAGAGCGACTCCCGGTCGGCCAGCTCCACGATCTTGCCGAGGTACATCACCGCGATCCGGTCCGAGACGTGCCGGACGACCGACAGGTCGTGGGCGATGATCACGTACGTCAGGCCCAGCTCCTGCTGGAGGTCGTCGAGCAGGTTGACGACCTGCGCCTGGATCGACACGTCCAGCGCGGAGACCGGCTCGTCCGCGACGACCAGCTTCGGCTTGAGCGCGAGCGCCCGGGCGATGCCGATGCGCTGGCGCTGACCGCCGGAGAACTCGTGCGGATAGCGGTTGTAGTGCTCGGGGTTGAGGCCGACCACCGACAGCAGCCGCTGCACTTCCTTCTTGATCCCGCCCTCGGGCTCGACGCCCTGGAGCCGGAAGGGAGCGCCGACGATCGTGCCGATGGTGTGGCGGGGGTTCAGGGAGCCGTACGGGTCCTGGAAGATCATCTGCACATCGCGGCGCAGCGGGCGCATGCCGCCGACACCGAGGTACGTGATGTCCTTGCCCTCGAACTCGACCTTCCCCCCGGTCGGTTCGAGCAGCCGGGTGATCAGCCGGCCCATCGTCGACTTGCCGCAGCCGGACTCGCCGACGACACCCAGGGTCTCCCCCGCGCGGACCTCGAAGTCGATGCCGTCCACGGCCTTGACCGCGCCGACCTGGCGCTGGAGCAGACCCTTCCGGATGGGGAAGTGCTTCTGCAGACCGGTCACCTTGAGCAGGATCTCACCGGGGGCGGTGCCGCCGGAGGAGGAGGCGTCCTTGCTCGGCGCGGCGGCCTCGGTCGGCGCGGCGGCCTCGGTCGGCGTGGCAGCGCTGTCGGCGGGCCGCTGAGCGGGAACCGCCACGTCCTTCTCGTCCCTCGTCACGGGCGTGTCCTCGCTCACAGCTTGGGCGCAATCTCTTCGGTCCAGATACGCTCCCGCTGCTCCTGGGTCATGTGGCAGGCGGCCCAGTGTCCGCCGCCCACCTCGGTGAGCTCGGGGCGGACGGTGCGGGTGACGTTGTCCTTGGGCACATCGGCGTACGGGCAGCGCGGGTTGAAGGCGCAGCCGTCCGGGATGTTGATCAGCGAGGGCGGCGAGCCCTTGACCGGGATGAGCCGGTCCTGCTGCTCACGGTCCAGCCGCGGCATCGAGCCGAGCAGGCCCCAGGTGTAGGGGTGCCGGGGCCGTTCGAAGACGTCCTCGGCGGAACCCCGCTCGACACAGCGGCCGCCGTACATCACCAGGAGGTCGTCGGCCATCTCGGCGACGACACCCAGGTCATGGGTGATCATGATGACGGCCGAGCCGAACTCCTTCTGCAGATCCCGGATCAGGTCCAGGATCTGCGCCTGGACGGTGACGTCCAGAGCGGTGGTCGGCTCGTCGGCGATGAGCAGCTCGGGGTTGTTGACCAGAGCCATCGCGATCATCGCGCGCTGCCGCATACCGCCCGAGAACTCGTGCGGGTAGCCGTCGACGCGCCGGGCGGGCTCCGGGATGCCCACCCGGTCCAGCATCTCGATCGCGCGGGCGCGCGCGACCTTCTTGCTGACGTCGTGGTGAACGCGGTACGCCTCCACGATCTGCGCCCCGACCGTGTAGTACGGGTGCATCGCGGACAGCGGGTCCTGGAAGATCATCGCCATCTTGCGGCCGCGCAGCTTGCGCACGTCCTCGGGGCTGGCGCCGACGAGCTCCTGGCCGTCGAGCCAGACTTCGCCGGAGACCTTGGCGCTGACCGAGCGGTGCAGGCCCATCACGCCGAGCGAGGTGACGGACTTGCCGGAGCCGGACTCACCGACGATGCCCAGGGTTCTGCCCCGCCGCACGTCGAAGCTGACACCGTCGACGGACTTGACCAGGCCGTCGTCGGTGTCGAAGTGGATGCGCAGGTCGCGGACCGACAGGAAGGCGTCGTCGTCGGCGGGCGAGGGCGACGGCACCGGTTCGCCGAGGGACGCGTTGTCGAGCTTGCTCACGAGTACCTCACCCTGGGGTCAATGGCTGCGTACACCACGTCGACGACCAGATTGCAGAAGACGATGAAGAAGGCGGCGACCAGGGTCACACCCATCACGATCGGCAGGTCGTTGTCGCGGATGGCCTGGATCGCGTAGGCGCCGATGCCCTGGAGACCGAAGACGGTCTCGGTGAGCACCGCGCTGCCGACCAGCAGGCCGAAGTCCATGCCGAAGATGGTCACGATGGGCGTCAGGGTGGCGCGCAGCCCGTGCTTGGTGACCACGGTGCGCTCCCTGAGGCCCTTGGCGCGGGCGGTGCGGATGTAGTCCTCGCCCATCGTCTCCAGCATGCCTGCCCGGGTGAGCCGGGCGTAGAGCGCGGAGAAGAGGAACGCCAGGCTGATCCACGGCAGCACCAGGTGCCACGCCCAGTCGGCCGGGTTCTCGGTGAAGGGGATGTACTCCACGCTGTCCCACACCGGGATCTCGTACACGAACAGGGCGTTGATGACCTGACCGGTGAAGAAGATCGGGAGGGAGACGCCGGCGAGGGCGATGATCATCGAGATCCGGTCGATCGGGCTGCCCTTGCGCAGGGCGGACACGACACCGATGGTGACACCGGAGATCACCCAGATGACGGCCGCGCCGACGGCCAGCGAGAAGGAGACCGGGATCCGCTGCAGCAGCTGCGGCCACACCTCGACGTGGTTCTTGAACGAGTAACCGAAGCAGGGGGCGTTGCAGGTGCTGACGTCCGGGCCGAACTTGTATTCGGCACCGACCACGAGGCCCTTGATGTAGTTCCAGTACTGGAGGTAGATCGGCTGGTCGAAGCCGAGGTTGCGCTTGACCGCGGCGATGGACTCCGGGTTGGCGTCCTTGCCCACGTACTGGGTGGCCAACTGGGTGGCTGTCTGGCCGCCGAGGCGCGGGACCAGGAAGAAGATGGCGAAGGTGACTGCGCTGACCACCAGCAGCAACAGTACTGCGCCCATGACGCGTCGGATGATGTACGCAGCCACAGTTGTGCGGCTCCAAGCGGCCGGGACGGGTTGTGCCCGTCCCGGCCGCCGGTGCCTTCACCTGCCTTTCAGAATGAAATCGGCCCTGTTACTACTTGCCGGAGCTGAGCAGCAGGTAGTCGTACATGCCGAGGTACGCCTCGGAGACCGTGACGTTGGCCGCGGACTCCGGACGGAACAGCAGGTTCTTGCGGTAGACCAGCGGGACGACGGAGGCGTCGTCCATGACCATCTTGTCGACCTCGCCCCAGGCCTTGGTGCGGGCGTCGGCGTCGGTGTTGGCGATCCCGTCCTTCAGAGCCTTGTTGATCTTCGGGTCGTCCAGCTCCATCAGGTTGGTGGCACCCGAGGGCTTGATCGCGGCACCGTTGACGATCTGGTCCAGGAAGCCGTAGCCGGTCGGCCAGTCAGCGCCCCACGCCATCGAGAGCATGCCCAGCTTGTGCTCGTGCACGTAGCTCGGGACACCGGCGAAGTTCGAGAAGTACTTGCCGGAGGGGTACTGCTTGATCTCGACCTTGATGCCCACCTTCTTCAGGGAGTTCTGAACGGCGGTGGCGATGGCGACCTCGGCGGGACGGTCCGAACGGGCCGTCAGGACGGTGTCGAAGCCGTTCGGCTTGCCGCAGGCCTTCAGCGCGGCCTTGGCCTTGTCGATGTCACCCTTGTGGTCGGTGGTGGCGTAGGTGTCGAACTTGGTGTAGCCGTTGACCGACGGCGGCATCAGCGAGGTCGCGACGTCGCCCTTCGGGTCGCCGCCCATGGCGTCGAGGGCCGACCGCTTGTCGATGGCCCACTGGACGGCCTTGCGGCAGTCCGCGTTGTCGAAGGGCTTGACCTTCTTGTTCAGCGCGATGTACTGCGTGGCGCCGGCGTAGGAGTTGTCGGTCTGCTTCTGCAGCTTCGGGTTCGTGAGGACCTTCGGCTGGGTCTGCGGCTGCACACCCGTGCCCGCGGCGTCCGCCGTGATCTTGTCGGACATCAGGTTGTTGTCGACCGTGACCGGGTTGACCTTGAACTTGATGGTGATCTTGTCCGGCAGGGCCTTGCGGATCGGGTCGGTCTTCGGGTCCCACTTGTCGTTGCGGACGAGGGTCGCGCCGCGGCCCTCCTCGTAGGACTCGAACTTGTACGGACCCGAGGAGACGATGTGCTGCACGTACTTCGCGCCGTCGTCCTTCGCCTGCGGCACGGGGGCCGTCTGGGAGTAGGTCGCGAGGTAGTCGAAGTCCGCGAACGGCTGGTTGAGCTTGAAGACGATGGTCTGGTCGTCCGGCGTCTCGATCGACTTGATGCCCTCGGGCGACTTGTCCTTGTAGGGACCCTTGTACTTGTCGCCGCCGACCAGGTACGCCTTGAAGTACGTCGGGCCGTTGGAGTGGACCTCGGGCGAGAAGTTGGAGCGCTCGATCGCGTACTTGACGTCCTTGGACGTGATCGGGGTCCCGTCCTCGTACGTGAGGCCCTTGCGCAGCTTGTAGGTCCAGGTCTTGGCGTCCGCGCTGGGCTCGCCGAGGGACTCGGCGAGGTCCGGGACGACCTCGAGGCCCTCCTTGCCGGCGGCCGGCTTGAACGTGGTGAGGGAACGGGCGTACAGACGCGAGAAGTTCAGCACCCAGCCGTAGTACGTGTTGCCCGGGTCGAGCGAGTCGGGAACGTCGGAGTGCTCGAGCGCGACGGTGCCTCCCTTCTTGTCCGAGGCGTTGACGATCGAGCTCAACGCCGCGTCCTTGGCAGCGTTGGTACCGCCCTTGCCGCCCTCGTCCTTCTTCTTGTCGCTGCCGCCGCACGCGGAGACCGCGAGGGAGAGCACCAGGACCGACGCCACCGCGGCGGTCACTCTTGTCGTCTTCACCTGAGGTAAGCCCCTTGATTCGGAGGGATCACTTGCTGCGCGGGTCAAGGGCGTCACGAAGCCCATCGCCGAGCAGGTTGAAGGCCAGGACGGTGATGAAGATCGCCAGTCCGGGCACGAACATGTACTGCGGATCCGCGGTGTACAGGTCCACGGCGTTGCTGAGCATTCCTCCCCAGGAGGCCTGCGGCGGCGCAATGCCGACCCCGAGGAAGCTGAGTGCCGCCTCGAAGAGGATGTTGGTCGGGATGATCAGCGTGGAGTACACGATGATCGGCGCCACCAGGTTGGGCAGCAGTTCCCGGAAGAGGATGAACGGCCCACGAGCACCGAGGCTCTTGGCGGCATCGACGAACTCGCGTTCACGCAGGCTCAGGGTCTGGGCGCGCACGATGCGGCCGATGTACGGCCAGCTGAAGAATCCGATGACGAAGATCAGCACGCCGATGCGCAGCGGAAGGCCGTTGACCCCGAAGAAGCCGTCCTGTACAGAGGCCGAGATCGAGATGGCGAACAGCAGCAGGGGGAAGGCCAGGAAGGTGTCCATGGTGCGGCTGATGAGGGTGTCGGCCCAGCCGCCGTAGTAGCCGGCCATGACGCCGAGGACGGTGCCGATCATCACCGACAGCAGGGTGGCGCCCGCGGCGACCAGGAGGGAGACCCAGGAGCCCTCGATGATGCGGGCGAGCATGTCGCGGCCGTACTGGGGGTCGATGCCGAGGGGGTGGTCCCAGCTCATGCCTCCCCAGCCGCCCTTGGGGGCGAGCAGGGCGGGATCGATCAGGTCCTGGTTGAACTCGTTGGGGTCGAGCCCGAAGACCGCCTGGATCGGCTTGGCGAGTACGGCCATCAGGACGAGGAGCGCGACAACGATGCCGCCCGCGACGGCGAGCTTGTCGCGCTTGAAGCGCGTCCAGGCGATCTGAGTGAGCGAACGCCCCTCGATCTGGCTCTTCTCGACCCCGGCGAGCACAGCTTCAGGCTGTGCCCCGGCTTCCGATCCGGTGGTCTCGATCGGTGCGGTCACAGTGACCTGACCCCTCTCGCCGGTGGTGACCGGCCTTTTGTCCGCCGCTGTGGGCGATTTTGGTTCGCTTCTTGCTGCGCGGCGGCCGCAGATGGGTACGGCTCAGCTGCCCAACAGATCCCTCGATTGGTTCGATCACAGGATCGATCGCCTCGCGTCTGAGAGGTGAGTCTTCAATGCCGTCGCGATCACCCGCCAGGCCTGGGGCCGGATGATGCGCAAACGTGATACGGACTGAAGGGTTTCGTTATCCGGACAGTGGGTAACGAGGGCCGGACAAGGGCGTGTTGGGGTTTTCCACCGCAGAAGCCGACCTTACGCCCTCATCTACGCGCGAAGAACGGGCTCTCCCGGAGGAAGCCCGTGCCAGTGGTCCGGTCCGGATGACGGCGGGTCAGTAGCCGCCCGGCGCCGGCGGGTACCCGTAGCCTGCCGCCGGGGCCTGGGCCGGGGGCGCGTGGCTCTCGCGGTCGTAGAACGGGCGGGAGTTGGCGCGCAGCCACATCGCGACCGGGTCGTACTCGTCGGACATCGCGACGGTCGACACCGGCAGCCCGTCGGGGACGGCGCCGATGGACTGCTGCATCATCGCGCGCACCGAGTCGACGGCGGCCGGCGAGGTGTCGTACACGTCCAGGCCGATGGCGAGGTACGGCGCTCCGAGCGCGGGCTGCACCCAGGCCCGGCGCAGCGAGCGGACCGCCGGGGTGCGGTGGGCGTTCTGCGCGAGCAGGGCGTAGAACTGCGGGACCTCGACGGCCGGTTCGAACAGGCTGAGCGGCCCCGCGGGCTGGCGGTCCAGACCGGTGGCGATGCGGCGCAGGTCGAGCCAGGGGATGCCGACGCCGCCGCCCGGGGCGTGCGGGTTCAGCCAGAGGCCGTAGTGGTCGGGGTAGAGGGTGCGGGCCACGTCGAGGCCGTCCACCACCTCGTACGACCGCATCCAGCCGCTGGCCGACAGCTCCTGGGCGGAGGTCACGCAGGGCGCGTAGCCGTGGCCGTCGACCTCCATGCGCCCGTACTGGGCGTCGGGGGAACCCGCCTGGCCGTGCCACAGCAGCATCCAGATCTGGCCGGAGGACGGCGTCGCCAGTGCGCGCAGCAGCGCCTCGTAGGCGTCGTAACGCCCGGGCGTCACCTGGCGCAGCGTCTGCTCGACCTGCCCGGCCGTCGTGCCGCTGGCGCTCACGCTCACCTTTTGTACCGCCCCTCCACGAACCCCTCGGAACCCCTCGACGAGCTTCACACCTAGCTTAAGGCCGCCTGCCGGCCCGGTGGCTGTTGCCGTTTTCGCGGCCGCGGGCCGCTCGCAGCCGCTCGTGGGTGCCCTCAGTGGCCGTGCTGGTGGAACGGCCGGACCTTTTCCCTCATCCAGTCGGCCACCGGGTCCTGGGTCACGTCCAGGAGGACCAGGTTGACCGGCCACGCGACCGGGGACCTGGCCAGGGCGCGGCCCAGGGCGTCCAGGGGGCGGGCCAGCGGGTCGTCCTCCAGGTGGGACAGCTCGACGCCTATGAACATGACCGGGTCGGCCGTCTCGATGGCGGCCAGGCAGCGGCGGGCGGTGAGGACCACACCGGTTGCGGCGAACTCGGCGGAGGCCGCGGAGAGGAAGTCCACCGGGTCGTCCTGCCAGTCGGGTTCGAAGAGGCGGACCCGGCCGCCGCTCGCCGGGCCGGTCGGCGGGGTGCCCGCCGCCCGGCACAGCTCGGCCACGGCCGGCGGCGGCAGCGGGATGCCGACCACGCCGTCCGGGTTGAGGGCGATGCCGGCCTGCGGGGGCAGTCCGCGCGCGAACTCGACGGCGGGCGCGATGGTGTACGCCATGTGCGGGCCGACGACCTGGCGGAACTGCTCCTCGGAGCTGAAGACCGGCACGTACGCCTGGCCGTCGATCTCCAGCGTGGGCAGGTCGAGCGGGCCGCTGTGCGGGCCGCCGCCGCCCGGCAGGGGCACCCAGAGGAAGCTGCGGCCGAGGACCTCGATGATCCGGCCGCCGGCCGCCGGGACGCCGAGGGAGGCCGACAGCACCTCCTCCAGCTCGTTGCCGGGCCAACCGCCGTGCGGGTGGGGGTGCGCCTGTGCCGGGAAGTCCGGGGAAGAGTCCGCGGAGAAGTCCGCCGGGAAGTCCATCTGCTACCGCCTGCTGGGAACCACTGCTGTGGCCGGAAGGCTATCGGGTACGGGCACGAACTCGATCCGCCGCAGGGCCGCCGCGGCCTCGCGGTCCAGCAGGACCGCCGAGCCGCAGCCCTCCGGCAGCTCGCCCCGCCGCAGCGCGCGCAGCAGGCGGGCCACTGCCCGGCGGTGGCGCCGGAAGGCGTACGGCGAGACGCCGCGGCCGCGTTCCCGCTGGCCCGCCAGGGCGGTGCCGGGGGCGACGTCCAGCAGGAGCAGGTGCAGGGTGCCGCCGCGGCGGCGGGCGGCACGGGCCAGCCAGGCGCGGACCCAGGGCTGTGTGCCGCAGTCGTGGACCACGACCGGGTCGCCGGAGCGCAGGGCGCGGCGCAGGACGGCGTAGTGGGCGAGGCGGGCCAGGGGGCGGTAGAGGGCGTAGGGAAGGTAC
>NZ_POTZ01000197.1 GCF_003236365.1 Streptomyces sp. NTH33
GTTCCGGGGTGGGGGATGTGACCCTCCGGGCCGGAGAGCAGACCGGTCACCCGCCGTGCCGTCGCCGCGTCCCGTGCCGCCGTGAACGGCAGGGGGTTGCCGCCCGTGATGCGGAACGGGTCGCCGGTCAGGGTCTGGTGGGCGCCGCCGGCCTCCTCGACCAGCAGCAGGCCCGCCGCGTGGTCCCAGGCCGCCTCCCAGGAGAAGGCCGTGGCGTCCAACTCGCCGCGGGCGACCGCGAGGTACTCGAGGCCCGCCGAGCCGCAGGGGCGCGGTGCGACACCGTCCGTCCACAGGCCGAGCAGGGCGCGCTTCTGCTCGTCTGTCGTGAAGTCCGGGTGGGACGTGGCGACTTCGAGGAGGCGGCCCGGCTCGGGCGCACCGGAGCGCAGGGGTGCGCCGTCGAGGTGGGCGCCCTGTCCCCGTACGGCCGTGGCGAGTTGGTCGCGCGCCGGTGCGTACGTCCAGGAGGCCAGCAGGACTCCCCGGCAGGCGAGCGCGACCAGGGTGCAGAAGCCGGGGTCGCCGTGCACGAACTGCCGGGTGCCGTCCACGGGGTCGACGATCCACACCGGCGCGTCGCCCTGGAGCGCCTCGTAGACCGCCGGGTTGGCGTGCACCGCCTCCTCGCCGACCACGACGGAGCCGGGCAGCAGGGCGCCGAGCGCGGCCGTGAGGTGCTGCTCGGCCAGCCGGTCGGCGTCCGTCACCAGGTCGTGCGGCCCGGCCTTCTGGTCGACCTCGTGCTCCGCCAGTCTGCGGAACCGGGGCATGATCTCGACCGCGGCCGCCTTGCGGACCGCTTCCTCCACGTCGGCCGAGTGACGCGCGACAAACTCTCCGACCAGTGCCTCGTTCAGGGTGGACTCCCAGGTGTCCGTCTCTTCGATCATGCCTCCATGAGAACATGCCGCACTGACATTCCCCTCCGAGCCGGTGCACTCCGGATGGAATCGGCGTGAACAGACCTCGGGCGCAGGAGGCGCACAAGGTACAGAAGGTGCGGAACGCGTCACCGGCCGACGGCGTACCCCTGCATCCCCCGCGGGTTCGCGGCCGCCGAGAGGATGCCGGTCGTGGGGCAGCGGGCGACCGCACAGAGGCGGCCCTCGGACCAGGGGTGGCCGACGGTCACGGCGTGGCCGCGGCGCCGCAGCTCCCGGATGGCCTCCGCGTCCATGCGGGATTCCACGGTGACGCTTCCCGGGCGCATCCCGCGGGGGTAGAAGGAGCCGGGGAAGCTGTCGTTGTGCCAGTTGGGAGCGTCGATGGCGCCCTGGAGGTCGAGGCCGCCACGGACAAGGGCGCGCAGGGCGACCGCGAGGAAGAAGTGCAGCTGCCACTGGTCCTGCTGGTCCCCGCCGGGCGTGCCGAACGCCATGACGGGCACCCCGTCGCGCAGCGCGATCGAGGGGGTGAGGGTGGTGCGCGGACGGCGGCCCGGCGTGAGCGAGTTGGGCAGGCCCTCCTCCAGCCAGGTCGTCTGCAGGCGGGTGCCGAGCGGGAATCCCAGTTCGGGCACCACCGGGTTGGACTGCAGCCAGCCGCCGCTGGGAGTGGCGGCCACCATGTTGCCCCAGCGGTCGACGACGTCGATGTGGCAGGTGTCCCCCCGGGTGGCACCGTCGGCGGCGACATCGGGTTCGCCCGGCTCGGGTTCGCCCGGCACCGGGGACGTGGGGCTCTTGGCGACCGTCGGCTCGCCGATGCCCAGCAGCGCGTACTCCCCCTCGTCGGTGGCCACCACGTGCGTGCGCGTGCTCAGCCGCGGGACGCGCCCGCCGGGGCTGCCGGGCCGCAGCGCGTACGAGGCCGTGCCGCCGACCAGCTCGCGCCGCCCGGCGTTGTACTCCGCCGACAGCAGCTCGGCCAGCGGCACCTCGGCGGCGTCCCCGTACCAGGCCTCCCGGTCGGCCATGGCGAGCTTGCAGCCCTCGATCAGCAGGTGGACGTAGTCGGCGGAGCCGTACGGCGGCAGCTCGGGCGGGAGCAGGGCGAGCTGCTGCAGGAACACCGGGCCCTGGCTCCAGGGGCCGGCCTTGCACAGGGTCCAGCCGTTCCAGTCGTACGTCACCGGGGTCTCGTAGGTCGCGGACCAGGCGGCGAGGTCGGCGGCGGTGAGGGTGCCGGTGTGCCGTTCGCCGCTGGTGTCCAGCGTGGGCCGCCCGGCCTGTCGGACCAGCGCCTCGGCGACGAAACCGGCCCGCCACACCTCCCGCGCGGCCTCGATCCGCGCCTCGCGGTTCCCCGCGCCCGCGGTCTCGGCGAGCAGCCTCTTCCAGGTGGCGGCGAGCGCGGGGTTGCGCAGCAGCGCGCCGGGGCGGGGCGAGCGTCCGCCGGGCAGGTAGATCTCGGCGGAGGACGTCCACTCGGTCTCGAACAGCCTCCGCACCGTCTCGACGGTCTCGCCGACGCGCTCCACGGGCGCGTGCCCGTGCTCGGCGTACCCGATGGCGTACTCCAGGACGTCGGCGAGGGACTTGGTGCCGTGGTCGCGCAGCAGGACCATCCACGCGTCGAACGCGCCCGGCACGGCGGCGGCCAGCGGTCCGGTGCCGGGTACGAGGTCCAGCCCGAGCGCCCGGTAGTGGGCGACCGTCGCTCCGGCCGGTGCGACGCCCTGCCCGCACAGCACCCGCACCTCGCCGCCCGCGGGGGCGATCAGGACCGGCACCTCCCCGGCGGGCCCGTTCAGGTGCGGCTCCACGACGTGCAGCACGAACGCGCCGGCCACCACCGCGTCGTAGGCGTTGCCGCCGTCCTCCAGCACGGCCATCGCCGACTGCGAGGCCAGCCAGTGGGTGGAGGACACCATGCCGAAGGTGCCCTGGAGGGTGGGGCGGGTGGTGAGCATAGGGCCTTCTCCTCGCTGTTTACGCGCATCGGCCAGTCCGATCGGAGCTCAGGATCGGCCCTGGGGAGAATCCGGGGAGTTTGAGCCAGGGCTCTCCTCCATCCGCTCCCCCAGCAGGCTACCGATCGCCCTGCGCCCCTCCTTCCCCGCCTCTGGCACGAAGGGGGCGCAGTGGTCGAGGGTGATGGTCGGCGACGAGTGCCCCAGCCATTCGGCGAGAGTTACGACCGACTCCCCTGCCTCCAGGACCAAGGAGGCGTATGTGTGCCTCAACACGTGAAACCCGTCCTTCCGCGCCGCTTGCCACTGCCAAGGCTTCGCTCCCTTGACGAGCGTCCAGATCTCGGCATTCCATGTGTTGGCTGCGATCGCGTTCCCGTACTTCGTCGTCAGCACGAGGTCGAACTTCTCACGCCCCCTGTCAGGTTCACCGGCGACGGCGCAACGAACACGGGGACTGGCACGCTGCCGCGCAGAGGAATCTCTTCAACCGCATGATCGGCCAGCTCTACCACTGCCTGCAGAAACGCAAGCTGTTCGGCGAACAGTCGACCTTCCCTACACCACCCACGCTGGGAGAGACAGCGGCTGCATGACCGCCGCGACGCCTTGCCCAAGGTGGCAACAGCAACCGATCAACGGTGTCCTTGCGGTAGCGGCGGCGCTGTTGCAGTGCCGGGCGCGGGCCAAGATCGTTGATGATCCGGTCGGCAGCGGATTTCGAGATGCCGAACAGCGGGGCGAGCTGTCGCAGGGTCACGTTGGTGCGCCAGTGGGTCGCGACCAGCAGGACCGGCCCTCCAGCGGCAGGCTCCAAGGCCGACCGCGCCGTACCGCGTCCGTACCCCCGCGGCGCAGTGCAGATCAGGGCGTGTATCGAAAGTGGATCTTGTGCGTAGGGTGTGGGCATGCAGCTGAGCCGCATAGTCCTCTCGTCTAGCCGTTCGATCGAGCTCTCTGAGCTGCGGCTGTCTTCGACCTACGGCGGAATGCTGGAGGGCTATCCGTGCAGGCCCGTCAACGACCGGAAGGTCAGCGGTCTCCTGCGGGCCGCCGAACGCGCCTTTCCCGCCACGCCGGTCCATCTCGTTCCGCCCTCCCGTGACCACCCGGACCAGACCGCGGGTGCGTTCGGCCCCGTCGAGGTGCTGCCCTCCGTCGCCTGCATCGGCGCCTTCCGCTCAACAGCGGTCGCCCCTGACCACGACCCGGTGCTGTACCGCTCCGCCCTCACCGTCGTGTGGTTCCAGCCCGCCCCGGACGTCCCGTCAGGCGACGGTGCCGATCTTGCCCTCCGCGACATCCGCTGGGAGGAGCTGGCCCGGGACTACGAGCTCTAGTGTGCTGTGACCGGGAACGTTTGCCGGGTTGCTCGTTGTGCTGGGTGCCAGTGAAGGCGTTCGACAGGGGGTGGGTACGGCATCACCGGTTAGGGTTCGCCGGCTGACCGAGCAAGAGAGGCAGAAGCTGCAGCGGATCGTTCGGCGAGGAAGCACCAGTTCGGTGCGGTTCCGGCGGGCGATGACGCTGCTGGCCTCGTCGGGCGGCAGCCCGGTTCCGGCGATCGCGCAACTCGTCCAGGCCGACGATGACACCGTCCGGGACGTGATCCACCGGTTCAACGAGATTGGGCTGGCCTGCTTGGCCCCTCAGTGGGCGGGAGACCGTCCCCGCCTGCTGAGCATTGAGGACGAGGACTTCGTCGTCAAGACGGCCGCCACCCGGCCCACCGCACTGGGCAAGCCCTTCACCCGCTGGTCGGTCCGCAAGCTCGCCGAACATCTGCGGCGCAACATCGCCCGGCCCGTACACATCGGGAGAAAGGCCCTGCGCTGCCTCCTGGCCCGCCGCGGGGTCTCCTTCCAGCGCACGAAGACTTGGAAGGAGTCCCCGGACCCGGACTTCGAAGCCAAGCTCGACCGGATCGAGTTCGCGCTCACCGAGCGGCCAGACCGGACATTCGCCCTGGACGAGTTCGGCCCGCTCGGCATCCGCCCGACCGCAGGATCATGCTGGGCACCTCAAAACCGTCCGGACCGGCTGCCGGCGACCTACCGCCGCACCCACGGCATCACCTACTTCCACGGCTGCTACTCGGTCGGTGACGACGAGCTCTGGGGTGTAGTCCGCCGACGCAAAGGCATCGACCACACCTGGGCGGCTCTGCGGGCGATCCGCGCGGCCCGCCCGGACGGCGCCCCGATCTACGTGATTCTCGACAATTTGTCCACGCACCGGAACCGGCGGCTCCGTCGCTGGGCAGAGGAGAACAAGGCCAAGCTCTGCTTCACCCCGACCTACGCGTCCTGGGCCAACCCGATCGCGGCGCACTTCGGACCCCCACGGCAGTTCACCCTCGCCAACTCCCACCACCCCAACCACACCGTCCAGACCCGGGCTCTGCACGCCTACCTGCGCTGGCGCAACAACAACGCCCGCCACCCCGACGTCCTCGCCGCCCAACGACGCGAACGCGCCCGCATCCGCAGCGAGAAACACATCCGTTGGGGAGGCAGACCCCTTCGGCTTGCGGCCTGACCTGGCCCGCGGGGTCACAGTGCTAAGCGGCTTGCCTGAAGTTCTGCGCGTAATGCTTGGGGAGCCAGGGCGAAGCCCAGGGCGCGGCGGTGGTCAGCGTCTGGGCGGACGAGCGCTGCCGGAAGAAGGCATGGACCTGGCGCAGACGGCCCGGCCAGGTGACGGCGGTGTTGGCGAGGTGGGCCTTCAGCGCGGCCCAGATGCGCTCGACCGGATTGTCGTGCGGGCTGTAGCGGGCGCCGAACAGCAGGTGCAGGCGGGGGTGGACGGTCAGGTAGGCGGTCACCGCGTGGTGGATGGCGTCGTTGTCACAGATCACCGCGACGGCCGGGGCAGCCGGGTAGGCGGCCGGCAGGGTCTGGAGGAAGGCGGTGAACGCGGTGGCGGTGCGGCGGCCCAGGGTGTAATGCCACGTTCCGGTGGTCATCTCCAGGGCACCGAACAGGGTCGCCTGCCGGTTCTTGCCCGGGGTGGCCACCTGCTGCCGCGTCCCGCGCGGGATCCAGCTCGCCCGGATGTGCGACAGCAGATGCAGGTGGGTCTCGTCCTCGGCCAGGACCACCGACCCGCCGGGCAGGGCCCGCAGTTGCCGGTGCAGGGCGGCCAGGGTACGCCGCCGGTTCGGGTCGCCCCTGGCCGTCAGACGGGGCCGCCGCCAGGCCGCCTGCTCACGCGTGCGCCGGCAGACGGTGCGCGGACTGATCTTCGGGCGGCCCAGGCGGCGCCGGATCCGGCGGACGGTCCACGGCCCGGGGCGGGTCGGCAGGCGGCGGATGCGCTCGCCCAGGTGCGGCCCGCCGGCGCGGGGCCGCCCCGAGCGGGGGCGGTCGGCCAGGGCTGCCGGGCCGGCGGCGTGGTAGCGGTGGATCCAGCGGCGCACCGTGGCCGGGTGGCAGCCGAGCAGCTCGCCGATCTCGTCCGCGGTCAGCCCGGCTCCGGACAGCAGCACCATCACGACGCGGGCGGCCTCCCGCCAGCGGTGATGCAGCAGGTGGTACAGGTGCTGGTACGCCGGACCGGAAGAGTTGGCGAACACGGATGCCGGACGCATACTGACCTTGACCTCGCCGGGTTTGCCACGTTTTGGTCAACGTCGATGCAACACCCGGCGAGGTTTTCGCGCCATCGGGGCCGTCGCGCCCAGCCGACGCCGCCCCGGATTCCGCGCAGAACTTCAGGCCATCCGCTTAGTCGTCGAACTCGAAGCCTGACGTCTCCGCACGGGCAACAATCTCGCGATACGGTGCTGCGATGTCTCGATCAGTCGAAACCGGATCAGTCTTGTCTCCCGTCACCGCGGACGACGTCGACCTTGCCGTGCGGCTCGCCGTGGGCATCCTTCGGGACGCACCCCCGGAGGGGTGGGGCGGTAAGGCCGGTTCGCTGGAGTGGGACTGCTGGGAGACCGCCGAGCACCTCGCCAACGACCTGTTCTACTACGCCGTGCAGCTGGGGCCGCAGAGCCCGCCGCTGGACACCCATGTGCCTTTCGCGTTGAGCCAGAAGAGGCCGGACGGACCCGCGGTCTTCCTCTTCGCGGACCGTGATGCGGGTCCGGCCGGCCTGGTGCAGGTGCTGGAGGCGTGCGGCGCGCTGCTGGTCGCCATGGTGCGTACCACGCCGCCCCGGGTCCGCGCCCACCACGCCGCCGGGGTGTCGGACCCCGAAGGCTTCGCGGCGATGGGGGTGGTAGAGACGCTGGTACACATGCACGATCTGGCGGAAGGCTTCGGGCTTGCCTGGACCCCGCCCTCCGCTCTCTGCTCGCGGGTGCTCGCCCGTCTGTTTCCGGAGGCTCCGGGCGGCGCGGATCCCTGGCTCACCCTGTTGTGGGCCACCGGCCGCGCCGAACTGCCGGGGCACCCTCGTCTCACCACGTGGCGCTGGGCCAGCACACCGCGGTCATAGGAGCGGATCGGCCTCAGCCGCGGCCAGGCCGATGATCGTGCCCCTACCGCGGCGAGAGCACACCGGGCCACCCGTCCCAACCGGCAACCCGGCGGACCTAATCCGTAGTCAAGGGCGTCCCGATGGAGCGAAAGCTTCTGGCGATGTTCGAGTAGGGGGCTGCGATGCCTGCGGCGAACCGGGTCTATGCGGTCACGGCACTAGCGACGCGTGTCGATCACAGCCACTCGTTTGGGCTTGATTCACTTCGGCGGACATCCAGGATCAGGGGTTGAGTCCCCGGAAGGATGTCCACCATGGAGAGCCGCGGCTGCCAGTACACCAGCCGTGAATTCACCCTGTTGGCAAGTGAGTTGGGTGTCCGACTCTCGGTCGGTCGCACCGGCCAGTGCCGGGACAACGCACTGGCCGAGTCGTTCTTCGCCACCCTGAAGAGCGAACTGATCGGCAACCGCCCCTGGCCCAGCCGGGCCGCCGCCCACACCGCGATCTTCGAGTGGATCGAAGGCTGGCACAACTTGCACCGGTTGCACAGCAGCCTCGGCTACCGCAGTCCCGCCGACTACGAGGCCGCCTTGGCGGCCTGACCACCACATCGATGGTGTCCGCCAAAGCGAAGCGAGCTCAACTGCCCCTGCGGAACGCGTGTCTGGCGGTGCAGTGCCGGACACGCGGCCGTCATCCGGCCCATCCCTGCCCAGCAGGGGATTCCACAGCAGCCGGAGGCCCGCAGCGGCTCCCGGCGGGCGGTCGGGGAGGTGACGGCCACGCTTCTGCTTCGCGGGCAGGCGGCACGGCCATGGAGGCGGGCATGTCCCGGAGTGCCTTGGCACGGCAACGCAGCGATTTCGCCTTCCCCCTTGACTTCGGAAACGGCGGCGCTCAGTTGCGGATGAGCAGGACGAGGCCGGCGAGCACGACGGCGGCGACGCCGTGTCCCAGCCGGTGCGCGCGCAGCCCGGGCAGGAAACGGTCGGCGGCGATCCTGCCGGGACCGGTGAGGGCCAGTCCGGCCGCACCGGCGATCAGCAGGACTTCGTACTCGACGCCCTGCGGAGCGAAGAAGCCGCCACCCCACTTGACGGCCAGCGCGTTGATCATCGTACCGAGGACGGCGGCGCCGGCGAGCGGCGTCAGCAGGCCGAGCACAAGGCCGAGCCCGCCGAGGGTCTCGCTGAGTCCGGCGATCGCGGCCATCGTCTCGCCCGAGGGGTAGCCGCTCATGGTGAAGAACTGGCCGGTGCCCTCGAGTCCCCCGCCGCCGAACCAGCCGAACAGCTTCTGTGCGCCATGCGCCGCGATGGTCAGTCCGAGGACGACGCGGACGATCAGCAGCCCGACGTCGTAGGCGTGCAGCGAGGGGCCCTCGGCGACGGTGGAGGAGGCGGTCGGGCGGGTGAGGGTGGAAGCCATGGTGCGCGGATCTTTCTGGAGGAACGAGAGGAACAGCTTGAAGGTTCAAGCTTCCGGTCGAGAGTAATCGATACGTGAAATTTCAACAACTTCTCGGTCGGCTCCGGCACCGTGTGAGGACAGCTCGCGGCTCACCGGACGCGTGCCTGCGGGCAGTTCGCGGAGAAGGGGCGGATCCTGCGGACCGGTCCGGGACATGCCCTCCGGTCCGCTGCCTGCCCCTCCACCGACGACACGGCCGCCGAAAAGGCTCGGCGGCCGTGATCCGGGACGTCGCGGCGCCCATCCCGTCGCATCGGGCATGGTGGGAATGATCGGCGGCGTCAGGTTCCCGGTTCCGCCGGTGGCGCTGCAAAATCCATCACCGGCTCGTTGCTCGGCGAGGCGGTCTGCTCGGGGAAGCGCTTGACGGTGAAGGCCGTCTCCAGGCGGATCACGGTGCCCTTGACAGCGCGAAGAACGCCGTCGGCTCTCTTCGCGGCCACCTTGGGCGAGTAGCCCCCGGGCACGTGCTCCGCACACGGAGGTCACTTCGCCCGCACGTTCCACCGCCGGCAAAGATCCTCACCCACCTCGTCGGCGTGACGGCCGCGCGTCTTGGGAACCGCTTGGCGACGAACACCACGCCGAGCGCGCAGAGCACAGCGAGGATCCGGAACATCGGCCGTTCGGCGTTGGCAGGTGCTGTGCGCAGCCCACCCCGCCGCCTGGCACGTCAGAGGGTTCCACGGCGTTCTTTGCCGCGGTTCAGGCGCGCCCTGATCAGTGCGGCGTCGTGGTCGAGGGCGGCACGGGACCGCTCCTGCCACCTGACCTCCAAGCGGAACCGGTCGTCCGCGGTGCGGGGGAAGACGTGCACGTGGAGGTGGAAGACCGTCTGATCGGCGGCCTCACCGTCGGCGAGGAATACGTTCACTCCCTCGCAGGGCAGCCCCGAGCGCCGCAGGGCCCGCGCCAGCAGGTGGACGACGCGGAACAGGTGGGCCATCAGGGCTTCGTCGATGTCCTCCAGACCTGCCGCGTGCATCTTGGGGATGACGAGGAGGTCTCCGGGCGCAGCCGGGTGGATGTCCATGAAGGACAGGACCAGCCCGTCCTCGTACACGCGGCTGGCCGGCACCCGGCCGGAGACGATGCCGCAGAAGGCACAAGCCGGATCCCCGGCGAACAACCCCATGGACACAGCATGCGACAGCGGCTCCCGGAGCCGCTCCTGACCGGGCCGGTCTGCGCGGAGGAGTGCCGCGTCCTCCCCCGGGCATCCGCCCGGCACGGTGTCTGTCTCCGTGGAGCAGCCGGTCCGGGCCTCCGTGCTGACGGTGCGGCGTCCGCCTCGCCCAGGGCATCACCCGCGAGCAGAGTGACCGACTGGCCCACGCACTCGGCACCTGGCCCGCCACGTGAACTGCGCATGCACAGCAGAGGGCCAAGCGCAAGTACCGGTGTGCTCTCAGAGCTCGGCAACACAGATCCTGCCGGCTGCTCACCCGCTCTCGGTCGTAAGCAGCAATCGTTCTCACCTTTCGACAACAAAACCAGACGGGTCGTAAATACACGGACAGCTCCCCGCCGTGCCCGGCAAAGTGGCCGCCCGTGACGAGCAGTGAGCCATGGACCCGTGCGACCGCCGACCGCTACGACGCTGAGGAGAGCGAGATGTCCTCGGCCGCTGTTCTCGGACCGACTCTCGCCTTCCTCACCGAACTCGCCGGAGACGGCCGGGCACTGGAGCGCGTGGTCGGCGGAGCTCGACCTGATGGCGCGGATCGCGGGGCTCGAGCTGGAACGGCGCGTCGCGGACTGGGACGGGGCGCCGTTCACCCAGGACTCCGCGAAGCACATCTCCGTGTGGCGCAAGCCGGTCTGAGGCAGCCCTCCCGGTCCCGCCCATCGGCCGGGCCGGGCACGATGAAAAGGTCACGACGGCGGGAGGTGCCCCGCCGTCGCAGGTGCGTATCCACCGGGCACACCGGCTGCCGTGTCCCCGGTTCCAGCCGATCGCCGATGACCGCCACAGTCGCATGAGGTGCGACGGGGGCAGGGAGGACGTGGACGCGGCCGTGGCCGGGCCATGCACCACCGGCACAGCGGGCCGCCGCCGCTGCCGTAGGTGTGGGTCCTGCGCCGGCATACGGAACACGGGCCGGCCTTGTCACCGGGGCAGGCCGGCGCGGACGGTTCGGGCTTTGTCATCGCGGGCGGGCTTGGCGTTGCGGCTCTGCGTCGACACGAAGGGCTCGCGCGGTGAACCCCGGGGGCGCCCCACCACCGTCACCATCTCACCCAGGCCGTCGTCTGGTCGTCGACGGGGATGTCCAGTCGGTCGGCCACGGTGGTGAGGGCTGTTCCCAGGGGGAGCGCGATGCGGGTGAGGGCGTGCCGGTCGCCCCGGGTCGGGTCCCGGTTGACGATCAACACCGGCTTCCCGGCCTGGGCCGCCTGGCGGACGAACCTGAGCCCGGACATCACCGTCAGTGAGGAGCCCAGGACCAGCAGCGAGGCCGCCTCACGGACCAACTTGCGGCAGTGCTCGACCCGCCGCGGCGGAACGGCTTCGCCGAAGAACACCACGTCCGGTTTGAGGATGCCGCCGCAGGTCGTGCAGGGCACTACGCGGAAATCCCCGACCTGTTCGTCGGTGAGGTCGGCGTCACCGTCCGGGTTGATTCCGGCGGCCACCGGCTCGAAGCCCACGTTGGCCTCCTCCAGCCGCCGGGCGAGTTCGCGGCGCGAGCTGAAGGCGCCGCAGGAAAGGCAGACGACCCGGTCCAGGCTTCCGTGGAGTTCCACGACGCCCCCACTGCCGGCGGCCTGGTGCAGGCCGTCGACGTTCTGGGTGATCACACCCGAGAGCAGGCCGTGCCGCCCGAACGCGGCCACGGCCCGGTGCCCGGCGTTGGGGCGGGCGCGGCCGAAGGTGCGCCATCCGAGGTGGCTGCGCGCCCAGTACCGGCGCCGGGCCTGGGCGCTGGCGGTGAAGTCCTGGTAGGTCATCGGGGTGTGCCGGCTCAGGCTCCCGCCCTCGCCCCGGTAGTCGGGGATGCCCGACTCGGTGGAGATACCTGCCCCGCTGAGCACCAGCACACCGCCGGTGCCCAGCGCATCGGCGACCGGCCCCAGATCCGTGGTGCCCGGCGGCAGGTCCTCGGCAGGGGTCCAGCTCACAGTGGGGCGCATGCGCATGCCGCCAGGGTACGAAAACAGGCTGCCACCACCCGCTTCCGCCGCCGATGGCGTCGTTGGCCCGGATGCTGCCCTGCACGATCCACCGCGGGGCAACGGTGCCCTCCGGTTCGGGCTGCGGTGCCTGGCCGGTGGGGGCGCGGGCCGGCTTGGCGGCTCCACGTCCCTGCTGCTTGTGCTGCGCGCCCTGCCCTGCGCAATGGCGGCGCGCGCTGCTTGCGCAGGCGGGGCGGTGGCTGCGCACTGCGGTGCGCAGCTGCGCCTTCGGGCCTGGCCGCCCGGGCGGCGCCGCGATGGTGGTCGGGATCGTCCGGGCCGGACGGCGGACGGTGCCGGCGGGCCCGGCTCGTGCCGCCGCGGTGTCGGCGTACGGGCTGTAGTGCAGAGGTATGTACGGGCTGATGTGCAGAGCTTGAGTCCGGGTCAGCTGACGGCGGTGATGCCGCCTTCGATGGCGGTGAGGCGGTTCTTCAGCCGGTAGCTGG
>NZ_POTZ01000198.1 GCF_003236365.1 Streptomyces sp. NTH33
GGGGGGGAAGTGCTCGGCATCGCAGCCCATTCCTCACTCGACAGACGGCTGCCCGCCGACGTCGGCGGGCACCAACCAGCGTAGGACCTGCCACTGACGGCGAACCTGTGAGGTCCGGCTCACCTCCGCCTCGCCTCCACGTCACCCCTGCCTCACCCCCGGCAGGACCCGCCCGTCCACACCCCTAGTCGCGATCTATCGCGTTTCGGTACCCTGCTGCCGTGGACCTTCAGAAGCAGACCGAACCGCGCACGGCCGCGGCCTCCGCCCCCGCGCCCGCCGCCGAGCTGCGGGCCTCGGACGCCGACCGTGACCGTATCGCCGACATCCTGCGCGAGGCCCTCGCCGAGGGCCGCCTGACCGCCGACGAGCACGCCGAGCGCGTCGAGGGGGTGCTGAGCGCCAAGACGGTCGGTGAGCTGGAGGTCTTCATCCAGGACCTGCCCGCCGCCCACCAGGGCCGTACGGCCCCGGCGTACGCCCCCGCGCCGAACCGCCCGGCGGTCGGCGTGATACCCCCCGTCGCCGACGAGAACGTGGTGGCGGTGTTCAGTCAGGCCATGCGCAGGGGGCGCTGGCGTGCCGGACGCCGGCTGCACGCGTACGCGGTCTTCGGCAGCGTGGAGATCGACCTCAGCGAGGCGGTCTTCGAGTACCAGCAGGTCGTGATCAAGGCCGTCTCGGTCTTCGGCGACGTGCAGGTCCGCGTCCCGGAGAACGTGTCGCTGCGCGGCACCGGCGGCGGTGTCCTCGGCAACTTCGAGGTGGCCACGCTGGACTCGGCCGAGTCCGAGGCGCCCGTCGTCTACGTCGACGGCTGGGCCGTCCTGGGCAACGTCGAGGCGCGCCCCAAGCGGGGCAAGTTCGTCGCGGACATCCTCGACCGGGTGCAGCGCAAGGCCGACAAGCACCTGCGCAAGCATTTTTGACCGGACCCGGACCGGACCCGGACCGGGCCCGGACCGGACCCGGACCGGGCCCGGACCGGGCCCGGACCGGACCCGGACCCGGACCCGGACCGGGCCCCGAGCGGAACCAGACCGGCCTCCGACCAACCGTACGGTCCGGAACTCAGTGCATAGGCGCGCGCACAGCGGGTAGGCCTTGCTGCATCGTCTCTCGGAGCACCCTCCAGCTCGCGAAGCCGTCGTCAGGAGAAGACCGTGCTGCAACCGCCGCATTCGTCCCTGCAGGTAGCTGCCGTTCCGGCCCAGCGGGTGCCAGCGCGAGACAGGGATCAGGACGCGCCCTGGCACACCGAGGCGGTGTGCCGACGCGACGAGGCCGGCCTGTTCTTCGCGCCCTCCAAGGAGCCCACCGCCGCCCGGCTGTCCCGGGAGGAGGCGGCCAAGCGGGTCTGCGCGCGCTGCCCGGTCATGGTCGAGTGCCGCGAGCACGCGCTGCTGCAGCCCGAGCCCTACGGCGTCTGGGGCGGCCTCACCGCCGCCGAGCGCCGTGTCGTCCTGGCCCGGCGGCGCCGCCGCGACCTGGAGCTGAACAAGGCGGCCCGCGCGACGGGGCGCATAGCGGCGGCCGGCTGACGGCCGGGGGCCGGTTTCCCCACGTGCGCGTGAGGCGCCCCCGCCGCACCGGGGGCGCCTCACACGTGTCGTACCGCCGTGTACGCGGTGCTACTTCGCGCGGTCGAAGTCGATCGCGCTGTAGGCGCGCAGCTTGCTCAGCCGGTGCTCGGAGTCGATCCGGCGGACCGTGCCGGACTTGGAGCGCATGACGATCGAGTCGGTCGTCGCCGTCTCCGAGCGGTAGCGCACACCGCGCAGCAGCTCGCCGTCGGTGATGCCGGTGGCGACGAAGAAGACGTTCTCGCCGGAGACCAGGTCGTCCGTGGTCAGCACGCGGTCGAGGTCGTGCCCGGCGTCGATCGCCCGCTGCCGC
This sequence comes from Streptomyces sp. NTH33, assembly GCF_003236365.1. Taxonomy (GTDB): domain Bacteria; phylum Actinomycetota; class Actinomycetes; order Streptomycetales; family Streptomycetaceae; genus Streptomyces. The sequence goes on from NZ_POTZ01000198.1 coordinate 1,897, forward strand.
TCCTCGTCGTCCTTGGGCCACAGCTTGCCCTGGATCGTGCCGCCCAGGCACTTCACGGCGCAGGCCGAGATGATGCCCTCGGGCGTGCCGCCGATGCCGAGCAGCAGGTCGATGCCGGTGCCGTCGCGCAGCGCCAGGATCGAGCCGGCCACATCGCCGTCGGTGATCAGCTTGATGCGGGCGCCCGTCTCCCGGATCTCCTTGATGATGCCTTCATGGCGCGGCCGGTCGAGGATGACCACGGTGACGTCCTCGGGCGTGGACCGTTTGGCCTTGGCGACCCGTTTGATGTTCACCGACACCGGTGCGTTGATGTCGACGAAGTCGGCCGCGTCCGGCCCGGTGACCAGCTTGTCCATGTAGAACACGGCGGACGGGTCGAACATCGCGCCGCGCTCGGTGGCGGCGAGGACCGCGATCGCGTTCGGCATGCCCTTGGCGGTCAGGGTGGTGCCGTCGATCGGGTCGACGGCGATGTCGACCTCGGGCCCGGTGCCGTCGCCGACGTGCTCGCCGTTGAAGAGCATCGGGGCCTCGTCCTTCTCGCCCTCGCCGATGACGACGACGCCGTTCATCGACACGGTGGAGACGAGGGAGCGCATGGCGCGCACCGCGGCGCCGTCGGCGCCGTTCTTGTCGCCGCGCCCGACCCAGCGGCCCGCGGCCATCGCCGCGGCCTCGGTCACCCGGACCAGTTCCAGGGCGATGTTGCGGTCGGGCGCCTCGGAGGGCACTTCAAGCTCGGACGGCAAATGGTGGTTCTCGGTCATCGGAGCGCACCTTTCTGATACGACGACGGCCGGATGAGGGTGTAGGCCCGACTCTATCGCTGGGTGGACAAAATGAGCAGGGGGCCCCACGGATGAGCGGACCGGGCACCTGCGACGATGGAGGCGTGGCACGTTCGAATGGCAAGCAGAAAACGGTCCGGGACATGCTCCTCTCCCTGGGCCTGATCGGGCTCGCGGCGGGGGTCATCTACCTCTTCGTCCCGCACGGCGGCGGCGCTCCCGACCTCAAGCGGGTCGACTACAGCATCGAGCTGCTCACGGCACGCCGCGCGGCGCCGTACCCGGTGGCCGCGCCCGAAGGCCTGCCCGACAGCTGGAAGGCCACCTCGGTCCGCTTCCGGGCCACCGAGGAGGACCACTGGCACCTGGGTTTCCAGGATCCCGACGGTCAATACGTGGCGATCGAGCAGTCCGCTCAGAAGCGCGATGTCTTCATCGACGACGCCAGCCAGGGCGGGCACGCCACGAAGGTCACCCAGGAGATCGACGGCCGTAAGTGGACCCGCTACACCGGCGGCCGCTACGACGCGCTGGTGCTGGAGGGGACCAAGGGGTCCACGACGGTGGTCACGGGCACGGCGTCCTGGGACCGGCTGACGACGATGGTGAAGGCGCTGAAGACGTCCTGAGCCCGCCCAGGGCTCACCCGGACCTGCTGTGAGGCCGGTGGGACCGGCGAGAGCGGTGGGACCGGGAGGCCGGTGGGACGGGTGAGGCCGGTGGAGGCGGCGCCCTACTCCGAGGCCCGCGCCTCGTCCTCCTCCGCCTCCTCGGCCAGCGCCGCGTCCAGCCGGGCGCGCGCGCCCTCCAGCCACCGCCGGCACACCTTGGCCAGCTCCTCGCCCCGCTCCCACAGCGCGAGGGACTCCTCCAGGTTCGTACCGCCCGCCTCCAGGCGCCGGACGACCTCGATCAGCTCGTCGCGCGCCTGCTCGTAGCCGAGCGCCTCGTCCGCCGGGGATGCCTTGCTTGTCATTCGACCACCCTATGAGTCCTGTGCATCGACACGAACAGTGAACTCGCCCTCGGCGACCCGCGCCCGCAGGGCCTCGTCCGCCGTCACCTCGGCCGGGTCGCGGACCACGTGCCCGTCGGCCTTCTGCAGCACGGCGTACCCGCGCCGGAGGGTCGCGGCGGGGGAGAGGGCCACCACACGCGCGTGCGTGTGCGCCAGCTCGGAGTCCGCGCGGTCCAGCAGGTGCCGCAGGGTGCGCCGGCTCCGGTCGAGCAGGGAGGCGACGTGGTCCGCCCGCTCGTCGACCATGCGGTGCGGGTCCTCCATGCAGGGCCGGGCGAGCGCGTGGGCGAGTCCGCGCTCCTCCCGCTCGACGAGCGCCCGTACGCATCTGCGGGCGCGGTCGCGCAGCTGCCGCACCCGCTCGTACTCCTCGCCGACGTCCGGCACGACCTTCTTGGCGGCGTCGGTCGGGGTGGAGGCGCGCAGGTCGGCGACGTAGTCGAGCAGCGGGGTGTCCGGCTCGTGCCCGATCGCGGAGACGACCGGCGTACGGCAGGAGGCGACCGCGCGGACGAGCTGCTCGTCGGAGAAGGGCAGCAGGTCCTCCACGCTGCCACCGCCCCGCGCCACGATGATCACGTCCACGTCGTCGGTCGCGTCGAGCTCCTTGACGGCCTGCACGACCTGCGGGACGGCGTGCACGCCCTGCACGGCGACGTTGCGCACCTCGAAGCGGACGGCGGGCCAGCGCTGCCGGGCGTTCTCCAGCACGTCCCGCTCGGCGGCGGAGGCCCGGCCGCACACGAGTCCGACGAGCTGGGGGAGGAACGGCAGGGGCTTCTTGCGCTCGGGCGCGAACAGCCCCTCCGCCGCGAGCGCCTTCTTCAGCTGCTCCAGCCGGGCCAGCAGCTCCCCGACCCCCACGGGCCGTATCTCGGCGGCCCGCAGCGACAGCTGCCCGCGCGGGGCGTACCACTCGGGTTTCGCGTGCACGACGACCCGGGCGCCCTCGCTGACGACGCCGGCGATCGCGTCGAACACCTGTCGGTAACAGGTCACGCTGACGGAGATGTCGTACGACGGGTCGCGCAGCGTCAGGAACACCACGCCCGCGCCCGGCCGCCGCGACAACTGCGTGATCTGCCCCTCCACCCACACGGCCCCGAGCCGCTCGATCCACCCCCCGATCAGCCGCGACACCTCACCGACGGGCAGGGGGGCTTCGGGAGACGTGGAGACAGCCATGTCCGCGAGAGTAGCCCCCGCCACCGACAACGCGGGCCAGGGCGTCCCGGGCCGGGCGCGCGATCTTCGAGCCGCCGGGGCGGCCTTACCATGGGGCCATGACTGCTTCGTCTGGCCGCCGTGTCCTGCTCGCCGCCCCCCGGGGCTACTGCGCTGGGGTGGACCGTGCCGTGATCGCCGTCGAGAAGGCCCTGGAGCAGTACGGGGCCCCGGTGTACGTCCGGCACGAGATCGTCCACAACAAGTACGTCGTGCAGACCCTGGAGAAGAAGGGCGCGATCTTCGTCGAGCGGACGGAGGAGGTGCCGCCGGGCAACATCGTGATGTTCTCGGCGCACGGCGTGGCCCCCGTCGTCCACGAGGAGGCCAGGCGCGGGCGTCTGGCCACCATCGACGCGACCTGCCCGCTGGTGACCAAGGTCCACAAGGAGGCCGTCCGGTTCGCCCAGGAGGACTACGACATCCTCCTGATCGGGCACGAGGGCCACGAGGAGGTCATCGGCACCACCGGCGAGGCCCCGGAGCACATCCAGCTCGTCGACGGCCCCGAGGACGTCGCGAACGTCGAGGTCCGCGACCCCTCCAGGGTCGTGTGGCTGTCGCAGACCACGCTCTCGGTCGACGAGACCATGGAGACGGTCGACGCCCTCAAGGACAAGTTCCCGCAGCTGCTCTCCCCGCCCAGCGACGACATCTGCTACGCCACGCAGAACCGTCAGCTCGCCGTGAAGCAGATGGGCGCCGAGGCCGACCTGGTGATCGTGGTCGGCTCCCGCAACTCCTCCAACTCCAAGCGGCTGGTGGAGGTCGCCAAGCTCGCCGGCGCGGACCGGTCCTACCTCGTGGACTTCGCCGACGAGATCGACGAGGCCTGGCTGGAGGGCGTCTCCACGGTCGGCCTGACCTCGGGCGCCTCGGTGCCGGAGGTCCTGGTCGAGGAGGTGCTCGAATGGCTCGCGCAGCGCGGTTTCGAGGACGTGGAGATCGTCAAGGCGGCCGAGGAGTCCATCACCTTCTCCCTGCCCAAGGAGCTCCGCCGGGACCTGCGTGAGGAGGCGACGGCGCTGGCCGCCGAGCGCGGCGGGTCGGGCACGGCGCAGGAGTGACGGCCGGGCGGGCCGGGCGCCACGACGCAGGAGTGACTGTCAGTCGTACGTCGTAACGTGGTGCCATGCAGATCTTCGGCGTGGACATCGGCGGATCCGGCATCAAGGGCGCCCCTGTGGACCTGGACAAGGGGGACCTGGCCCAGGCGCGGCACAAGGTGCTCACCCCGCATCCGGCGACGCCCGACGGCGTGGCCGACGGGGTCAGGGAGGTGGTCGAACGCTTCGGCTGGACGGGACCGGTCGGGCTGACGTTCCCGGGCGTCGTCACCGGCGGCGCCACGGTCCGCACCGCGGCCAACGTCGACAGGAGCTGGGTCGACACCGACGCGCGCGCGTTGTTCAGCGAGCGGCTCGGCGGCCTGCCGGTGACCGTGGTCAACGACGCCGACGCGGCCGGCGTCGCCGAGATGCGCTTCGGCGCCGGCCGGGGCCGCAGGGGCACGGTCATCCTGCTGACCTTCGGCACCGGCATCGGCAGCGCGGTCTTCGTCGACGGCGCCCTGGTCCCCAACACCGAGCTCGGCCACCTGGAGCTGAACGGCCACGAGGCGGAGAAGCGGGCGTCCAGCAAGGCCAAGGAGGACCAGGGCCTGACCTGGGACCGCTGGGCGCGCCGGGTGCAGAAGTACCTCGCTCACGTCGAGATGCTCTTCAGCCCCGAGCTGTTCGTCGTCGGCGGCGGAGTCAGCCGCAAGGCCCACAAGTTCCTGCCGCTCATCAAGGGCATCGAGGCGGAGATAGTCCCCGCGCAGCTGCAGAACAACGCGGGCATCGTGGGAGCGGCGATGCACGCGGCGGAGCACGGCTGAGGTCGTGGGACGGGGCCTCAGACCGGCATACGGCCCCGCACCGCCGCCCGCCGCCGTACCAGCGCCACCCGCCGTACCAGCGCCGTCACGCCCGCGATCAGCGTCCCCGCGTACAGCCACAGCGCCTGCGTGGCGAGCGCGGTCACCAGCCCCAGCAGCCTGCCGGGGACCCCCCCGTCCCCGTCGACCACCGGCAGCAGTCCCGCGGCGAACCCGATCGGCACCACGACGGGTGCGGCCAGCAGGTCGCCCTGGCGCATCCACACCGCGGTCAGCGCGCACACCGGTAGGAACAGCACGCCGTAGACGGACTGGGACCCGCCGAAGAGCAGCAGGTCGGCGAAGCCCAGCAGGAGCATGACGGCCCCGCAGAACAACCCGCCGCCCAGGCCCGTCAACCGCGGACCGGGCGGCCGGCGTGGGACAGGGGCCGTCGCGGTCGGCGCGGCAGCGGACGGGGGCCGTACCCCCGACGCCCGCCGCGCCGGGGGCACCGGCGGCCTGCCGCGTCGCGGTCCGTGCTGCTGGTGTCGCGTCCTGTGTTGCTCCACCGGACCAACCTAGGTCTGTTTATGTGCTGAACAGACCGTCTGACACGCCGGGCCGCGCACTGTGACCGAGGGCTCGGACCGTCTCGGGACCGGGCCGCGACACGCCGTAGACTGGTGGATCGGCCGCCTGGCCCACAGTCTCCTCACGTACGGGAAGTCGCAACGTGTCGCTCACGATCGGAATCGTCGGCCTGCCGAACGTCGGCAAGTCGACCCTGTTCAACGCCCTGACCAAGAACGACGTGCTCGCGGCCAACTACCCGTTCGCCACGATCGAGCCGAACGTCGGTGTCGTCGGCGTCCCGGACGGCCGGCTCGCCCAGCTCGCCTCGATCTTCAAGTCGGAGCGGATCCTCCCGGCCACCGTCGACTTCGTCGACATCGCCGGCATCGTGCGCGGCGCCAGCGAGGGCGAGGGCCTGGGCAACAAGTTCCTCGCGCACATCCGCGAGTCGGACGCGATCTGCCAGGTCATCCGCGCCTTCAAGGACGAGAACGTCGTCCACGTCGACGGCAGGGTCTCGCCCAAGGAGGACATCGAGACGATCAACACCGAGCTGATCCTCGCCGACCTCCAGACCATCGAGAAGGTCCTGCCCCGGCTCCAGAAGGAGTCGCGGATCAAGAAGGACGTCGCCCCGAAGGTCAAGGCCGTCGAGGAGGCCAAGGAGATCCTGGAGAAGGGCGACACGCTCTTCGCGCACGGCATCGTCCAGGGCGGCGAGCGCGCGGAACTCCTCCACGACCTGCACCTGCTGACGACGAAGCCCTTCCTCTACGTCTTCAACGTCGACGAGGACGAACTGATCGACGAGGACTTCAAGAACGAGCAGCGCGCCCTGGTCGCCCCCGCCGAGGCGATCTTCCTCAACGCCAAGCTGGAGGCCGACCTCGCCGAGCTCGACGAGGAGGAGGCCCTGGAGCTGCTGGAGTCCGTCGGCCAGAACGAGCCGGGCCTGGCCACCCTCGCCCGCGTCGGCTTCGAGACCCTCGGCCTGCAGACCTACCTGACGGCCGGCCCCAAGGAGTCCCGCGCCTGGACCATCAAGAAGGGCGCCACCGCCCCCGAGGCCGCCGGTGTGATCCACACCGACTTCCAGAAGGGCTTCATCAAGGCCGAGGTCATCTCCTTCGAGGACCTCCTCGAGGCCGGCTCGGTCGCCGAGGCCCGCGCCAAGGGGAAGGCCCGCATGGAGGGCAAGGACTACGTGATGCGCGACGGGGACGTGGTGGAGTTCCGCTTCAACGTCTAATACGTTCGGCGAAAGGCCGTCTGACCTGCGGCGGAGCGGGTTGGGCGGCCTTTGCGGTCCGCACAGAGTCCGCAGCGTGCTGGATGAGTCCGGCACGCAGGGGAGCGGTTACGCCGCTTCGTCGACCTGCGGCTGGGCGTCGGCGGACTGGTCCGCGTACGCCTTGTCGACCGCGGCCCGGGTCCGCTCCTCGGAGTCGGGCCACAGGTGGGTGTAGATGTTCAGCGTCATGGCCGCGTTGGTGTGGCCGAGACGCTCGGAGACCGTCTTCACGGACTCGCCGTGCTTGATCAGCAGGCTGGCGTAGTGGTGCCGGAGGGCGTGGGGTCCGGTGCCCTTCGGTATGCCGACCTTCGCGCAGGCGGGCCGCCAGGACCCGTCCATGAAGTGCGTGTAGACCACGGGTCCGCCTTGCGGCGCCGTGAAGATCCAGCTCTTGGGCCCGTCGGCGGGGAAGTCCCGCAGGTGGGCCTTCATCGCGTCCACCGCCATGCGGGGGAGCGGGACTGTGCGGTGCGAGCGAGCGGTCTTGGGCGGGCAGACGTACACGCCGTGCTTGGCGGTCTGCTGGACCTGCTGCTCGACCGAGACGGTAGCGTGCAGCAGGTCCAGGTGCTGGAGCTGGAGGCCGAAGAGCTCGCCGGGGCGGAGCCCTGTGGAAGCGCCCAGCAGGACCAGGCCCTTGTAGCGCCCGGATATCTCCTCGGCCAGCGTCCGCACCTGCTCGACCGCGAGCGGCACCACCTTTTTCCGGGGCACGGAGGGCAGCTTCGCGTCGGTGCAGGGGTTGTGCGGAATCATGCGGTCGCGGACCGCCGCCCGGAAGACCGCGTTGACCGTGTTGAAGACGGTGCGGGAGGTGCTCGCGGCGAGCTTATGGGTGGTCGTCAGGCTGGTGATCCAGCTCTGCACGTCACCGGGCTTGATCGCGCCGAGTGCCCGCTTCTCCCAGACGGGGTAGGCGTAGCAACGCAGGTGCTGGGCTACGGCCTTGGCCGTCGACGGCCGGTGCGGCTGGCTGGCCCGCCACTCCTCCGCGTACTCCTTGAAGGGCTTCTTCGCCGAGCGCGGGTCGACGTACTGCCCGGTGACCACGCTGGTCGTGACCTCGTCGAGCCAGCGCTGGGCGTCGATCTTGCGGTCGAAGTGGCGGGCGTGCTCCTTGCCGTCGAGGTCGCGGTAGCGGGCGCGCCATTTGCCGTTGGGTCGCTTCTGGATGTTTGCCAAGTGGCTTCTCCTTCGTGTCGGTTGTCAGTAGTGGCCGCCGTCCTCGATGTCGCTGGTGAGGGTGCGAGCGTCCCGCTCGTCGCCCATGAGGCGGAGGCACTGCTCGTGGATCGCCCGCGAGCTATCGGGATGGGCCTTGATGTGGTCGGCGATGACGACCACTGCGTGGTGTAGACGGTCGCGCGCGTCTCGAGCCTCGTAGAACGCTTCGACGGCTTCCTGGACGAGCCGCCGGCTGGCGATGTCGAGCCCCTCCAGGGGCGGGGACATCAGCTCTTCCAGAGGAAGCTCGAAGACGCGGGCGAAGGCGAGGGCCTCGTCGAGATTGATACGTCGGCGAGGGGTGCCGTTCTCGATGCGCCAGACCGCTGTCTGGTTCATCTTGACGCCGGCCCTGGTCACCCGCTCGGCCAGCTCGGTCGTGCTCCACCCTCTGACCTCGCGCTCCAGGGCCACGCGCGCGGCCACGTTCCCTTCGCTGTAGAGCAGCGGCACCTCGCCGCCCTCGGGCTTGTCGCCTGCCATCGAACCTCCATCATCCCCATCGCTACCCATATTGAAACATGAGCTTTCCGATTTGGGTAACCGCTGATCGCGGGGTACAACTTTATGCAGATCGAATCGTCGCCTAGCCGAATGGGAATGCATGCGATACCTGACCACCGCCGAGGTCGCCGAGCGCTACCGCGCAGCCGAGAGCACCATCCGCTACTGGCGCCACATCAAGAAGGGGCCGCGCGGCATCAAGGTCGGCAAGCGGGTGCTGTACCCCGAGGCCGAACTGCTGCGCTACGAGCGCACCCTGATCGATGGCCGAGACGAGTGGGGTCTGGCTTCATGAGCCGCCGACAGGTCCGGACACAGCAACGGCCCCCGGCGCGCCAACGCCGAGGGCCGGAGATTCCCCTGCCCGTCGCCCGTCCCTGAACGAACGAACCGGTGAGGGGCGGGACCTTGCTCGTCCCGTCCCTCACCCGAGAGGAACGTCTATGGAGGACTCTACGTCCCCCACCACCTCGAACGCATCCGAGGTTGTCTGGCCCGTCGCCGCGGTCCCCGGCCAGGGCATCCCCTGGCGCAACGGGGACCGAAGCGGGGACCGAACGGAGTCACGGTCCCCTGCCGCACGTGCTACCGACGATGCTTCGACGGGTGTTCCGGTCGGGGACCGAAACACCCCCAGCGTGGAGCATGTGCAGGTCAGTGCCTTGGGGACCGGTCCCGCGGGAGCGGAAGCCGGGGACCGGGCGGAGACTTTCGGTCCGCTGGTCCCCGAACCCGGTCCCCGAATCCCGGGCGAGCACGCCGTGCTCCGAGCAGATGGCGGGGACTACGGTCCCCACGAATGTGCGGGGACCGTAGTCCCCGACGGCGGATCGGGGACCGGGGACCGTGCCGGCGCCGGTGGTGGGCCGGCCGACGAAGGCGCCGTGCTGCTGGACGAGGTCCGGGCGGCGATCGGTCGGTACGTGGTGCTGCCGAGCGAGGAGGCGCTGACCGCGGTCACCTTGTGGGTGGCGGCCTCCCACATCCAGCCCGCCCTCCAGCACGCGCCGCGGCTGGCGGTGGTGGGGCCGACGAAGGGGTGCGGCAAGTCCCGCGTCCTGGACGTGCTCCACGAGACCGTGCACCAGCCGATGATGACGGTGAACACCTCCCCGGCAGTGGTCTTTCGCGTCATCGGCAAGAACCCGCCGACGCTGCTGGTGGACGAGGCCGACACCATCTTCGGCCCCAAGGCGGGCGACAAGGAGGACCTGCGCGGTCTGCTGAACGCCGGGCACCAGCGCAACCGGCCCGCGTGGCGGATCTCCGGGCCGGAGCACAAGCCGACCGCGTTTCCCACCTTCGCGATGGCCGCGCTGGCCGGGATCGGCGACCTGCCGGACACGATCATGGACCGGGCGGTCGTCATCCGCATGCAGAAGCGCAAGCCGGGCGAGCGGATCACCCCGTTCCGCTCGCGGCACTCGGTGCCCGAACTGCACGCGCTGCGCGACCGGCTGACCGCCTGGCTGACCCCGCTGCGGAGCGCCGCTGCGGGCCTGGTTCCGCAGATGCCGGTCGAGGACCGCGCGGCCGACACGTGGGAGCCGCTGGTCATCGTCGCCGATCTGGCCGGCGGGCGCTGGCCCGCGCGGGCTCGTGCCGCCTGCCTGGCGATGACGCGCAACGAGGTGGTCCAGGACGAGCAGACGACGCTGAAGACGCGGCTGCTGCGCGACGTCCGCCGGGTGTTCGAGCAGGAGGGTCACAAGGAGGCTCTGCGTAGCCAGGACCTGCTCGCCGCCCTCATCCAGGACGCCGAGGCGCCGTGGGCCGAGTACGGCACCAAGGGCCTGAACGCCTACCACCTGGCCAACCTGCTGAGGGGCTTCGGTATCAGTCCGGCCAACCACCGCTTCGAGAACGGCAGGCAGGCCAAGGCGTACGCCCGCAACCAGTTCCTCGACGCCTGGGCCCGCTACTGCCCCGACCCCGCCCGACCGGCACCAGTCCCCAGGCATGGGGTCGTGTCCGCAC
>NZ_POTZ01000199.1 GCF_003236365.1 Streptomyces sp. NTH33
CCCCCGGAGCCACCCCGCGAACCCTTCCGCTTCCGCGCCTCACTGGCCTGGCCGGGTGACACGCTCCTGATGTGCACCGCCGGCCTGGCCGACCCGCTGCGCGGCGAGTCCGAACTCTGCGCCCACCTCGCACGACGCTGGTCCGACCCCACCCCGCCGGGCCTGGCCGCCTTCCTCGCGGACGCCCAGGTCCGGGTCAAGGGGTACGCGGACGACCGCACGGCGGCGGCCGTCTGGGAGGCGTGAACGCGCGGCCTGTGAATTCATGGATGCATGGCCAAGCAGAACGTCGCCGAACTGTTCGTCGACACCCTCGTCCGCGCCGGGGTCAAACGCCTGTACGGCGTCGTCGGGGACAGTCTCAACCCGGTCGTCGACGCCGTCCGCCGCAACGACGCCATCGACTGGATCCACGTCCGCCACGAGGAGACCGCCGCCTTCGCGGCCGGCGCCGAGGCGCAGATCACCGGCCGGCTGACGGCCTGCGCCGGTTCCTGCGGGCCCGGCAACGTGCACCTCATCAACGGCCTGTACGACGCCCACCGCTCCATGGCCCCGGTCCTCGCCCTCGCCTCGCACATCCCCTCCAGCGAGATCGGCCTCGGTTATTTCCAGGAGACGCACCCCGACCGGCTGTTCCAGGAGTGCAGCCACTACAGCGAGCTGATCTCCAGCCCGAGGCAGATGCCCCGGCTGCTGGACACCGCCATCCAGCACGCGGTCGGCCGCAGGGGCGTCAGCGTGGTGGCGCTGCCCGGCGACATCGCCGGCGAGCCCGCCCCCGAGAAGGCCGCCGAGACCGCCATCGTCACCTCCCGGCCCACCGTCCGGCCCGGCGACGCCGAGATCGACAAGCTGGTCCGGATGATCGACGAGGCCGAGAAGGTCACCCTGTTCTGCGGCAGCGGCACCGCGGGCGCGCACGCCGAGGTGATGGAGTTCGCCGGGAGGATCAAGGCACCGGTCGGGCACGCGCTGCGCGGCAAGGAGTTCATCCAGTACGACAACCCGTACGACGTCGGCATGAGCGGACTGCTCGGCTACGGCGCCGCTTACGAGGCCACCCACGAGTGCGACCTGCTGATCCTGCTCGGCACCGACTTCCCGTACAACGCGTTCCTGCCCACCGACGTGAAGATCGTCCAGGTCGACGTCCGGCCGGAGAACCTCGGCCGCCGCTCCAAACTGGACCTGGCGGTGTGGGGCGATGTGCGCGAGACCCTGCGCTGTCTCGTCCCGCGGGTGAGGGAGAAGGAGAACCGCCGGTTCCTCGACCGGATGCTCAAGAAGCACGCGGACGCGCTGGAAGGGGTCGTCAAGGCGTACACGAGGAAGGTCGACAAGCACATCCCGATCCACCCCGAGTACGTGGCCGCCGTCCTGGACGAAGTCGCCGCCGGCGACGCCGTGTTCACCATCGACACCGGGATGTGCAACGTCTGGGGCGCCCGCTACATCTCGCCCAACGGCCGCCGCCGCATCATCGGCTCCTTCTCGCACGGCTCGATGGCCAACGCGCTGCCCATGGCGATCGGCGCGCAGTTCACCGATCGCCACCGCCAGGTGATCTCCATGTCCGGGGACGGCGGCTTCGCCATGCTGATGGGGGACTTCCTGACCCTGGTGCAGTACGACCTGCCGGTGAAGGTCGTCCTGTTCAACAACTCCTCGCTGAGCATGGTGGAGCTGGAGATGATGGTCGCGGGCCTGCCCGCGTACGGCACGGGGGTGAGGAACCCCGACTTCGCCGCCGTCGCCCGGGCCTGCGGTGCCCACGGCGTCCGGGTCGAGAAGCCCAAGGAGCTCACCGGGGCCCTGAAGGACGCCCTCCGGCACAGGGGCCCGGCCCTGGTGGATGTCGTCACCGACCCCAACGCCCTGTCCATCCCGCCGAAGATCAGCGCCGAGATGGTGACCGGGTTCGCGTTGTCGGCCTCGAAGATGGTGCTGGACGGCGGCGTCGGCCGGATGGTGCAGATGGCCCGCTCCAACCTGCGCAACGTGCCCCGGCCGTAAGCCCTCGGCAGGGGAGGCGTGAGCGCCGGCCGTCGAAAGCGTCGTACTTCGGCCAAGTTGGCCCGCCGCTGTCCGAACACCTGGTCGTCGGGCACTCGGCATGACTGGCGCGTGCCCCAGGGGGCAAGGATCTGCGTGAACGTGTTCGAGCTGGAGGGGGACCGACATCGGCACGCGGACGGGGGACATGAAGACGGGGGACAGGAAGAGGCAGGCACGAGGGGACGGGCCCCCGCCGGGCAGGGCCTCCCCGGTCCGGAAGACGGAGGCACAGGAGAAACAGGAGGCACAGGCGGAACAGGAGGAACAGGCGGACGGCTTCACGGAACGGCACTCGGCACCCCAGCTCAGACGCAGGCTGGAGCGGGCCGACCTGAAGGCGGTGTCCGAGGCGCGGCGGGCACTGCGCGAACTGCTGCGCCAGTGGGGCGGACCCGGCATGTCCCAGGTCGCGGAGCTGCTCGCGAGTGAGCTGCTCACCAACGCGCTGGTGCACACCGACGACGACGCCGTCCTGACGGCCACCGTGTCACCGCGCGGACTGCGCGTGGAGGTACGGGACTTCGCCGCCCGCAGGCCCAGGCCCCGGGTGCGGGCCGGCGACGACGACACGGGCGGCCGGGGCCTGGTCCTGGTGCGGTCCCTCGCGGACGCCTGGGGCGTGTGCGCGCACGGGATCGGGAAGTCGGTGTGGTTCGAACTGGGCGCGGACACCGGGTGAAACGCGTGTGGGGCGCGGCCGTACGACCACGCCCCACATCCGCTCACCGGTCACAGTCCTAGCCGAACTGCTGCTCCAGGTCCTTGAGTTTGCGCTCCAGGGAGTCCAGACGCGGCAGAGCCATTGTGTCGTCCTCCGCGGTGAGGTCGACGGCGGCGCTGTCAGAGCCCTTGCGGACGGGCTGCAGAGAGGGACGCGCGCGCACGGGCAGCTCCGCCGCCGCCAGGGCAGGCTCCGCGGTGACCGGGGCCGAGCCGCGCTCCAGGGCCTGCGTCTCCACCTGCCGGCCGCCACGGCCGACGAAGCCGCGGTGGCCCCGGCTGATCGCCTTCAGCCGTGCCCGCTCCATGCGCTGCTGCTCGCGCTGCAGCCGCCGCTGCTCTTCCTTCTGCTGCTTGTCCTCGCGTACTTCCTCGACCGCCTCGTCCAGGCTGCGCACGCCCTCCAGGAGCATCAGCGACCAGGCCTTGTACGTCTCCCGGGGCGCCCGCAGCCAGCGGACCACCCGGATCTGCGGCAGCGGGCGCGGCACGAGGCCCTGTTCCCGCAGGGCGGCCCGGCGGGTCTGCTTCAGCGCGCGGTCGAACAGGACGGCCGCGGACAGCGACATGCCGGCGAAGAAGTGCGGCGCGCCCGCGTGGTCGATGCCCCTGGGCGCGTGCACCCAGTTGAACCAGGCCGCGGCGCCCGCGAACGTCCACACGAGTATCCGCGAGCCGAGCGCCGCGTCACCGTGGCTGGCCTCGCGCACGGCGAGCACGGAGCAGAACATCGCCGCGCCGTCCAGGCCGAACGGAACGAGGTACTCCCAGCCGCCGGAGAGGCCGAGGTTCTGCCGGCCGAAGCCGACCAGCCCGTGGAAGGAGAGCGCGGCGGCGACCGCCGCACAGCAGAACAGGAGTGCGTAGGAGGCCGTCCCGTAGATGGCCTCCTTGCGCCTGCGGCGCTCCTCGCTGCGCTCCCACGAGTCGTCCGCGCTCGCGTTCTCCCCGGAGGTGCGCTTCTTGCCGCGCGCGAGCACCGCCACCGCCGCCACCACGCCCAGGAGCAGCACGGCGCCCGGAAGCAGCCAGTTCAGCGATATGTCGGTCAGTCTCATCTGGGGTCCCTTGCATGGGGATAGGGCGTAACGCCCGCCATAGTGGCCCAATTCCACCGGCCCTCAGGGGGTTTCGGGGCAAGAGGCCGCCAAGGAGGTGCAAGGGGATGCCCAGGGCGGCGTTCTGCTCGAACTGCCGCTTGAGGGGCGGGAGTTGAGTTCGAATAAGATTACCCGTCACGGACGGTTCCGCGGAAAGTTCCCGCGACGGGTGGGAAGGTTGTGAAGTATTCGTGACCTTGTGGGTGCGGCAACCGCGGACGATCATACGGGATGCGCTCAACCCGCTGCGGCAGCCGCCAGTTTCGTGATCCGGTCCGCGTCGCAGGTGCGCGGGCAGGTGGCGCAGGTGTCCTCGGGGCGCACGGTGTAGAACATGCAGCAGCTGACCCGGTCGCGGGTGGGCAGGGGCTCGCCGTCCGGCCCGGTCAGCTCGCGGAAGGCGGCCGAGCCGACGTACGGCCGGGTCGCGCCCGGCAGCAGCAGTTCCAGCTCCCGTTGCGCCCGCCGCTGTTCGCCGAGCAGGTGGGCGACGTACCACAGGCCCTCGACGACCTCGTCGGTCGCCATGCCCCACAGGGCGCGGCCGCGCCGCCGCATGCGCGGGCCGAAGCCGGCCAGGACCGGTTCCAGGTGCTCGGCGACCGCCGCCCGCACCTCGGCGCGCAGCGCCTCCTCGCCGCGCACCACGCGCGCGCCGGGCAGCGCGGCCGCCGGGTCGTCCGGCAGGCAGGCGAAGCCGGTGGGGCGTACGGCCATGCGGCCGGCGTGGCGGTCGTGGGCGACGTGGGCCACGGGTAGGCGGGGCACCCTGCGGTGCAGGAACCACGGCACGGTGAACAGCAGGCAGGCGGGCCACGCGTACCGGTGCAGCGCGAAGCTCGCCACGACGTCCGGGCGGGCCCGGGTGCCGTAGTCCCGCAGCACCTGGGCGTCGTCCCAGGCCAGGAAGGCGTCCAACCGCGGCCCGTCCGCCGTGAGCGCGGCGGCCGGGGTCCACTCGCCGCCGTCCGGGACCGGTTCGCCGTCCTCGAGCTCCGTCACGGTGAGGCCGGGGAAGACCTCGGTGAGGCGGGCGTACGAGTCCGCTACGGCCGAAGGGAGCACAGGCATGCCGGACCACCGTTTCGCGCTCGACTGAAGGTAAGGCTTACCTTACTTCACCTCAACGGAGTGTGAACCCATGGCCCGTAGCGCTTAAGGTGCTTGACGGACGAGTGACAAGTCGCCGTAATGGCCCCAAGCATCCCAAGCACCCCAACTCCGGAGGAGGACCGTGAAGCAGGGCGCGCAGGACTCCACCGGCACCCGGACCCCCGAGGACCGGCCGGGCGCGGCGCCGCGCGTACCGCGGCAGCCGCCCCTCGCGGACCCGTGCCGGGAACGGGACGTCTCGTCCGCGGACGCCTCACCGGCCGGTGCCCGCGGCGAGCACACGCACAGTGAGAGACCCCTGCCGCGGCCCCGGCCCGTCGTGCGGCGCTCCTCCGTGCGCGGGCAGGTCCTGCAGGCCCTGCGCACCGCGCTGGTCGCGGGCGAGCTGCGGCCCGGCGAGGTCTACTCGGCGCCCGCGCTCGGCGAGCGCTTCGGGGTGTCCGCCACCCCGGTGCGCGAGGCGATGCAGCAGCTCGCCCTGGAAGGCGCCGTCGAGGTCGTGCCCAACCGCGGCTTCCGGGTGGTCGAACACGGCGCCCGCGAGCTCGCCGAGCTGGCCGAGGTGCGGGCCCTGATCGAGGTGCCGATGATGCTGCGGCTGGCCCGCACCGTGCCCGTCGAGCGCTGGGCCGACCTGCGGCCGTTCGCCGAGGCCACCGTGCGGGCCGCGTCCTCCGGCTGCCGGGCGACGTACGCCGAGGCCGACCGGACCTTCCACCGCGCGGTGCTGTCCCTGGCCGGGAACGACCAGCTCGTCCAGATCGCCGAGGACCTCCACCGCCGCGCCCAGTGGCCGCTCGTCGACGGCCCGGCCCGGCCCGGCCGCGCCGACCTGGTCGCCGACGCGGCACAGCACACGGCGCTCCTGGACGCGCTGATCGCCCGGGACCTGGAAGTGGTGCGTTCCCTGGTGGCCGAGCACTTCGGGGGAGCGGCGTAGGGCCCGCGGGCCGGGCCCTGTCCGGCCACCCGCGCCGGATCGGCCGATCGGCCCGCGGCGGCGACGGGGATGCCTCCGCTCGCCAAGAGCTCGGGGGCGCCCGGGGCCCCGGCCGCCGGGCCGGAGGAGCGTCGCGGGCCCGCCGGGCCCGGCGGGCCCGGCGGGAGGGCCGGACAGGGCCCGGCGGGAGGGGCCGGACAGGGCCCGCGCCACGGCGTCTACGCCGTCGCCGCTCCCGTCGCCGGCGGTGACGGGGCCAGCTGCCGGGCCAGCCACGTCGGTACGCCGCCCAGCAGCCGGAACAGCCGCCGGGCCTCCTCGCGCAGGCGGGACGCCTCCGGTTCGCTCTCCGTGTCGGCGAGGGACACCAGGGCCGGGGCGGTGCCGACGAGGTAGCCCAGCTCCTCGTGGATCCGCAGCGACTCGGCGAAGCCGTGCCGGGCCTCGGCCAACTCGCCGTCCCGCAGGGCCAGTCCGGCCAGGTGGCGCCAGGTGAAGGAGAGCAGCAGCCGGTCGGGGTGCACGGTGGCGCCCGCGTGGGCGCGGCGGTAGGCGGCGCGCGCGGCCTGCGGGGAGCGGGTGAGGTTCTCGGCGATCAGCCCGCGCCGGAAGTCCAGCAGGGCCCGCCCCCGCCCCCCGGGCGGAATCAGGGCCGCCGCCCGGCCGAGCGCGGCCCGTGCCTCGTCCGCCCGGTCCCGTACGCCGTGCAGCGTGGCCGCGTAGGCGAGGTACCCGCGTTCACAGGCGGCCGCCCCCCGCTCCTGGTCGGTGTGGGCCAGCGCCTCGGCGGTGCGCAGCGCGTCCTCCGCCTCCTCCCAGCCCGCCTCGGTGTACAGGCACCGCTCGACCAGCAGCTCCGTCCTCTGCAGCGCCGCGGCCGCGGTGGCCGGCTCGAGCAGTTCCGCCGCGTCGGCCCAGCACGCGCGTGAGCGCAGCCGCCATACCGCGGTCTGGAGTGGATCGTCACCTGCGGTCGTTCCGTTACCAGACATGGCGGTATGCGCCACGTTGCCCTCCCCGAGCACGCCGTCGAGCCTTGAGTGGTGGCGGCATCTCAGCACGAAATCCGCAGCCCGGCCAAGAGGTTGGGTGAAAAAATTCACAAGGTCGGAGGTACGGTGCCGGCGGGCGGCGCGTGCCGCCGCCGTGCGCCGTCCGCTCAGCTCATGCGCAGCGCGAGGAAGAAGTCCAGCTTGTCCTCCAGCCGGGACAGGTCACGGCCCGTCAACTGCTCGATCCGCCCGACCCGGTAGCGCAGTGTGTTGACGTGCAGGTGGAGCCGGGTGGCGCAGCGCGTCCAGGAGCCGTCGCAGTCGAGGAACGCCTCCAGGGTGGGGATCAGCTCGGCGCGGTGCCGGCGGTCGTAGTCCCGCAACGGATCCAGCAGCCGCGCGGTGAAGGCGCGGCGCACGTCGTCCGGGACGAAGGGCAGCAGCAGGACGTGGGAGGCCAGCTCCTGGTGGCCGGCCGCGCAGACGCGCCCCGGGCGCGCCGCCGCCACCCGCCGGGCGTGCCGTGCCTCCTCCAGCGCCCCGCGCAGCCCCTCCGCCGAGTGCACGGCCGCGCTGACGCCGAGCGTGAGCCGCCCGTCGCCGTCCAGACCGGCCGACAGCGGGTCCCGTACGGCCTCCAGGAGCGCGTCGGCGTGGATCCCCGCCCCGGAGCCGTCGTGCTCCGTGGAGACGGCCGGGAGCGGGACCAGCGCGACCGCCTCGTCACCTGTGTGGGCGACCGCTATCCGGTCGGAGGGCTCGGGGCCCGTGCTGCCGGGGTCGACGAGGATCTCCTCCAGCAGTGACTGGGCGGCCGGCCCGCTCCCGCCCCGCCCGCCGTCCCACTCGACCCGGGCCACCACCACCTGCCAGTGCGGGGCCGTCCCGAGGCCGGGCAGCAGCACCGGTGCCGCGACCCGCAGCCGCGCGGCGATCTCGGCGGGCGGCGCGCCCGACTGCACCAGCTCCAGCACCTCCTGGGCGAGCCGCCGGCGCACCGTACGGGCCGCGTCCCGGCGGTCCCGCTCCACCGCGATCAGCTGGGTCACGCCCTGGAGCAGGTCCAGCCGCTGCTCCGGCCAGTCGCCCGCGTCGGCCTCCACGGCCAGCACCCAGTCCGACAGCGCCGGCTCCCGAGCGTCCTTCCGTACCTCCCGGGAGGTGTGCGGGGAGCGGCCGGTGCTGCGGATGGGGAACAGGGAGTACGTCGTCGAGCCCAGCGTCACCCGGTGGGGGTCGTGGTGACCGGTGCGGTCGGCCGCCAGGTGCTCGCCGGCGAGCCGGGCGCACGCCTGGGCGGACAGCGCCGGGCCCGCCGCCTTGGGCCCGGCGATCAGCCGGCCGGTGGGGGAGAGCAGCCAGGCCCGCAGGTCCAGGTCGGAGCCCAGCAGGTCGAGCACCACGTCCGGGCCGCCGCCCGCCGGACCGGAGGTCATCATCCTGCGGTGCCGCTCCACCACGGCCGCGAGGTCGCCGGCGCGTTCGCCCGAGACCTGCCGTACGACGTGCTCGGTGACCGTCGCGAACGCCACCGACTCCTCCACCGCGAACAGCGGCAGCCGGTGCCGGGCGCAGGCCACCACCAGGTCGTCGGGCACGCAGCCGAACTCGGCCGTGCCGGCCGCCAGCGCGGCCACCCCGGCCTGCACCAGGGCGCGTACGAACGACTCGGAGTCGGAGGGGTCCCGGCGCCAGGCGAGCCCGGACAGCACCAGCTCACCGCCGGAGAGGTAGCGGCTGGGGTCGCGCAGGTCGGTGGTCATGACGCCCCGCACGGTGCGGTCCAGCTCCTCCTCCCCGCCGAGCAGCTTCAGGCCCAGCGCATCGGTGTCCAGCAGTGCGCGCAGCCGCATTCTCGTCGCCGCCGTTCCATGTACTCGAAAACTGACCGGGGCCGTGCCCTCTGGTGCGGAGGAAACCCGAGAGGTTGCTGACGGCCTTCTTTCATATGAATCTACAAGATGGTTGCTCTGGCCAGCCAAACCCTTCGTGTTTTCGGTGACTGACTCCGTGGGAGCAACAGCTGTGTACTGACTCCAGTGCGAGACGCAGAAGGAGAGAGCCGGCCATGGACTTCCTTCGCCCCGCCGGCTGGGAGGAGGCGCTCGCCGCCAAGGCCGAGCACCCCACCGCCGTGCCGATCGCGGGTGGCACCGACGTGATGGTCGAGATCAACTTCGGCCACCGCCGGCCCGAGTACCTGCTCGACCTGGACCGGATCCCGGAGCTCCACGAGTGGGAGACCGGCCAGGACGACGTGCGGCTCGGTGCCTCCGTTCCGTACACGAGGATCATGGAGAACCTGCGGGCCGAGCTGCCGGGCCTCGCCCTCGCCTCGCACACCGTGGCCTCCCCGCAGATCCGCAACCGCGGCGGCGTCGGCGGCAACCTCGGCACCGCCTCCCCGGCCGGCGACGCCCACCCCGCTCTGCTGGCGGCGGGCGCCGAGGTCGAGGTCGAGTCCGTACGGGGGACGCGGCTCATCCCGATCGACGCGTTCTACACCGGCGTCAAGCGCAACGCCCTCCGGCCCGACGAGCTGATCCGCGCCGTCCACGTCAGGAAGGCCGACGGCCCGCAGCAGTTCTCCAAGGTCGGCACCCGCAACGCCATGGTCATCGCCGTGTGCGCCTTCGGCCTCGCCCTGCACCCCGAGACCCGCACCGTGCGCACCGGCATCGGCTCGGCCGCCCCCACACCCATCCGTGCCAGGGCCGCCGAGGAGT
Source organism: Streptomyces sp. NTH33 (assembly GCF_003236365.1). Lineage (GTDB taxonomy): Bacteria > Actinomycetota > Actinomycetes > Streptomycetales > Streptomycetaceae > Streptomyces. The sequence goes on from NZ_POTZ01000199.1 coordinate 9,650, forward strand.
TCCTGAACGCGGCGCTGGAGGAGGACGGCCTCTGGGACAGCGGAAAGGCCGTCGCCCCGTCGGTCGCCCAGCGGTTCGCGGAGCTGTGCTCGGCCGCCTGCGACCCGATCGACGACGTCCGGGGCACCGCGGGCTACCGCCGCCACGCGGTCGGCGTCATGGCCCGCCGGACGCTCGCCTGGACCTGGGAGTCGTACCGCGACGCCTCGAAGGGAGCCGTCTGATGCGCGTCAACCTCACCGTCAACGGACGTCCGCAGCAGGCCGACGACGTCTGGGAGGGCGAGTCCCTGCTCTACGTCCTGCGCGAGCGCCTGGGCCTGCCCGGCTCCAAGAACGCCTGCGAGCAGGGCGAGTGCGGCTCCTGCACGGTGCGCCTGGACGGCGTGCCGGTGTGCTCCTGCCTGGTCGCGGCCGGGCAGGTCGAGGGCCGCGAGGTGGTGACCGTCGAGGGACTGGCGGACCACGCCGCACAGCGCGCGGGCGGAACGGGCGCGTGGACCGGCGAGGGTGCGTGGACCGGCGAGGGTGTCCGGCTCGCGCCGATCCAGCAGGCGTTCATCGATGCCGGTGCCGTGCAGTGCGGCTTCTGCACCCCGGGCCTGCTGGTCGCCGCCGACGAGATGCTGGAGCGCAACCCGGACCCGACCGACGAGGACATCCGCGAGGCCCTGTCGGGCAACCTGTGCCGCTGCACGGGCTACGAGAAGATCATGGACGCGGTCCGCCTGGCCGCCGCCCGGCAGTCCGAGGGGGGCCGGGCATGACTGCCACCGGCGTCCCCACGAAGATCACGCAGGGTTCGTTGACCGGGGGCGGCGTCGGCGAGTCCACGCTCCGCCCGGACGGCACCCTGAAGGTCACCGGCGAGTTCGCGTACTCCTCCGACATGTGGCACGAGGACATGCTCTGGGGCCAGATCCTGCGCTCCCCGGTCGCGCACGCCGAGATCGTGTCCCTCGACGTCTCCGAGGCCCTGGCCACGCCGGGCGTCCACGCCGTGATGACCTACGACGACCTGCCGACCGGGGTGAGGCACTACGGCCTGGAGATCCGGGACACCCCGGTCCTCGCCCACGGCAAGGTCCGCCACCACGGCGAGCCCGTCGCCCTCGTCGCCGCCGACCACCCGGAGATCGCCCGCCGCGCCGCCGCCAGGATCAGGGTGGAGTACAGGGAGCTGCCGATCGTCACCGACGAGGTCTCCGCGACCGCCCCGGACGCGGTCCTCGTCCACGAGAACCGCACCGATCACCATGCGGCCCACGTCCCCCACCCCAACGTCCTCCACCGCCAGCCCATCATCCGCGGCAACGCCGAACAGGCCGCGGGGAAGGCCGACTTCGTCGTCAGGGGCGAGTACCGCTTCGGCATGCAGGACCAGGCCTTCCTCGGCCCCGAGTCCGGCCTCGCCGTGCCGGAGGAGGACGGCGGCGTCCACCTCTACATCGCCACCCAGTGGCTGCACAGCGACCTGCGCCAGATGGCCCCGGTGCTCGGCCTGCCGCCGGAGAAGGTGCGGATGACGCTGGCCGGTGTCGGCGGCGCGTTCGGTGGACGCGAGGACCTGTCCATGCAGATCCACGCCTGCCTGCTGGCCCTGTGCACCGGCAGGCCCGTCAAGATCGTCTACAACCGCTTCGAGTCCTTCTTCGGACACGTCCACCGCCACCCGGCCAGGCTGTCCTACGAACACGGCGCGACCAGGGACGGCAGGCTCACCCACGTCAGGGCCCGGATCGTGCTCGACGGCGGCGCGTACGCCTCCGCCTCCCCCGCGGTCGTCGGCAACGCCGCCTCGCTCGGCGTCGGCCCGTACGAGGTCGACCACGTGGACATCGAGGCCCTCGCCCTCTACACCAACAACCCGCCCTGCGGCGCCATGCGCGGCTTCGGCGCGGTCCAGGCGTGCTTCGCCTACGAGGCGCAGATGGACAGGCTCGCCGACGCCGTCGGCATGGACCGGGTGGAGTTCCGGCAGCGGAACGCCCTGTCCCAGGGCTCGGTCATGCCGACCGGGCAGCGGGTCGACTCCCCGGCGCCGGTCGCCGAACTCCTGCGCCGCGTCAAGGAGATGCCCATGCCGCCGGAGCGCCAGTGGGAGTCCAGCGAGGGCGCGGACCTGCGGCAGCTGCCGGGCGGTCTGTCCAACACCACGCACGGCGAGGGCGTCGTACGCGGGGTGGGCTACGCGGTCGGCATCAAGAACGTCGGTTTCTCCGAGGGCTTCGACGACTACTCCACCGCGAAGGTCCGTATGGAGGTCGTGGCCCGGGAACCGGCGGTCACCGTGCACACCGCGATGGCGGAGGTCGGCCAGGGCGGTGTCACCGTCCAGGCGCAGATCGCCCGCACCGAGCTGGGCGTCGCCCAGGTGACCATCCATCCGGCGGACACCCGGGTGGGCAGCGCCGGTTCGACCTCGGCCTCCCGGCAGACGTACGTCACCGGGGGCGCGGTGAAGCACGCCTGCGAGCTGGTGCGCGAGAGGGTCCTGGAGATCGGGCGCCGCAGGTTCGGCTCCCGTCACCCCGCCTGGGCGACGGCCGGACTCCTGCTGGAGGGCGGCAAGGTCGTCACCGACGGCGGTGAGGTGCTCGCCGACCTGGTGGACGTGCTCCAGGACGAGGTCGTCGAGGTCGAGGAGGAGTGGCGGCACCGGCCGACCGAGCCCTTCGACCCGCGCACCGGTCAGGGCGACGG
>NZ_POTZ01000019.1 GCF_003236365.1 Streptomyces sp. NTH33
CTACGAAGACGCCGTCCAGAACCAGCCCATCTTCGAGGAAAACGGCCCCGACACCTTCAAGGGCGTCGACATCATGCGCACCGTCCGCAGCTTCGACCCCTGCCTGCCCTGCGGCGTCCACATGTACACCGGCAACGGAAAAACACTCACCACCACCCACTCACCCACCTACGGAGCCAGTCACGGCTGAGCCACGACAGGGAGGAGCAGACGATGGGCAGGATCAGAGTCGGCAGGGCCGACGTGAAGCACGACACCCCCAGGCACGTCACCGGACTGCACCAGGGCAACGCCGGCCCGTACCAGCGGCAGCCGGGCCACCACAAGGACGGCACCTCCGACGCCCGGCGCTCCACGGGCATCCACTGGAAGAAGCACGACGCGATCATGAAGATCATGCCGAACATCTCCCCCGGGTGACGGCCCCCGCCGGAGCCAGGGCGGGGCAGGGAAGTCGGGGCGGAAGCGACAGGAGAGACAGATGGGACAGGCACGGATGCGACGGATGAGCCCGATGAGACGGGAGGAGAGAGTCGCGGGGATGACGGGCAAACAGGTGCTGGTGGCGGAGGCCGCCGTCGTGGGCGGGCTGGTGCTCGCCCTGCTGATCAGGGAGATGCCCGGACTCGTGCGCGAGATCAGGATCTGGCGGATGGTCGGTGTCCGCTCCGGCTCACGCCACCCGCGCTGAACCCGCGGCGCCGGCCGCGTACCGTGATCGAGCGAAAGGTGACGAGCATGCCTGTGTGCGCCACGCGCGACGGGGTCGAGATCTTCTACAAGGACTGGGGCCGGGGACGTCCGGTGGTCTTCATCCACGGCTGGCCCCTGAACGGGGACGCCTGGCAGGACCAGCTCAAGGCGGTCGCCGACGCCGGGTACCGGGGCATCGCCCATGACCGCCGCGGTCACGGGCGCTCCACCCCGGTCTACGACGGCTACGACTTCGACACGTTCGCCGACGACCTCGACGACCTGCTGACCCGCCTCGACCTGCGGGACGTCACGCTGGTGGCGCACTCCATGGGCGGTGGCGAACTCGCACGGTACATCGGCCGCCACGGCACCGGACGCGTGCGCTCGGCCGTCCTGCTCTCCGCCATCACACCGCTGATGCTGCAGGGCCCCGACAACCCCGAGGGCGTCCCGCGGTCCGTCTTCGACGACATCAAGGCCGGCATCCTCAAGGAGCGTTCGCAGTTCTGGAAGGACACCGCCGAGAGCTTCTTCTCCGCCGACCGCCCGGGGAGCAAGGTCACTCAGGGCAACAAGGACGCGTTCTGGCACATGGGCATGGCGCAGACCATCGAGGGCGCCGTCGCCTGTGTCGACGCCTTCGGCACCACGCCCTTCCACGAGGACCTGAAGAAGTTCGACATCCCCACCCTGGTCGTGCACGGCGACGACGACCGGATCGTGCCCATCGACGCCACCGGCCGCAAAGCCGCGCGGATCGTCTCCGGCGCCGAGCTGAAGGTGTACGAGGGCGGCAGCCACGGCCTCGCCATGGTGGACGGCGACAAGCAGCGCTTCCACCAGGACCTGCTGGACTTCCTCTCCCGCTGACCCCGCCGGCCGGCCCCGCCCGCTCAGCGGGGCCAGGTGGGCAGCAGGGTGCGGCGGTGCGAGGCGTTGATGACGGCGGCCGCCGAGGCGTACCAGGCGACCAGGCCCGTCGCGATGCCGAACCAGCCGCCGATCCGTGTGATGACGTGCGGCCCCAGGCCACCCTGGAACTCTCCGACCGCCAGGAGGACGTAGGTGACGGTCAGCAGCGCGAGCACCGCGAAGACGGCGAGACTGGTGCGCAGCGCGGCCACCGCCATGTAGGCGGTGAAGATCCCCCAGGCGAGCAGGAACAGCCCCAGGCCGTTGTGCGCGTCGACGGTGGCCACACGCGGCACGAGCCACCAGTACGTCAACCAGAACGCGCCGTAGGAGACGAACACGGTCGCGCCGAAGGTGTTGCCGCGGCGGTACTCGAACAGGCCCGCGATGAACTGGGCGAGTCCGCCGTAGAACGCCGCGAGCCCCAGCACCGGGAGGATCGCGGCGGGTTCCTCGATCAGGCCGGCGTTGAGGATGGACAGCAGGACCGTGGTCATCGCGAACCCCGCCAGCCCCAGCGGGGCCGGGTCCGCGAGGCCCACCGCCTGTGGGTCGGCCGGGCGGGCCTCCTCGCGGACGGATTTGCTCATGTCGTCAGTCATGACCGGAATCCCTTCGACCTGAGGCCGGCAGAACCAGCCAGAGCCCGACGAGCCTTGTGCGAGTTCGTCACACGAATACCCATTTGTCACACTTTCAGTCGTCCGTCACGTGCTGTCGGAGCGCCCGCGCGACTGGCGGAATCCGGGAACCCGCGGACGAGGACGGGCGTCTCGTGGGGCACGGCAACATCAGCGCACGGTCAGCACGAGATCAGTCCTGGGGGGACGCACCGGTGAGTACCGAGATCTACTTCAGCAACAACTACCGCGACCTGTGCGAGCAGCAAGGCACCGGCGCCGGTTTCCAGTTCGAGTTCTCCTGCTCGCGCTGTTCCGACACCTGGCGCTCGCCGTTCGAGCCCTTCAGGGCGGGGCAGGTGGCCGGCTGGCTGTCGCGGGGCGTGAACGCCGCCTGGTCGGTCATGGGCGGCAGCGGTGCGGCCCGCGGCGCCTCCTCCGCGGCCGACGGCCTGGCCGGAGCCAGCTACGGTACCCAGCGGGACGCGGCGTTCACCCGCGCCATCGCCAACGCCCAGGCCCACTTCAACCGCTGTCCCCGCTGCACCGCCTACGTCTGCGCCCGCTGCTGGAACGGGGGACAGGGGCTGTGCCTCACCTGCTCGCCGGACACCGCGGCCGAGGCGCAGGCCGCCCAGCAGAGGGGCCTGAACGACAGGGTCGCCCAGCGCGCCTACGACGCCGGGCAGCAGCGCGGCGGGGACTACGACGCCACGACACCGCGCCAGTTGGTGTGTCCGCACTGCCGCGCCGAGACCCGGGGCGCCACCTTCTGCCCGGCCTGCGGAAACCGCCTCGCCCGGACGGAGAGCTGCTCCTCCTGCCACCAGGAGCTGCCGGACGGCGCGGCCTTCTGCCCGGCCTGCGGAACCCGGAGGTGATCACCGGGGCGCCGCCCCGGGGCTGATCGGGCGAGGGGACCGCGCACCGCGCACCGCGCACCGCGCGCGCGGCGCGCGGTGCGCGGTCCGGCGCCGGGGCCGGGGCGGCGGTCAGGGCGGCGTCCAGACGGCGGCGCAGGGCCGTCGAGTCCGGGGCGATCGAGCTGATCAGGACGCCGGGCCCGGGCAGCGCCATGACCGCGCTGTCGTCACCGCCGCCGGCGAGCCCCTCCCCGACCGCCGCCGGGGCGACGAACGCCACGCTGGTCGCCGCGGCCGCCCGGCCGTGCACGAGAAGGTGCAGTGCGAGGTGCTGTGCCGCAGCTCCGGGTCGGCATGCTGCTGCTGGCCGACCGCGGCAGCGACGGCTACCCGTTGATCCGCACGGCCGCCGCCACCAGCGCCCACCTGCTCGCCCAGGTGCAGTCAAGCCGTGTCCCAGCCGTGTTGCACGAGCTCGCGGACGGCTCGTACCTGTCCGTGATCACCCGCACCGGGCGCCGCCACAGCATCCCACCGATCACCGAAGGAGTGGCGGTGCGCGTCATCGAGGCCCGGGTCACTGCCCGATCCGCCGACGGCAAGTCCAAGAACGGACACCTCGACAACTGCACCGGTCTTCGAAACAGCCCCGAGCGTGCCTTTTGACCATGCTGCCGCACCGGGAAACTCCGAGATCACCGACAGATCCAATCCCAGGTTGCGGTTACCTCTCGCAGGACTAGAAAGGAAATCATGCATCTGTCACCGCAGGAGCAGGACAAGCTTCTGATTTACGTTGCCGCCCAACTCGCCCGCAGCCGGCTGGAGCGGGGGGTGCGGCTGAATTACCCGGAAGCGATCGCGCTGATCACCGACCACGTCGTCGAGGGAGCTCGTGATGGGCGCAGCGTGTCCGAGCTGATGTCCAGTGGTCGCCACGTTCTCGAACGTGAGCAGGTCATGGTAGGTGTCCCGGAGATGATCGACGACGTACAGGTCGAGGTGACCTTCCCGGACGGAACCAAGCTGGTCACCGTTCACTCGCCGATCTCCTAGGAGGGCTCGTGCTACCAGGAGAAATCATTCCCGCGGACGAAGCCGTGCCGTTGAATCCCGGACGTGTCCGCACGCGGATCCGGGTGCTCAACCGCGCGGACCGGCCGGTGCAGGTCGGTTCGCACTACCACTTCGCCGCCACCAATCCCGAGCTGGAGTTCGACCGCCAGGCCGCGTGGGGGAATCGCCTGGACATTCCGGCCGGTACCGCCGTGCGCTTCGAGCCCGGCGTCGAGCGGGAGGTGACGTTGGTCCCCATCGCCGGGCTCCGCAGGATCCGGGGGCTGCGCTTGGAATGGGCCGGCGACCTGGACAGCCGGGATTACCAACTGACCGAATTCGCCTATGGGAGCAAGGGGGAGGGGACCCGATGACCTCGGACGAGAACACGCCGCAGATCGACCGTGCACGCTACATCGAGTTGTTCGGCCCCACTACAGGTGACCGAGTGCGCCTGGCCGACACCGACCTGTTCATCGAGGTCACCGAGGATCGCAGCCTGGGGCCGCACGGTTCCGGCGACGAGTCCGTGTTCGGCGGCGGCAAGGTGGTCCGCGAGTCGATGGGGCAGTCGATGGCGATCCGCGCCGAGGGCACGCCGGACGTGGTCATCACCGGTGCTGTGATCCTGGACCACTGGGGGGTGGTCAAGGCCGACGTCGGCATCCGCGACGGACGCATCGTCGGCATCGGCAAGGCAGGCAACCCGAACGCTGCCGACGGTATCGATCCGGCGCTGGTGATCGGTCCGTCGACGGAGGTCATCCGGGGAAACGGTCGGATCCTCACCGCCGGGGCGATCGACTGCCACGTCCACTTCATCGATCCGCAGTCGATCAACGTCGCGCTGGCTTCGGGAACGACGACATTGATCGGTGGCGGTACCGGGCCGGCAGAGGGGTCCAGGGCGACCACGGTGACGCCGGGCGACTGGAACCTCGGGCGTATGCTGCAGGCCCTCGACGGCGTCCCGATGAACATCCTGCTGCTCGGCAAGGGCAACACCATGCGCGGCGAAGCGCTGGCCGAGCAGCTGCGCGGGGGCGCCGGGGGCCTGAAGCTGCACGAGGACTGGGGATGCACCCCCGCGGTGATCGACAACGCCTTGCGCATCGCCGAGGAAACCGGTGTGCAGATCGCACTCCACGCCGACACCCTCAACGAGTCCGGCTTCCTCGAGTCCACCCTGGAGGCCATCAACGGCCGGTCGATCAACGCGTACCACGCCGAGGGCGCCGGCGGAGGGCACGCACCGGACATCATCCGGGTCGCCTCCGAGCCGTACATCCTTCCGTCGTCGACGAACCCGACCCTCCCGCACACCGTGAACACGATCGACGAGCACCTCGACATGCTCATGGTGTGCCATCACCTGCACCCGTCGATTCCCGAAGACCTGGCCTTCGCCGAAAGCCGTATCCGGCCGACCACGATCGCCGCCGAGGACGTGCTGCACGATTTGGGCGCGATCTCCATGGTCAGTTCCGACGCGCAGGCCATGGGGCGCATCGGCGAGGTCGTTACGCGCACCTGGCAGACCGCACACGTCATGAAACGGCATCGGGGCTCGCTGCCGGGCGATGACCGCGCGGACAACATGCGCGCCCGCCGATACGTCGCCAAATACACGATCAACCCGGCGATCACGCACGGCATCCAGGACGCGGTCGGTTCGGTCGAAGTCGGAAAAATCGCCGACCTGGTGCTGTGGGAACCGAAGTTCTTCGGCGTCAAGGCCCGCATGGTCCTCAAGGGCGGGTTCGCCGCGCGGGCCGCGCTGGGCGATGCCAACGCCTCGATCCCCACACCGCAGCCGGTGTTCTCGCGTCCCGTGTTCGGGTCGCACGCGAAGACGGCTGCGGCGAGCAGCGTGCACTTCGTCGCCCCGACAGCGCTGGACGCCGAGCTCCCCGAACGGCTGCGTCTGGGCCGTAGGCTCGTCGGTGTCACCAACACCCGCTCGACCACCAAGGCCGATCTGCCGCTCAACGACGCCACCCCGGAGATCCGGGTGGACCCGGACAGTTTCGCGGTGCACATCGACGGGGAACTCGTCGAACCGGATCCGGTCTCGGAGTTGCCGATGGCGCAACGCTACTTCCTGTTCTGACGATGTCGTACTCGCTGGCTGTGCTGACCCTTGCCGACGCTCGTTTCCCGGGCGGTGGCCACGTGCACTCGGGCGGCGTGGAGGAAGCTGTCCACCGAGGTCTGGTCACCGGCCCCGGAGACCTGCGGGAGTTCCTGTTCGGGCGGCTGCGGAGCGCGGGTTGCCTGGCCGCGGTGTTCGCCGCCGCCGCCGCTCACGCGGCCGACGCGGGAGCCGACGGCCGGCACTGGTGGCGGCTGGACTCCGAGATCGACGCGCGCACGCCGTCCCCCGCGCAGCGAGAGGCGTCTCGCGCGCAGGGGCGCGGGACCGCGCGCGCCGGTCGTGTCGCTTGGCCCTCGGCAGCGCTTGACGCGTTGCTGGCGGTGTGCACGAGACCGCACCACCCGGTCCTCATCGGCGCTCTGATGGGGGGCGCGCGTGCGGGCACACCCCGGGACGCCGCCGCTGTGGCGGCGTACCTGTCGATCAGCGGCCCCGCTTCGGCCGCTGTACGGCTGCTGGGGCTCGACCCCTTCGCCGCGAACGCTGCCGTGGCCGCACTCGGGCCGGATCTCGAACGCATCACCGAGTACGCCGCTTCCGTGGCCGGGCACGACCCGGCCGCTCTCCCCGCGGTGGGCGCTCCCGCGCTCGATCTGCTGGCGCAGGCCCACCAACGACACCATCGAGACGAGGTGCGGCTCTTTGCCAGCTGACCACAACCACCAGCACGACCACCAGCACGCCCGCGACCACCGGCACCCGGTGAACTTCGATCCGACCGCGGCGGAACCAGACCCCTTCGGCTCCGCGCCCGCCGCAGGACGCCCGCTTCGCATCGGGCTGGGCGGTCCGGTCGGAAGCGGGAAAACCGCACTGGCCGCCGCCCTGTGCCGCTCCCTCGGTGCCGATGTCGAGCTCGCTGTGGTGACCAACGACATCTACACGACCGAGGACGCGGACTTCCTGCGGCGCGCCGGTGTCCTTGACCCGGACCGGATCGAGGCCGTGCAGACCGGGGCCTGCCCGCACACCGCGATCCGCGACGACATCACGGCCAACCTCGACGCTGTCGAACGCCTGGAGCAGCGCCACCCTGGTCTGCGCCTGATCCTGATCGAAAGCGGCGGCGACAACCTGACGGCAGTGTTCAGCCGCGGGCTGGCCGACGTCCAGATCTTCGTCGTGGACGTCGCCGGAGGTGACAAGGTGCCCCGCAAGGGCGGTCCCGGCGTGACCACGGCCGACCTGTTGGTCATCAACAAGATCGACCTGGCTGAGCGGGTCGGTGCGGACATGGCGGTCATGACCGCTGACGCGCACCGAATGCGCGGCGAGCTTCCAGTGATCACCCAATCGCTGACCGACACCCCCGAAGCGCCGGAGGTGACGGCCTGGGTGCGAAAGCAGTTGGCGCGATGAAGGCCCGCGCGTACCTGACCGTGGAGCTCGACTCGCGGGGCCGCAGCGTCGTCCGGGAGCTGTACTCGGCCTCGCCGCTGACCCTGATGCCCCGGCGCGGGGCCGTCCGACTCGCCGCGGGACCGACGGATCGGGTGGTGGTGCACCTGGTCAACTCGGCAACGTGCCCACTCGGCGGAGACGAGCTGGACCTGCGGGTGCGGGTCGGAGCGGGGGCGCGCCTGCTGTTGCGCGGTGTCGCCGCCACACTGGTGCTGCCCGGCCACCGCCCGGGCAGCAGTCGCAGCACCGTGCACGTAGAGGTCGCCGAGGGCGGCACCCTCGAATACCTGCCGGAACACACCGTGGTGACCGCCCGCGCCGAGCACGAGGCCGAGTTCCGGGCGGAGCTGGCGGAGGACGCGCTCGTGCGCTGCCGCGAGGTACTGGTGCTCGGGCGCAGCAGTGAGCGTCCCGGTGTGCTGCGGACCAGCACGCACGTCACGCGCGGGGAAGTACCGCTGGTGCGGCAGACGCTCGAACTCGGAAACCCCCGCCTGGAGGCCAGTGCCGGCTATCTCGCCGGGGCGCGGGTCGTGGCCACCGAATCCGTGGTCTGGAAAAACGACCCGGTGGAGCCGACGAGCGGCGAGTGGTGGTCGCTGACCCCGCTGGCCGCCGGCGGGGCGACGGCCACCGTCCTGGCTCCCGACGCGGTGACCGCGCAGTACCGGCTGGCCGAAGCCCTCCGGACGCACCCAGATGGAAAGGAGCTCACGGAGGAACGTTGGTGAGCACGAAGACAGCCCCGCCGGAACATCGCAATCCCCTCGGCCCCGAAGCATTGCGGGGGCTCCCTCGCGGAGTCGCGCAGGTCTACCTGCAGAACAACACGCTCACCGGCGTGCTGTTCCTGGTGGGGCTGTTCATCTCCGGCCCGGTCGCCGGGATGGGCGCACTGCTCGGAAGCGCGGTCGGGATCGCCACCGCCGCGCTGTTGCGGGTACCGGCCGAGCGGATCGGGCAGGGACTCTACGGCTTCAACGCCGTCCTGGTCGCCCTGGGAGCCGCCGGCTCGTTCCGTCCTCTGTGGCTCACCGCACTCGTCGCTGTCGGGGGCGCGGTGGCAGCCACGCTGCTCACGCACGTCGCCCAGTACTTTCTGCGCGTACCGGCCTACACCGCGCCCTTCGTGTTCACCTACTGGCTGCTGGAGTACCTGCATGAGTCCAGGCACTGGCCTTCGGCACCACCGCCCCACCGCTTTCTCGGACTGGGCATTTTCGCCAGCGGGGCCGAGGTCTTCCTCGTGACAGGTCTGCTGCCGGGCCTGTTCATCCTCGCCGGACTCGCGGTCTCACGGTGGACCCTGGCAGTGGGAGCCTTCGCAGCCGCACTGGCGACGTACGGAATCGTGCGGGGACTTCCGTTGTTCCCGCCCAACGAGATCACCACCGGTGTCTACGGCTTCAACGCCGTGCTCGTCACGGTGGGCATGCTCAGCACCGGCAGAGGATGGCGAGCATGCGTCCTCGCCGTTCCCGCCGTGCTGCTGTTGCAGGCCGGGATCGAAGCGGTTGGACTCACTCCGGCCACGTTTCCTTTCGTGCTGGCGATGTGGTGTGCCGATCTCTGGCGTGCTCGCTCGAAGCACGAGGAGTAACCGAGCACAGGCCGGCCCGGTGATGCTGCAGTCGCTGGTGGCGTGCACGCGCGCCGTGGCCTCCGGCAGGTTCGGCTTCAGCCCTCGTTCCCGGCGTTCCTGGGCGAGCTTGGCCGCCGTGCAGATCATCAGACGTTCGCGTTCCGGCAGACTCAGCAGCATTGCCTACCTCCACGCCTTGTGCACCGGGCTCTGAGCACCCCACCTCAGAAGGAAGAAGGCGAAAAGGTCATTCGACCCCAATCGAGAAGGCCGGGCGGTAGGTGCGATCTACAGTGCTGTAGAAATCTCTGGTGGGGGACGAGCCCTCAACGAGCCCGTCCTCCCAGCCCGGTTGGCCGGGCCCGCCACCGCAGGAGAAGGAGCAAGGGCAGCAGATGCCGGAGCAGCACGACCACACCCCCGACATCGCGTCCCGGTCCTTGCGCGGAGAGCTGGCACGCCGCTGCCGGGCCGTCACCGAGGCCCGCTGGTTCGCCCTCGCCGTCTTCGCCGTGATCCTGCTCAACGCCGCGCTGCTGGGCCTGGAGACGTACTCCGGCCTGGCGGCGCAGTGGCACCAGGGGTTACGGCTGGCCGAACAGGTCTGCCTGGCCGCGTTCACCGTCGAGATCCTGATACGGCTGGCCGCGTACGCCGACCGCCCCCGCGACTTCCTCAAGGACTCCTGGAACACCTTCGACCTGATCGTGGTCCTGTGCGCCTTCCTGCCCGTCGTGCGCGAGAACGCCACGGTGCTGCGGCTGTTGCGGCTGGCGCGCGTGCTGCGCACCGCCCGCTTCCTGCCGCAGGTGCGCATCGTGCTGGTCGCCGTCGCCCGCAGCCTGCCCGGCACCCTGAGCTTCCTCCTGGTCGGCACCCTGCTGCTGTACGTGTACGCCATGGTCGGCTGGGTCTTCTTCGGCCGCCAGGACCCCGAGCACTACGGCTCCATCGGCCGCGCCGTCCTGACCCTCTTCCTGCTGATGACCCTGGACGGCATCGGCGACGCGGTGCACAGCGGCCTGGAGGTGTCGCGCTGGAGCCTGCTCTACTACGCCTCCTACGTCCTGCTGGGCTCCTTCGTCCTGGTCAACGTCCTCATCGGCGTCGTCATCACGTCGCTGGACGAGGCCCGGGAGATGGAGAAGGACGAGCCGGCCGAACGGGAGCGGGCCGCCCCCGCCTCCGCCGCGGACGACCGGCAACGCCTCCTGGAGCGGATCACGGCGGCCCGCAGCGCCCTGGACGAACTCGAACGCGACCTCGCCGGGGCGGCGCCACCGCGGGCGGCGCCGGCGGCGCTTGTCGTCCCGACGGTCGTCGGCCGCCCGGCGGCCGGTGCCCGCAGACGGCGGCGGTCCTCCAGGCGGCGCCGATGAAGGCGCGGCGGGAGCCCGCGCCGCCGTATGCGGGAGGATCCTGCCGCGGCTGCCGGCCGCCGTCGGACAACACGCGCGCCATCAGGCCGAGTTGACGGTACCGACCGTGGACCTCGTCTCCGGGGTCCACGGCGTCCGTGCCACCGTCTCGCGCCCACCTGCGCCGCGGCCGCTGCACGGTCGCGCCGGTCCACCGGCCGCCTATGGCTCTTCTCACATTTCGGGCCGAAAGCGGCCCGCAGTGACGGCCGCCACTTCAACGGGCGCGCATTTTGTCTACCTTCACCCTCGGTTCCCCTTTGTCGACCCTTTGCCGAGGCCTGCCCGAATGTCGTATCCGCCCTCCCCGCCGCCCTGCAAGACCGCCGCCAAGAGCCGTGTCCGGCGTGCCGGTGCCTACGCCGGTGTGCTTCTGGCCTCGGTGACGGCCCTGTTCTCCGCCGGCGCGCTGCACGCGGCACCCGCTCTCGCCGCGCCGATGGAGCAGGCCCCGGTCACCGCCGCGGTCCAGCCCCAGTCCAAGGCGCGGGTGACGGCGGCGGTGCTCCGCCTCGACGGCGCGGGCCGCGAGCCGGTGCTGTACGGCCAGGACGCCCCGTACGACACCGCGAGCATCATCAAGGTCGACATCCTCGCGGCGCTGCTGCTGCAGGCACAGGACGCCGGCCGGCAGCTCACCGCCCAGGAACGCGCGCTCGCCGGACCGATGATCCGCAACAGCGACAACGCGGCGACGAACGTGCTGTGGCGGAAGATCGGCCGGGCACCGGGCCTGGAGGCGGCCAACAAGCGCCTGGGGCTCACCTCGACCAAGGGCGGCCCCGGCGGGAAGTGGGGGCTGACGCAGACGACGGCGAGCGACCAGGTACGGCTGCTGCGGGCCGTGTTCGACCCGGCCGGGTCGAACACGGCCCGCTCCTCGGCGCTGAACGCGCAGTCCCGCGCCTACATCACGTCGTTGATGGGCCGCGTCGCGAAGGACCAGGCATGGGGCGTCTCGGCGGCCTCCGGCACCGAATGGGCGCTGAAGAACGGCTGGCTGCAGCGCACCACGTCCGGACTCTGGGACGTCAACAGCGTCGGACGGGTCACCGTGGACGGGCACCACTACCTCGTCGCCGTCCTGTCGGACGGCAGCGCGTCGATGAGTGACGGCGTCTCGCTGGTGGAGCGGACGGCGCGCCAGGCGGTGACGGCGGCCGCCCGGCATTGACCGCCCGGCATTGACCGCCCGGCACTGACCGCCCGGCGCTGACCGCCCGGCGCTGACCGCGCGGTGGCGGGCGCCGTCAGGCGTCCCGCCGCCTGAGTGCGACCGCCGCCCCGGCCAGCGCCAGCAGCGCGTACAGGCAGAACAGCGCGAACCCGGTCCACGGCGCCAGCGTGTGCGGCTGCTGCTGGATGTGGAGCAGGCCCTGCCCCGCCGTGCTCGGCAGGTACTTGTCGATCACGTCGAACCACGACGACGGCAGCGCCTGGGCGAGCACCGGCAGCACCAGGAGCACACCGAACAGGGTGGCGATGCCGCCGGCGGTGTTGCGGATCAGCGCCCCGAGCGCCACCCCGATCAGGGCCACACCCGTCAGGTACAGTCCGGCGCCCAGCACCGCGCGCGGCACGCCCGGAGCGCTGAGCGAGGTCTGCAGATGGTGGCCCGACAGCGCGGCCTGTCCCGCCAGGAAGGCGGCCAGCGAGGCGGCCGTCATCAGGACCCACGCCACGGCGGCGTACACCAGCGCCTTGGCCCACAGCACGGGCAGGCGGCGCGGCACCGCGGACAGGGTGGCGCGGATCATGCCGGTGGCGTACTCGCCGCTGACCACCAGCACCCCCAGCACGCCGACGGCCAGCTGCGCCAGGAAGAAGCCGCGCAGGCTCACCAGCGCCGGATCGAAGGCCAGCCGCTCCTGCGGTGGCAGGTGCGACCAGCGGTCCGCGGTGAAGTAGCTGAACAGGAAGCCGAGACCGGTCATCGCGGCGACCGCGGCCGGCAGGGTGAACAGCGTCGACCTGAGCGACCGCAGCTTGATCCACTCCGAGCGGATCACCCGCAGCTGCGTGACCTCGCCCCGCTCCGTCTCGGGAATCACCGTTGCCGTCGTCATGCCGTACGCTCCTCGCCGCCCGCGCCGACGAGCTGCGCCGCCGGTGCCTGGTACTCCACGGCGTCCCGGGTCAGCTCCATGAACGCCTCCTCCAGCGACGCCTGCTGCGGCGTCAGTTCGGCCAGCGCCACGCCGCCGTCGGCCGCGATCCGCCCGATCCGCTCACTGCTGAGCCCGGTCACCAGCAGCACGCCGGCCTCCTGCGCGGTGATGGTCACGTCCGGGCCGGCCAGCAGACCGCGCAGCTTCTCCGCCCGGTCCGTGCGCACCCGCACCAGATCCCCGGCGGCCCGCGCGGTGAACTCCGCCACCGAGGTGTCCGCGATCAGCCGGCCGCGTCCGATGACGATCAGATGCTCGGCGGTCAGCGCCATCTCGGACATCAGGTGCGAGGACACCAGGACCGTACGCCCCTCGGTGGCCAGTTCCTTGAGCAGGTTCCGGATCCACAGGATGCCCTCGGGGTCGAGGCCGTTGACCGGCTCGTCGAGGATCACCGTCGCCGGGTCGCCCAGCAGCGCGACGGCGATGCCGAGCCGCTGTCCCATGCCCAGCGAGAAGCCGCCGACCCTCTTCTTGGCCACCGCGCGCAGGCCCACGAGGTCGATCACCTCGTTCACCCGGCGTGCGGAGATCCCGTGGGTCGCGGCGAGCGCCAGCAGGTGGTGGTACGCGCTGCGTCCGGTGTGGACGGCGCGCGCCTCCAGCATCGCCCCCACCTCGTGCAGCGGCGCCCGGTGCTCGGCGTAGCTCCTGCCGTTGACCACGGCCCGGCCCGAGGTGGGCGCGTCCAGTCCGAGGAGCATCCGCATCGTGGTGGACTTGCCGGCCCCGTTCGGCCCGAGGAACCCGGTCACCGTACCGGGACGCACCGTGAAGCTGAGATCGTCCACGGCGATGCGCTCGCCGTAGCGTTTCGTGAGGGAATAGGCCTCGATCATGGAGTGTCCTCTCACTTCCCGAGGAGCTTCTTCGCGACCCGTGCCGCCGCCTCGCTCTCGGCCGCGGCGGGCGACAGCTCGCTCAGCGTGTCGAGGTCGGTGTCCTGCCGCAACTCCGTCTCCCAGGCCTCGGCGAGCCTCTCCTGCTCCTCGCGCGGCAGCCCCTGGACGTGTTCCCGGTGGTGCGGGTCGAGGGCGGCCAGGAACCGCTCGACGGTGTCGATGGGCATGTCCTTCTCCTTGATCACGGGGTGCTGGTCCGGTACGGGCAGCGCGCGACAGGTGACCGGCACCTGTACGCCGAGGCCGGCACGCCGTGCCTCCCTCGTGGCCCACACAGCCGCCCGGAGGCCGACGCCGTCATCGCGGGCGACCCGCTGCCCGACGCCGGTACGGTCGAGGTCACATTTCCGCACCCTGTAACACTTCGCCGTTGACCGCCACTTGGAAGCCGGGCACCCTGCCGCCCAGGCGGTGATCGCCGGATGGACCGAATGGGGGAGTGATGCGCATACGCGCCATGCCGGCACCGGTGAGGGCGGTTCGCGTCATGCTGTTCCTGGTGGGCGCGGTCAGCGGGTTCATGGCCCTGCGTTTCGCGGTGGCGGCTGCCACCGTGGTGAGCGGCGCCCTGGGCGAGCTGGCCGTGGCCTTCTTCCTCCTCGTGGCACTCCCCTTCACCGTCCTGGCCACGATGTCGCTCCTCACCGCGGTGAGGATGGGACACGGCGGCGACGGCGTCCGTGTCCGCGTGGTCGTCGTCGCCTGGACGGTCGTCGCGGGCAGCGCTGTCGGCGCGGTGGCACACCACGGTGCGTGGAGCGCCGGCGCCGTGATGGGCGTCGTCATGCTGATCGTGGTCACGGGGGAGGACGCGAAGGACTGGTTCGGTATCCCGCGCTTGTGACGGCACCCTCGCCGGCCGGACCATGCAGCGGGCCGTCCGCGAGCACCGCCCGGTCCGCTGTGCTGCCGACCGGGCCCGTGTGAGGGACCATGGGGGGAAGCGGGCAGGAACCGGTGGCGACCGAGAGGAGGCGTCGGCGGTGAGGCCTGGCAATGCCCTCCGGCAGAGCGCCGACTACGCGGGTCCGGCACCGTCGGGCGGCCTGCTGGACCTGCTCAGCGTCTCCGCGGTGGTCCTGGACGCGCGCGGGCGGGTGGTGTTCTGGAGCCCGCAGGCGCAGCAGATCTTCGGCTACAGCGCCCACGAGGCCCTGGGCCGGTACGCGGCCAGGCTGATGGTCGACGAGCGGCACCGGGAGCTGGTCAAGGAGCTGTTCGCCCGGGTGATGGCGGAGGGCACGGGCTGGGCGGGAGCCTTCCCGATCCGGCACAAGGACGGCAGCACCCGCCTGGTGGAGTTCCGCAACGTACGGCTGCAGGGCGAGGACGGAGGCGTCTACGCCCTGGGCATCGCCGTCGACCACGCCGTCCTCAAACGCGCGGAGCGCGACCTGGCGCTCACCGCACATTTGTTCGCGCAATCCCCGATCGGGCTGGGGATCGTGGACGCCGACCTGCGCTACATGGTGGTCAATCCCGTCCTGGAGCGCGTCAACGGCCGGCCGGCGCACCGGCATGTCGGCCGGTCCGTCCACGAGGTGCTGGACTTCATGGATCCCGCTCCGATCGAGGACGCGATGCACCGCGTACTGGACAGCGGCGAGCCGCTGCTGGACCAGTTCCTCGTGGCGCCCACCCCCGCCGACCCGGGCGGCCGCGACCACGCCTGGTCGGTCTCCTACTACCGTCTGGAGGACAGCGCCGGACAGGTGCTCGGACTCGCCGTCGAACTCGTGGACGTCACCGAGCAGCACCGCGCGTCCGCCGAGGCCGCCGAGGCACGGCGGCGCCTGGCCCTGATCGCCGACGCCTCGGCGCGCATCGGCACCACCCTCGACCTGGAGACCACCGCGGACGAACTGGCCGGGAACTGTGTGCCGGAGCTGGCCGACCTCGCCGTCGTCGACCTGCTGGACGCCGTGCTGCGGGGCAGCGACCGGGGCTGGGCACCCAGTGGCCCGGCCGCCGTCCGCACACTGGCGCTCACCGCACACGCCGTGCCGGCCCTTTCCCTTCCCGCCGGGCACCTCGCCCGATACGGCCCCGACCACCTGGCCTCCCAGTGCATGGTCACCGGCCGGCCGGCCCTCGCCCCGCGCCTCACCAGCGAGGACCTGGCCCACGTCGCCCCGGCGCACACCGCAGCCGTCCTCGCCAGGGCCGGGACACACTCCTGTCTGGCCGTCCCGCTCATCTCGCGCGGCCATGTGCTGGGCGCCCTGGGCCTCGCGCGCGGCCGCAACCCGGCGCCGTTCACCGACGACGACGCCGTGCTGGCCCTCGAACTCGCCTCCCGCGCGGCCGTCAGCATCGACCACGCCCGCTACTACCAGAACCAGCGCCAGGCCGCCGAGAACCTCCAGCGCAGCCTCCTGCCCCAGAAACCCCCGCACCGCCCGGGCGTGGACACCGCCTGCCGCTACCAGCCCGCCTCGTCCATCTCCGGCATCGGCGGCGACTGGTACGACGTCATCCCCCTGCCCCACGACAGGACGGCCCTGGTCATCGGCGACGTCATGGGCAGCGGCACCAGCGCGGCCACCACCATGGGCCAACTGCGCATGGCGACCCGCACCCTGGCCGCGCTCGAGATGGACCCCGCCGAACTCCTGCACCACCTCGACCGCATCACCGGCGACCTGGAGCAGCAGTTCGCCACCTGCACCTACGCCGTGTACGACCCGTACCGCGCCTGCTGCCGCATCGCCGCCGCCGGCCATCTGCCGCCGGTACTGCTCCCCGCCGGCGGCGCCCCGGAGTTCCTCGACGTCCCCACCGGCGTGCCCCTCGGCGTGGGCCACGTCCGTTCCCGGACCGTCCAGGTGCGGGTCGGGTCCGGAGACGGTCTCCTGCTCTACACCGACGGCCTCGTCGAAACCCGCAGCCGCCCCCTGGACGCGCAACTCGACCTTCTCCTGAGGCTTCTCGCGGGTCCCCCGCGCCCCCTGGAGGAGACCTGCGACCACCTCCTGCGCGAGCTGCGCCACCCCGACGAACCCGACGACGTCGCCCTCCTCATGGCCCGCATGCGGTGAGCCGCCCCACCGGTACGCGCCGCCCGCCGGGCGGGACTCAGCCGCGTCCGCGCCCCTGGCCCAGCACCTCCAGCACCGCACGCGCCATGGCTTCCTCGCCCTTGGCGTTGGGGTGGGCCGGGGCCGCTGGCGAGGCCGGCTGCAAGGGCTCGATCCAGCGGTCCGCCGGGGCCTTGCACATGTCGTGGCCGCGCGTGGGCCCGTAGGCGTCGACGTACTCCGCACGGTTCCAGGCGGCCACCATGCGGAGCATCAGGTTCAGCCGCTTCTCGGTGTCCCGCAGATAGGGGAAGTCCTCCGAGGCGAACGGCACCGACGGGAAGCAGCCGCTGCCGTCGTCGGGCAGGAGGGCCGGGTAGCCGACGACCAGCACCCGGGCGTGCGGTGCCCGGGCGTGCACGGCCCGCAGCACCCGGTCGATCTTCGGCGCCGTCCGCGCGATGTTCAGCGTCAACCGGTCGGCACCGGACGAGGTGTAGTAGCGCTGACAGGGGTTGCCCACCGGCTGCTGGGCGCCGAGTCCGGCGCAGGTGGAGATGATGGAGCCGAACCCGACGTCGTTGCCGCCGATCTGGACCGTCACCAGGTCGGTGTCCCGGCGCAGCGCGTTGAGCTGGGCGTCGTTGGTGCCCTGCGGCTTCCACATCTCCTCGGTCGTCGCCCCGCCGCAGCTCACGTCCTTGAACGTGGCGGCCTTCCGCTCCGCCGCCACGAGCGAGGGGTAATTGCTGTCCGAACGCGCGCAGTCGGCGTCGACCTGCCGTGGAATGCCGGGACCCGAGGTGTAGGAGTCCCCGAGAGCCACGTAGTGCGTGACCCGGCCGGCACCGCCACCGTGCGCCGTGGCGGGCGCCGTCGTACCGGCCACGAGAGCACACCCCCCGACCGCCGCCCCCACGGCAACCGGCCACCGACGCCGTCTCGCGATCCCGTCCGCATGTCCGTGACTGGCCATCAGGTCCTCCTTCTGCACCGTGACATCACCGTCGTCGCGCGTTCGACGGGCCTTGTATACCGCTCGGTATGTCCCCGGGGCCAGAGTCGTGCCGGAACAGGTGCGTCAGACCGGGATGGACAGAGGCAGCTCCGCGGTGACGGTGGCGCCCTCCGGTGTGGTGTGCACGGTGAGGGGGCCGCCGATCTGTTCGACGCGTTCGTACATGGACTCGATGCCCACACCGGGTGTCCAGGGCTCGGCGCAGCAGCCGGTGTCCGCGACGGTGTCCCGGCCGTGGCCGTCGCCCTGGTCGCGATGTTCACGGTCGTCAGCGTCGTCGTCATCGCCCTGGTCCTCACCCGCCCGGCCCCGGAGGCGACCGCGGCCCGACCCGCACGGTCACCGCACGGCCACCCGCCGGCGCGTTCCCCGCGGGCGACGACCGCTCGGTCACTCGTGCTGCCGAGGCGGGGCACGGCGGCTTCAGCCGCCGGCCGGTTCCGGCTGTGCCTGTTCCTGCTCCGGGGCGGCCGAGGCCGTGTAGAACACCGACGTGCCCTGCTTGGTGCGCTGTGCCTGGCCCTTGGCCACCAAGCCTTCGAGGGTGGAGCGTACGACGGTTGCCCTGACGGGGCGGTCGGGATGGGTACGGCCCAGGGCGGTGGCGACCTCCGCCGCGGAGCGCGGCTCGCGCTGTTCGCCGAGGTGGCCGCGGACGAGTTCGACCAGGGTGGGCCGGCCCGCCTTCCCGGCGGACGCCTCGGCCGATGACTTCCTGGCTGCCGGCTTCTTGCCCGCCTTACCTGCCTTGCCCGAACTCCGCCCGGTGGTACTGGACTTGGCTGCGGCCTTCTTGCGGGGAGCGGGCACGGCGGCGGCGCTCGCGCCGGCCGCCGGCTGCACGGGCGGCGCCGTCATGCCGAGCGCCTGCCGCATGTTCACCAGTACGCCGTGATCGCGCTGCAGCGTGGCCAACTGGTCCTGCAGTGCGGCGATTTCGGCGCTGATACGTTCCTGCTCCTTCAGGTTCTGCTCCAGGTCGCCGGCCACCTGGGCGGCGTACTGGGATGCCAGGTCGGTGACCGTCGTGCTCTCGGACATGGCCTTGGCCCCTTCTCGTTGGCTGATGACGGCGCGGCGGGAGCACCGGTCGTACAGTGATCCTGCGCGGAGACACTCGCGCAGTGATACTACGGACGAGCCGGGCCGGTTGTTCGTTTCCACCGCACGGCGCGGGCCTCAGGCCTTCTTGTCGCCCAGCTTCTCGACCAGGACCTGCGCCTTGTCGACCGCGGTGTCGATGGTGCCGCTGTGCTTCCCGCCCGTCCTGCCGTCGATGAAGCCGCCGACCTTCTCCAGCCCCTCGGAGATCTTCTCGCCGTGAGCTTCGGCGAGGTCCTCCACCTTGTCCTTGAGGTGGTTGAGGTTCTTGAGGTCCTTCAACTTGTCGAACATCAGGCGTCCTCTTCTGCTGTGAAACAGGGGCCGGTCAGCAGCATGATCTCATGCTGCTCAGCGGAGCTCGGCGAGCTGTTTCCCCGGGGGCGTGGACGCGTTCCACGGTGGGGAAGCCACCGACGACGTCCCACTCGGTTCGCTGGTGGATGAGGCGGCAGCAGACCCGCCGGGCAGGCGGATGCGCGCGAGGTCCGGGCAGGGCCCCGCAGCCGGAGAGGACACGGGCGGGTGGATGCCGCGACCCGGCGGGGCGACCAGGCCGCTCGCGCCGCCAACAGCCGACTCGTGCGCGACTTCGGACTGCTCATCAAGGCCGCCACCCGCCTGGAGCAGCGGATCGACACCGCACCGCGGCGGGACCGCGGGTTCGGTCACACGATGTTCGAAGTCCTCGTCCGGCTCTGCCGGCGGCCCGGCGAGGAGGTCTCGCAGCGCGATCCCGCCGACGACCTCCCCCTCACCAGCAGCGGCGTCACCCGCCTGGTGGACCGCATGGAGGAGGCCGGACCGGTCCGGCGCGTGCCGTCCCCCGAGGACCGCAGAACCGTACGGGTGGAACCGGCGGTACTTCGTCGCACCGGTGGCCCGCGACGACTGCACCCGGCTGACCAACTCGCTGCGCCGCATCCACACGGCGCTGCGCGACGAGGCGGACTGACAGGGCGTTCATTACGTCCTCCGCTCCTGTCCGACCGTCATTACCACGCTGTTCGACCGCAATCGCCCCCGTTGTTCCCCCACGCGGACGTATGGGGTGAAGCCTCGTCATCCGAATGCGGCACTCCGGTGGTGGGCCGTCAGAAATCGGCTGAAGGTGATCACGTCGCACCTGCGATTCCCGATTGAGTGGGCGTTGGGCCGGCTCTCGTAGTCGCGACGGAAGGAACACCCATGCGTATCACCCGTACTCTGCTCACCTCCGCGGTGATGACCGCATCCGTAGCGCTCTCCGCACCGGTGGCGTGCGCTGTGGACATGGCCGCCCTGTCGCCTTCACAGGCCAAGGCGGCCCAGGTCAGTGACTCCCGGGGCGATGACTCCGACCACGGCAAGGAAGAAGAAGGCGGCGAGCGCGGCAAGGAAGGACGCGGCGAGCGCGGCAAGGAAGAGCGCGGCGAGCGCGGCAAGGAAGAGCGCGGCGAGCGCGGCGAGCGCGGCGAATACGGCGAGCACGGCCGGCGCGGCGAGGGCAGGCCGCACGGCGGCGTCCACGCCGGTGGCGGAGCCCTGGCCATGGCGACCACCGACGACAACGGCCGTGACGACAACGGCCGTGACGACAACGGCCGTGACGACGACGGCCGTGACGACAACGGTCGTGACGACAACGGCCGTGAGGGCAAGGAAGGACGCGGCGAGCGCGGCAAGGAAGAGCGCGGCGAGCGCGGCGAGCACGGCCGGCGCGGCGAGGGCAGGCCGCACGGCGGCGTCCACGCCGGTGGCGGCGGACTGGCCCAGTCGCCGGACACCCTGGCCCTGGGGTCCGTGCTGGTGCTCGGCGGCCTGGGAGCCGGCGCGTACATGCTGCGGCGCCGTCAGGCGTCGGACTCCTCCGTGGCCTGACCGGCCGCTGTCGCTCGTCGATGTGCTGTCGCGGTCCGCGTCCACTCCCGTGGAGGACGACGCGGACCGCGACAGCGGTCTTTGAACCGTCGGGCGTCACCGGCGCCACCTCGTGATCGAAAGGCACCGTCCATGGCTTCCCAGCTTCCGCCTCCGGCACAGCAGTGCGGGACCAGGTCCACAGGGCGCCGACGCCGGCTCCGCCTGCTGTGGCCCACGGCAATGGTCGGGCTGGGCCTTGTGCTCATCCACCAGTCCGTAGACAACTCCATGACGCCCCTGAAGTACCCGCCTCCCGCGGCAGTCGCTTCCCACCGGCCCACGCCGGCCACACCGGGCACACCGGCCACACCGACCGCGAGCCCCGGCGCCGTCGCGGCCCCGGACGCCGCTGCCGGCGAAAAGGCGCTGTCCCGATCGGAGCCGACCCGGATCTCGATCCCGGACATCGGCGTGGACGCGCCGTTCACCAAGCTGTCCCTCGACGCGACCGGACACCTCGGCGCGCCACCGGCGGGCGACGCCAACCTGGTCGGATGGTTCCAGGGCGGGGCGTCACCGGGCGAGCGCGGAGCGGCGATCGTCGCGGGCCACCTCGACACCAAGACCGGTCCCGCGGTGTTCGCCGGGCTGGGCCAGCTCACGCCCGGCGCCCTCGTGGACATCACGCGTGCCGACGGCACCGTCGCACGCTTCAAGGTCGACTCCGTGGAGACCTTCAGCAAGGCGGACTTCCCCGACGACCAGGTCTACGCCGACACCTCGGCCCCCGAGCTGCGCCTGATCACCTGCGGCGGCACCTACGACCGCGCGCGCCAGGACTACCAGGCCAACGTGGTCGTCTTCGCCCACCTCGACTCGGACACGCCCGCCTGACACCGAGGAGAGCGCCACGGAACACGGCGGCTCAGGCGCCCTCGGCGAGAGGGCGCCACTTGGACGTGGGCGGGAGAACGGCCTCCGCCACCGATGCGGCTGCGTCCGTACCGGGGTACAGGGCATGTGCGCCGCACGGGGCGGCAACGTCTCCTCTGCGGCCCCTCCGGCTCAGGCCGGCCGGTGGACCTCGGTGAACCATTCCTCGACGACCGCGGCGGCCCGGCTCAGCGCGCCCGGCTCCCGGAGCCGGTGGGAGGCGCCCCGGACCTCGCGCACCGTGTGCGGGCCCGCGATCCGTTCGGCGGCCTGCCTGCTCGAGCGGAGATCCTCGGGGTCCTCGCCGCCTTCGACGAACAGCACCGGCACGCGGACCCGCTCCAGGTGTTCGTCCGCCAGTTCGGGCTGACCGGCCCATGAGACCACCGTCAGCACCTCCTCCGGCAACGCCGCCGCCGCGATCAGGGCGGCGGCCGCCTCGGCCCCGGCGGCGAAGAGGACCACCGGCAGTGTCCGGGCGTCCGGCTGTATCCTCAGCCAGTCGACCGCGGCGATCAGACGGCGGCCCAGCGCGCCGATGTCGACACGCTGCTCGCTCATCGCCTCGGCCCGGCGGCCCTCGGTCTCACTGAACAGGTCCACGGCCAGCGTGCCGAATCCGGCCCTGTGCAGCTCGGCGGCGACGGACCGCGCGGCAGGGTCCTGGCGGGACGTGTGCACACCGTGCACGAACAGCACGGTCGCCCGGGACGAATCGGGAACCACGAAGTCACCTGACAACGTGAGGTGGTCGGCGGGCACCGACACCGTCTCAGAGACCACGGAGATCACCTGCTCCCTCCGGCTGTCGGGCCGCGAGGCCCGTGGCGTCTCGGATCTCCGGCCGGGTACCCGTCCCCCCGGCGGGAACCCGGCCGGACCCGCGTGTCAGTCCGGGTTCTCGGCGGCGCGGTCGGCGGGCAGGAGCTCACGGATGTCCGCGGGGAGCACCGCGGCGATCTTCCCGGTCAGTTCCGGGGTGAGCGCGGCGTCGAGCACCTCCATGACGGCGGTGGCCTCGCGCACGGCCGTGTCCTCGTCCGTACCCGCACGTCCGGCGATCCGTCCGGCGAACACGGTCAGGCCGAACCGCTCGCCCGAGGTGGGCGAGCGCCCGCCGGCGGAGGACTCCGCCGCCTGCCGCACGGACGCGGCCAGTTCCGGCGGAAGCTGGGCGGCCACATGCTCCGCGAGCCCTGACGGCAGCCGTTCGGCCAGCGTGCTCAGCACGGCCCGGACCGCCCGCCCGGCCGCCGCCCGGTCCGGCAGCTGAGCGAGCGCCTGCACGTTCCCGATGATCTCGTCGTGCCGCATGGGATGCGTGTCCTTCCTCGGGGCGTGGTTCGTCCGGCGATGCCGACGGCCGGGCAACGGGCGAGTACCCGAAGCGCTGCCGCCGCACCGCGCCGGCCGCCGGCGCCGTCCCGCCGTGCGGGTGGGGAGGAGCGACGCACCGTTTGGGCGGGGCCGCGGAGGGTCACCCACAGGTGAGGACACAGGTGCGCGTCCGAGGGAGTGCGTCACATCATGCAAGGGCATGCGTCAGAAGGTCACCGAGCCGGTGGAACACCCGCCGGGACGCCACTGGTGCCCGGCGATCCCGCCGCGGCCGCCGAGCCGGCGCCGAAGGAGTACCGGATCGACGCCGTCGACGTGCACGCCTTCGAACTCCCCACCGACGGCCCGGACGGCAAGGAGCAGGACGGCACCCTGGAGTGGGACTCCACCACCATGGTCCTGGTCCGGGTGCACGCGGGCGGGCGGACCGGCATCGGCTACACCTACGGGGACGTGTCGACCGCCGTCTTCCTGTCCGGCGAACTCGCCCCGCTGCTGAGGGGACGGAGCCCGGCCTCGCCCCCGGCGCTGTGGGACCTGATGGGCAAGCAGATCCGCAACGCCGGCCGGCCCGGTGTGGGAGCCATGGCGCTCTCCGCGGCCGACATCGCGCTGTGGGACCTCAAGGCCCGGCTGCTGGACGTACCGCTGATCCACGCGCTCCCGGCCTACCACGACCGGGTCCCCGTCTACGGCAGCGGCGGCTTCACCAACTACTCTCTGGACCGTCTCGCCGACCAGCTCGCCGGCTGGGTCGAACAGGGCATTCCCCGGGTCAAGTTGAAGACGTCGAGGGAACCTGACCGCGACCCACGGCGACTGACCGCGGTCCGCAAGGCGGTCGGCTACGGGCCCGAGCTCCTCACCGACGCCAACGGCGCCCTCGGCCGCAAGGAGGCGCTGTACTGGGCGTACAGGTTCATGGACGAATGGGACGTGCGGTGGTTCGAGGAGCCGGTGAGCTCCGCGGACATCGAGGGCCTGCGGCTGCTCCGGAACAACGGACCGGCGCGGCTGGAGATCGCGGCGGGGGAGTACGCCTACACCCTGCGCGACGCCGTCAACCTCGTGGAGGCGGACGCGGTGGACTGCCTCCAGGCCGATGTCACCCGCTGCGGCGGCATCACCGGCGTACTGCAGGTCGCGGGCCTCGCGGCGGCCCGTCACCTGGACCTGTCCGCGCACTGCGCCCCCGCGGTCTCGGCCCACGCCTTCTGCGCCGTACACCGGCTGCGGCACCTGGAGTACTTCCACGACCACGTCCGGTTCGAGCACCTGGTGTTCGACGGCACGCTGTCCCCTGTCGGCGGCGCCCTGCGGCCCGACACGGGCCGTCCCGGGCTCGGCCTGGACGTCAAGTGGGCCGACGCCGAGCCCCACCGCGTCCACGGAGAGCGGCCGGTCTGACCGGGCTCGCGGGGGTGAACGCCTCGGCCGCCGTCGAACAGGCTGGGGCGGCACCGCCCTGGGGTGCGGGCGGTACGCCGCCGAGTCAGGGGTCTCCTGTGTCCAGCGCCCTCTCGTCGTCCGGGTCACCTGCAGAGTTGCAGGCCCTTGGCGATCACCTCGGTGAGGGGAATCCTGCTGCCCGGGCTGTTGGGGTCGTCGGCCCAGATCGGGTCGGGCGCGGGGTGCTTTCGCTGGGCCGCGTCGTTGAGGCCGTAGGTGCCTTCGGGGATGGTGAAGGTGACGGCCTGGCCGCTGCAGGCGAGAGTGCCGGAAGCGACGGTGAACGGCCAGGGCTTGACGGAGCGTTCGGTGATGTGGCCGGCCGGCTCGCCGCTGCTCTCGGCGGTGTCGGCGGGCTTGGCACCGTTGTCGGAATGTCTGTCGGCGGTTGCCGCGCTGCTGGTGCAGGCGGTCAGGGCGAGAACGCCGGAGACGGCGGCCGCGGCAGCAGTGACGCGGATACGCATGGTTCACCCCAGGGGAGCGATGGTACGGATGGTAACCGACATCATCCGGGCTGTTACCCCCCTGGTCAGGTGTTGGGCTGATCCCGTGATGTGATCGTGACGGTCTGTCGCGGTGCGGAGGTGTCAGGGCGCCAGTACCTGCCCCAGGTGGGCCCCGGCGGGTGTGCCCAGGGTGGTGCTGCGCAGCGCGACGGTTCGGGCAAGGCCGAAGCCGGTGCTGTGGACGGGCGTGTACAGCAGGAGGCCGTCGCCCGCGTCCTCGCCTTCCGACCCGATGACGAGGCCGGTGCGCCCGTGGCCGGACAGGTCGGTGAGGGAGACGGAGGAGCCGAATCCGTCGCCCTTCTCCGTGGCGTCCAGGATGCCGGGGGTGTCCTGGCAGAGGGTGAAGGAGCCGGTGACGGTCAGGCCCGAGGGCGTGCCCCGGAGCAGGGTGGCCTGACCGGCGTCGGCGCGGTCGACGCCGTCGCGGGT
This sequence comes from Streptomyces sp. NTH33, assembly GCF_003236365.1. Lineage (GTDB taxonomy): Bacteria > Actinomycetota > Actinomycetes > Streptomycetales > Streptomycetaceae > Streptomyces. The sequence goes on from NZ_POTZ01000019.1 coordinate 25,413, forward strand.
GAAGTCCTCGCCGGGGGCGCCGACCAGGACGTCCGCGTAGCCGTCGGCGTCGAAGTCGCCGACGGAGACCGAGAAGCCGAAGGCGTCGCCGGACCGGTCGGCGCCGGCCACGCCGACGGCGTCCTGGTGGATGACCTTCGTCCCGGTGGTGGTCAGGCCCTTCGCCGAGCCGGGGAGCACGGCGATGTGGCCGCCTGGCGTGCCGCCGGACTCGGAGGGGTGGGGCCGGCCGATGACGAGGTCGTCGTAGCCGTCCCCGTCGATGTCGCCCGCGGCGACGGAGCGGCCGCCCCTGACGGACTTCGTGCCGGCCTCGGTCAGGCCGGCCGCCGATCCGGTGAACAGCGCCACCCGCCCGATGCCGCCGCTGTCGAGGTGGTTGAGGACGACGTCCGTGTACCCGTCCCCGTTGAAGTCGCCCGTCGCGGCGTCCGGACCGGCGACCGGACCCGTGGCGGTGGTGAGTCTGCCGGAGGTGGTGGCGCCGCCGGTCAGCCGGACGTTCCAGGTGCCGCCCCCGCCGGTGCCGGCCGAGAACACGTCCGCCGTGCCGTCGCCGTCGAAGTCACCGACGGCGACCGCGGAACCGAGCCGGGCCCCGGCCGCCGCGACACCCGAGGTGGTGTAGGAGAAGCCGGTGTTCAGCGCGGGGCCGTACAGGACGGTGACCGAGCCGCGGTCGGCGTTGCCTTCGGCGTCGTCCTTGCCGGGGGCGCCGATGGCGAGGTCCGCGTAGCCGTCGCCGTTGACGTCGCCCCACGCGATGGCGGCGCCGAAGCCGTCACCGGGCCGGGTGGAGCCGGGGACGCCCGGGCTGTCCTGCGTGATCGTCAGCTTCGATGCCGCGACCGGGCCGTCGGCGCCGCCCGGGATCACCGTCACCGAGTTGGCCTTCGGGGTGCCGGCGGCCAGGTCGGCGACGCCGTCCCCGTTGTAGTCGGAGGTCCGCGGGGCGTGCGAGACGCCGGGGGACCTGACGAGTGCCGCGATCCGGGGCAGGTGGGCGCGGAGGTGACGCGGCAGCGTGATCGAGTCCGGATCGGCGCCGTACCCGCCGGACTTCCCGGCCAGGATCCGCGCGGTCGCCTCGAGCGCGGCGCGGCTGGGCGGTGCGGTCGTGTAGTCGCCGATCCAGGAGATGCCGACCGTGTCGTCGTCCGAGCCGTCGCCGCGGCCCTCGAAGACCTGGCCGCACCGGTCGACGACGAAGTCGTGGCCGGGGCCGGAGGAGCCGCGGGCGAGGTACTCCTGCCAAAGGGTGCGCATCCGGGCGCGGGACTCGGCGCAGGAGAGCGCGTTGTCGCTGTCCGCGCCGGTGTCCTGGACGACCGCGGCCCCGGCCGCGCCGCCGTGGCCCGACGTGCCACCGCCGTCGTCCGCCGAGGCCACCCGCGCGGCGGCGAAACGGCTTCCACGGTCGGTACCGGGGTCGAGCAACGCCACGCTCAGACCCGCCGGCTGCCCCGGGGCGGCCGTGCCGTCGCCCCGGACGACCCGCACCTCGACGCCGTCGGCATCACCGGTCCACACGGAGCCGGTACCGCCCCGCGAGCCGGCCCCACGCGCCTCGAACCGGCTGTCCGGCAGAGCCTGCCAGTGCGACCACTGGCCCGTCCGTGCCGAACGGGCACGGACCTCCGCCGTACCCTTCAGCTCGGCATGCGGATCGTCCCAGGTCAGCAGTGCGGCGCTGAAGCGCTCCGTGTCCTGCCGCGGCAGGCTCCTGCGTCCCGCCCCGTGATCCGCCAGCCGCACGGTGCGCACGGCGGTCTTGCCTCCGTACTCCTGCGTCCGACCCGGCGTGGAGGCGGCGGCGTACGTGACGACTCCCGCCCCGAGCACGACGACGGTCCCGCCGGCCAGCCACCCCTTGCACGCACGCCTCGTCCGGCGACCCAATGCCCCACCCCTGACTCGAAGAACACCCCACCCGTCACAGGCGGCACTTACCAAGCGCACGGAACCGGCCAGATGTCACACCGTGCACCGGGAGGGCTTCACCACGCCCTGTCAGAGGCGTGTGCGGGCCCGGCGGGCCCAGTCCTGCACGACGGGCACGCAGGACTCGGCGAAACGGTCGTAGTCGGCGGGCGTGTTGTAGACGTGGGCCGACAGACGGAGGTAGCCGGTCCCGTCGAAGCTGGTGAAGGCCGCCTCCGCCCCCAGTTCGGCGGCGGCCCGGTCGCGCAGCGCGTCCGCCGCCAGGCGGGTGGTTCCCAGTCTCTCGGGGAGGCGGACCAGACGCATGCCCGGCACGGGCATCCCGACGTCGACGCCCTCCACCGCTCCCGCCGGGTCGGCGAACGCGGCGCCGACCACCCGGGCGCCGTAGTCGGCGAGCTCGTCCATGTAGCGACGGGCCGTCTCCCAGCCCCAGGTGCGTTCGACGAAGTCCAGTGCCGTGGGCGCCGCCAGGGGCCCGGTGGCGTCCAGGGTGCCCTGCTGGTCGAAGCGGTGGGGAAAGGGCTCCGCGGCGCTCCAGGAGTCGATCAGCGGATGGAGGTGTTCGCGCAACGGGCCGCGGGCCACCAGAGCCGCCGTGCCGCGAGGCGCACAGCCCCACTTGTGGAGGTTGCCCACCCAGGCGTCGCAGACCAGTCCCTCCAGCGGAGCGGGGAGGAGCCCGGGCGCGTGCGCGCCGTCCACCAGCAGCGCGACGCCACGCCGTGCCAGCTCGGCTCCGACCCGTTCCACCGGCAGGCCGCGGGCGGTGGCCGAAGTGATCTGGTCCAGCACGACGAGCGCGCACCGGTCGTCCACCTCGGCCATCACCGCCCGGTACGCCTCGTCCGCGTCGGCCGCGAGCGGCACCCGGGCCGTGCGCACCCGGCCGCCCCAGCGGCGGGCGAGCCGTTCCGCTCCCATGGTGACGGCGCCGTACCCGTGATCGGTGACGACGACGTCCCTGCCGGGGCGCGCGGCCAGGGCGGCGTACACGGCGCTGGCGCCCGCGCTCGCGTTCGGCACGAGTGCCAGGTCCTGGGCGCCGACCCGCAGATGGTCCGCGATCTCGGCGCGGGTGGCGGCGATCCGGGCGGGCAGTCGCGGAAACCAGACGACGGGGGCGCGCTCCATCTCGGCCCGCAGTTCGTTCTGCCGCCGCTGGGCGGCCAGCGGGACGGCACCGAAGGAGCCGTGGTTGAGGTGCAGCATGCCGGGGTCGAGCGACCAGGCCGCGGCGGCGGGCCGGCCGTCGTCCAGCAGCAGCGGGCGCGGTGCGGTGGCGACCTCGGTCTCGCTCACGTGACTCCTCGTTCATCGCGTTCGTTCATGGCGTTCGTTCATTGCGTGATCAACGACCGTTGATCGTACACACGGTATGCACAAGGCCGGTCGTCCATTCCCGAACCATGGCCGGAAACGTTCAGGGAAAGATCCGGAACAGTCAATGCGGGGGTTTCCGCCGACCTCGCCGTGATACCTCTCGGTGAAGTCCGAAGAGAATCCTCCGGAGGGAATCCAGTTGTCGCTCGCCGCAGGATCCGGTCACCACTGCTTTCGCGTCCTCACCTCCGCCAGTGACGCGTCCGAAATCGCTGAATGGGCCGGTGGAAAGGGCAGAAACCTGCACGCGCTGACCGCGTCCGGTTTTCAAGTACCGAGCTGGTCGGTGATCGGCCTGGACGTTTTCGCGGAATTCGTCCGCGGCAGCGGACTGGACGAGTGCCTGGCTGCCCTGCCGGCCGCAGGCCGGGGCGGCGACGGCGAGCGCGGGGTCCGCGAGACCGCCGCCAGGATCGCCGCACTGGCCGCCAGGATCGCCGCGCTGATCGAGGCCGCGCCCCTCGACGAGCGCGTCACCGAGGCCATCGCCCTGGCCTACGCGCAGGTCGGCGGCGGCCTGGTGGCCGTCCGCTCGTCCGGTGCGCAGGAGGACGGCACGGAGCACTCGTTCGCCGGCCAGTTCGACAGCTTCCTCAACGTCCGCGGCCTCGACCAGGTCACCGCCCGTGTCCGCCGCTGCTGGGCCTCGGGATTCTCCGAACGGTCCCTGCGCTACCGCGCGCGGCTCCGGCTGCCGCCGGACACCGGCGGTGTCGCGGTCGTCCTGCAGCGCATGGTGCCCGCCGAGCGCAGTGGCGTACTGTTCACGGCCGACCCGGCGACCGGCCGCGGCGACCGCCATGTGATCAGTGCCGTCCACGGGCTGGGGGAGGGGCTGGTCTCCGGCGCGGTCGACGCCGACACCGTGGTCATGGACGCCGCCACCGGCGAGCCGCTGACCACCGTGACCGGCGAGAAGCGGGAGCGCTACGACGCCGGCGCCGGCCCCGGCTGCGCGGTGTCGCCGGTCGCCCCCGAGGACCGCGGGGCCCTGTCCCTGACCGCCGGGGACCTGGCCCGGCTGCACCAGGTGGGGGTGCGCGCCACGGCGCACTACGGCACCCCGCAGGACATCGAGTGGGCGATCGCGGACGGCACCCTGTGGATCCTGCAGAGCCGGCCGGTCACCGCCCTCGGCCGCCCGCCCGGCACCGGAGCGGAACGCGAGGACCCCGAGGGGGAGGTGCGGCTGTGGGACAACTCCAACATCGTCGAGAGCTTCGGCGGCGTCGTCTCCCCCCTCACCTACAGCTTCGCCGCCGACACCTACGCCAAGGTGTACGAGAGCTACGCCCGCGCGCTGGGGGTCAGGGGGGAACAGCTGCGCGAGGTCCAGGAGTGGACCCCTCGTCTGCTCGGCTACTTCCACGGACGGGTCTACTACAACCTGTACCACTGGTACCGCATGGTGCGCCTGGCCCCGCTGTACCCGCTGAACCGCCGTGTGCTGGAGAAATCGCTGGGCGTCTCGGAGAGTATTTCCGACGAGTGCGCCGACGCCCTTCACCCTTTCACGCCGCGAACCGGGCTGCGCGGCCGGTTCTCCCGTCTGACCCGTACGGCGGTCTTCACCGGAAGGTTTCTGGCCGTCCGGAAATCGATGGAGACCTTCCACCGGGATTTCCACCGAATGTACGAGGTGTTCGACAACGTCGACTACGACGCGCTGCCCGGTGATGAGACCTACCGGAGTTTTCGCAGGCTGCAGAGGGAACTCATCGAGAAGTGGGGCCCGATGCAGGTCCTGGACGCCACGGTCCTGCTCTCCGTCGGCGTGCTGGCCCTGCTGACCCGCAGATGGCTGCCGGACGCACCCGACTGGTTCACCTGGGCCGCGGCCGCCCCCGGCGGCCCCGTCGAGTCCGCCGAACCGGCGCGGGCGCTGGCCGGCCTGGCGGCGCGGGTGCGGGCCGACGACGAGGTACGGCGCCTGCTGGAACGCACCGACGACGCCGACGCCCACCGGGCGCTGCGCGAGGGCGGCCACACCGACGTCCTGGCCGCCGTCGACGCGTATGTCGCCGCCTACGGCTACCGCAGCCCCGACGAACTCAAGCTGGAGGTGCCCGACCTGCGGGAGGACCCGGCCGGGCTGTTCGCCCTGCTGCGCGAGGCGCTGCCGGGCGCCGCGGCGAGCGGCCCGGGCGGCCCGGGCGGCCGGGGCGGCCTGGGCGGCCGGGGCGAAGAGGCCGACGCCTACCTGGACCGGCGGCTGCGCGGCCCCCGCCGCTGGGTGTACGAGCGGGTGCGGCGCAAGGCCCGGGCCGCGCTCGCCGACCGCGAACGGCTGAGGTTCTGCCGCACCCGTGCCTTCGGCGCGGCCAAGCGCATGCTGCGCGCGATGGGCCGCGACCTGGCCCGCGCCGGGGCCATCGACTCCTGGGCCGATGTGTTCATGTTGAGACTGGAGGAGGTGCGGGGCGCCTACGAGGGCCACATCGCCCACGCCGAACTGAAGGAGCTGGCCGCGCTGCGCCGCAGGCGACTCGCCGCCGGCGCCACGCTGCACGCACCGCCCCGCTTCACCACCCGCGGCGCTCCCTACTGGTCGGGCAATCTGGAGCGGGCCGGCTGGACCGGCGGCCCCGCCGCCCGCAGCGGCGTCCGTGAACTGCGCGGGACCCCCTGCTGCCCCGGTGTCGCCGAAGGGCCCGCGGTGGTCACCGACAGCCCGCGCGAGATCGGCGGCGGCATCCTGGTCGCCTACCGCACCGACCCCGGCTGGGTGCCCGCGCTGACCTCGGCCGCCGCCGTGCTCGTCGAACGCGGCAGCCCCCTGACCCATGTGGCCGTCGTGGCACGGGAGCTGGGCATTCCGACCGTGGTCCAGGTCAAGGACGTCACCACCGAGATCCGCACCGGCACCCTGCTGCGCGTGGACGGCGCCGCCGGGACGGTCACCGTACTCGCCGACCCGCCGGCCGACGACACCCCCGGCGGCCCGGCCGTACCCCCGGACAGCCGAAGGACGGAGACACATCCGTGATCCTCACCGAGGACCGACTGCACGACCTGCTCGACAAGTCCCTCACCGAACTGCCGCCCCCGGCAGGTGACTTCGCCGTGGTACTCGAAGGCTCCGTGGCGGAGGGGTTCGGCAACCCCTCGTCCGACATCGACTTCCTGCTCATCGTCCGGGGCGACGAAAACCCGCCGACCATGCCGTCACTGCTCTTCGTCGACGGCCGCCGGGTGGAGATCCGCACCCGCTCGGTACGTCAACTCGCCGACCAGTTCAGCGCTTTGGAGGAGCAAGCCAAGCGCCCCGGCACGCTCTGCGAGGACCTGCTCAACCGCTGTCAGCGACTGCTGCACAGCCACCCGCTGCGCGGCCACGCCCTGGCCGGCGAGGTCAGGGAACTCATGTCCCGCGAGCGGCTCTCCCGCATCGCCGCCGACTGGTGGGCCCACCGGGCCCGGCAGTCCCTGCGGCACGCGGTGGCGCTGCTCTGCCTCGGCCGGACCGACGAGGCCGTCGGCTGGAACCGCGCCGCACTCGTCCAGACCGTCAAGGCGTGGGCGGCAGGCCGGGGCGAGACCTACCTGGAACCCAAGTGGCTGCCCCTGCAACTGGACCGCGCCGGCCGGCCCGACGTGCGCGACCGGTACCGGGAGCTGCACTCCACCACCCCCGCCCCCGGCGACCCGGAC
>NZ_POTZ01000001.1 GCF_003236365.1 Streptomyces sp. NTH33
GAACCGAGGGCGCTTCGACCGGCGGGTGCCCGTCGGACCGCTGCGGGGGCTGGTAGCCGTGCTGTCCGGGGTCCGGGTAGCCGTAGCCGCTCCGGCGCGTGTCCTGGTAGCCGCCCTGCTGCTGGTCCTGGAGGAGGTGGGCGAAGGCGTCCGGCTCGTGGCGGTTCTCGCCGGAGTGGCTGACCAGGTCGTCGACGCCGACGAACTGTGTGGTGCGGGGGTCCTCGCCGTGCGGCAGGTACTGGGTGGCGCCCGACGGCTCCGGCGGCGGGGTCTGTGCCCACACCCGTGGGTCGGGGGCGTACGGCGACTGCGGGGGCTGCCCGTAGAGCGGCTGCCGGGGCCCGTGGGCGCCGGGTGGCGGCGGGGGGTGCGCGGCGCGGTCGTACAGTGCCTCGCCGACCGGGTCCTGCGCGGTGAGGTCCTGAGCCCGGTAGGGGTCCTCGTCGTAGGCGTCCTGGAGGTACATGTCCGCGGGCGGCTGCGGCGGTGCCTGGCCGTGCTCGGGCGGCGGGGCGTCGGGGTCGCCCGAGCCGCCCACGGCGTGGCCGCGGTCACCGTCGTACGGCGCGTTCATGGATTACCCCACCTCATTGTCCCGGGCCCTCCGGGCCACGACATGCTCAACGGTCCACTTTCTCACCCGTGCCGGACGGGTCGGCGTTTTCCGCTGCGGTGTCCGGTGCCGGGTCACTCGGCTGCTCCGGGGCGCCGCCTTCCGGCTCGTCTGCGCTCTCGCCGGTTCCGCCGGTGCCGCCCTCACCGCTGTCCGCGTCCGTCTTCCCGGCGTCCTCGGCCGTCTCGGCGCCCTGGGCGGTCTCCCGGGCCGCCGCCCGCTTGCGCTGGGTGTACATGCGGAAACCGGCGAGGACGAGCAGCAGGACACCGCCGCCGATGACCAGCATCACCGTGGCCGTGATCTCGGTGACCTTCACGTCGAAGGTGACGGGTGCACCGTACTCCCGGCCGTCCTGCGTGTAGAGCTGGGCGACCACCGTCACGGGGCCGTTGGCGTTGGCCGATGTGGTGAACTTCACGGACTGGCTGTGCCCGCCGGAGACAGTGACGGACTGTTCGGAGTAGGCCTTGCCGCCGATCTTGAGACGGGTGGGATTGGTCGAGGTGAGCCGCAGCACCAGGTGGTCGACGTCCTGCACCAGGTTGTTCTGCACGGTCACCGGGATCGTGGCGCTGCGGCCGGAGAGCTTCGTCTCCGACTTGTCGATCAGCTTGACCTGTTCGGAGAGGTCGTCGAGGTACGCCTCCACGCCGTTCCGGAAGTGCTTCGCCTCGCCGGCCCGGCCGCGCCACGCCGTGGACATCTCCCGGTTCATGGCCCGTCCGAAGGGTGTGACGACCCGGGACTCGTTGGTCAGGACGACCTTGAAATTGTTGACCTTGTCCTGCGTTCTGGCGATCGCCGCGAAGGCGGAGCGGCCCAGTTCCTTCTTGCGCAGCGAGGAAGGGTAGGCGGTGGTCGACGGGACCTTCGTGGTGGCACCGGGATCCGGCGTGGCCTTGGCGGCCGCGGCCAGGTCCTGCGACTGGGACCAGGTGCTCTGCTGGAGGGCTGTCAGCGCCTGCGCCATGGCCTGGGCCTGGTGCGCGGTCGGCATGCGCTGCGGGGCCACGACGATGCTGCGCTGTTCGTTCGTCTGGTCGTGGAGTTCCAGGCTCTGGGCGAGGAACTGCTGCACGGCGAGCGTGGTGGCGCCGGCTCGCGACATGTCGCCCTCGAACGCCGTCGACAGGCGCTCGTCCGCGACGACGGCCGTGGTGCCGCCGCCGATGGGACGGGCCGCCGAGGGCGTGTAGGTCATGTCGCCGGTCTCCCGCAGGCTGTCGCTGCGCGCGATGACCTTGTCGGCGCCCGCGGAGGTGGCGACCTTGACGATCGAGGGGTCCACGGCGCCGTCCACGGGCCAGGCGAAGTCCGTGCTCGGTTTCACGTGGAGCACCGTCTCCACCGTGCCGGCGGCGACGTCGGTGGCGTCCTTGAGCTGGCTCAGCGAGCCGGTCACGCTCGTGCCGCGGTGGGCGAGGGAAGCCAGGTCGGGGTCGGCGAAGGGCAGTGCCACGACCTCCTTGCCCGTCACCGCCTGCTGCAGCTCGGCGAGCCACTGCTTGGCGACCGCCTGGTGGGTGCCCGGGGTGGGTGTGCCGCCGTCCGTCTGGATGCGGTAGTTGCGGGTCATGGCGTCCACGGATGCCAGCAGGTCGGGGTCGATGACCCAGGTGACGTCGAGGTTCTTGCCCAGCGACAGCATCTGCTCCAGGCGGCCGCCGGGAGCGATGTCCTTGGCCAGGTCGTCGTTGAGGAAGACCGGCGTCTGCTGGGCGCTGGGGCCCGTCTCGGCGGTCATGTGGACGGGGGACACGAGCGGCCACAGATAGGTCGTCTTCGTCTTCGTGTCCGCATCGGCCGGCTGCCACGGCAGGAACGTGTGCCGGATGCCCAGGACCTGCTCCCAGGGCTGTCCGGAGGTCTGCCCGGACAGCGAGACGGAGAGCTGGTAGACCCCGTCCTCGCCGAGGTTCAGCTTGTCGACCGGCACGGAGAGGTTGAAGTGCTCGGCGACGCCCGGGGAGAGCTTGGGGAACTTCTGGACGTACTTGCCGCCGACCTCAAAGCCGTCGGCGCCCGGCTCGAACGCGGTGCGCCGGGCCACGGCGTCGATCGCCGAGCGGGTGTTCAGTTCCTGACCCACGCGCAGGCCCACGTGGGCGTCGGTGACCGCCTGCCTGCCGTTGTTCGTCACGGTGCCCGAGACGGTCAGCGTGTCCCCGTCCGAGGGCACGCTGGGGCTGAGGGAGTCGAGGGAGACGGCCACCGTGCGCGAGCCCGACGCGGACCGGAGGGAATCCTGGCCGGCGGCGTGCGCGGCCGCCGCGGCGGGCAGCTGGAGCAGTCCGGCCAGCAGGGGCGTTCCGGCGAGCAGTGCCCCGGCGCGCCTCAGCAGGCGGCGGGCAGGTGAGGGACAGGTCCCCTGGAAGTCTGCCGCCTCGGCCACGCGCTCGCCCGTCCCTCGTCGTCAGTGGTCGTCGGAATGTGCGTCCACGCATGGTAACGATGCGCGCTGAAGGGAAGTGCCGCGGAGGCGGCCACACGATCATGGGACGCCGACGACTGCCCTGGATATGGGTGTATCCGGGGATGCTGTTCGTTATGTCACAAAGGCTGGTACTGGGTGAGTGACAGGGGGTTTGTCGCCGGCATCCCACGGGGTGCCGTCCCCGCGCGCCCGCAGGGTGTCCCCGCAGGAACATCGACGGCGCGGCCGGCAGCCCGGGCCACGTACTCTTTTCTGTTGTGCCGAACGCCAACGAAGACACTTCCTCTGCCCTGAGCCAGGTGCAGCAGCGCGCGGTGAGCGAGCTGCTGCGGGTGGCCCCCGTCGCCGACGATCTCGCGCGTCGCTTCCAGGAGGCCGGGTTCTCCCTCGCCCTGGTCGGCGGCTCGGTCCGGGACGCGCTGCTCGGCCGGCTCGGCAACGACCTGGACTTCACCACCGACGCCCGCCCCGAGGACGTACTGAAGATCGTGCGGCCGTGGGCCGACGCCGTGTGGGATGTCGGGATCGCCTTCGGCACGGTCGGGGCGCAGAAGCGGGTCCGCGCCGGAGATGCTGATCGATGCTTCCAGATCGAGGTGACCACCTACCGGTCGGAGGCGTACGACCGCTCCTCGCGCAAGCCCGAGGTGTCGTACGGCGACTCCATCGAGGACGACCTCGTCCGGCGTGACTTCACCGTCAACGCGATGGCCCTGACGCTGCCGGAGAAGACGTTCATCGACCCGCACGGCGGCCTCGAGGACCTCGCGGCCCGCGTGCTGCGCACCCCCGCCACGCCCGAGGAGTCCTTCTCCGACGATCCGCTGCGCATGATGAGGGCCGCGCGCTTCGCCGCCCAGCTCGACTTCGAGGTCGCCCCCGAGGTCGTCACGGCGATGAAGGAGATGTCCGCACGCATCGAGATCGTCTCGGCCGAGCGGGTCCGGGACGAGCTGAACAAGCTGATCCTGTCGGCCCACCCGCGCAAGGGCCTGACCCTGCTCGTCGACACCGGTCTCGCCGACCATGTCCTGCCCGAGCTGCCGGCCCTGCGTCTGGAGAGCGACGAGCACCACCGGCACAAGGACGTCTACGACCACACACTGATCGTCCTGGAGCAGGCGATGGCGCTGGAGGAGGAGGGCCCCGACCTGACCCTCCGCCTGGCTGCCCTTCTGCACGACATCGGCAAGCCGCGCACACGGCGTTTCGAGAAGGACGGCCGGGTCTCCTTCCACCACCACGAGGTGGTCGGCGCGAAGATGACCAAGAAGCGCATGACGGCGCTGAAGTACTCCAACGAGCTGGTGAAGGACGTCTCCCGTCTGGTCGAGCTCCACCTGCGCTTCCACGGCTACGGCACCGGCGAGTGGACGGACTCCGCGGTCCGCCGCTACGTCCGTGACGCGGGCCCGCTGCTCGGCCGGCTCCACAAGCTGACCCGCTCGGACTGCACCACCCGCAACAAGCGCAAGGCGACCGCGCTGTCCCGGGCGTACGACGGTCTGGAGGCACGCATCGCCCAGCTCCAGCAGCAGGAGGAGCTCGACGCGATTCGCCCGGATCTCGACGGCAACCAGATCATGGAGATCCTCGGCATCAAGCCCGGTCCGGCCGTCGGCAAGGCGTACAAGCACATGCTGGAGCTCCGCCTGGAGAACGGGCCGATGGAGTACGACGCGGCGGTCGAGGCCCTCAAGGAGTGGTGGACCGAGCAGGACGGGCCGAACTGACAGCACGCGACGGGGTCATGTTTCACGTGAAACATGACCCCGGGGAGAACACCGAGGGGCGATGTTTCACGTGAAACATCGCTCCTTCCTCGCCCTCCGCCACCCTTCGTCACCCTCCACCACTCTTCATCAAGGAACCATCGGTGTGACCTCTACCGGCGTTCGAAACCGACCATGAGGGCCGCGACCGCCGCGTAGATGACAGCGACCGTGATCACCAGCACGGCCGAGCGGCCGTCCGGTGGCAGCATCAGTGTGGCGGCGCCCGCAGCGCCCACGAAGGCGACGTTGAACAGCACGTCGTACACGGAGAAGATCCGGCCGCGAAAGCCGTCGTCGACCGCGGACTGCACCACTGTGTCCGTGGCGATCTTCGCGCCCTGAGTGGTCAGTCCCAGGACGAACGCCGCGACCAGCAGGGGGCCGGTGGTGAACGGCAGGCCGAGGGCGGGTTCGAGGACTGCCGCGAAGCCGGCGCACACGGCGATCCAGCGGACGGGCCCGAGCCGTCCCGCCGCCCACGGCGTCACGACGGCCGCCGCGAAGAACCCGGCACCGGAGAGTCCCAGCGCCAGCCCGAGCAGGCGCAGCCCGTCCCTCGTGTTCGAGGTCAGACCATAACGGCACAGCATCAGCACCATGACCGTCAGAGCGCCGTAGCAGAACCGCATCAGCGTCATCGACGCCAGCGCCCGGGCAGCCTCCCGGCGCGGCGGTGCGGCGAGATGCCGTATGCCCGCCAACAGGCCGCGCGCGGTGCCGGTCAGTGTCGTTCCCAGCCGGGGTCGGGCCGCGCCCCGGTCGGGGCCGAGCAGTTCCGGGGCCATGAGGAGCGAGGTGAGGGCCGCGCACAGATAGAGGGCGGCTCCCAGCAGCACCACGGCAGCGTCGGAGTCCGCGCCCAGCAGCCGTACGAGGAAGGCGAGACCGCCACCCGCGAACGCGGCCAGGGAACCGGCGGTCGGCGACAGGGAGTTGGCCATCACCAGTCGCTCGGCGTCGACCACGCGCGGCAGCGCGGCGGACAGCCCGGACAGGACGAAGCGGTTGACGGCGGTGACGCACAGGGCGGAGACGTAGAACAGCCAGTCCGGCACGGCGGCGACCATCAGCACCGCGGTGGCGGCCGCCATCACCGCGCGTGCCAGATTGCCGTAGAGGAAGACCTGGCGGCGCCGCCAGCGGTCCAGCAGGACACCGGCGAACGGGCCGACCAGGGAGTACGGCAGCAACAGCACCGCCATCGCGGAGGCGATCGCGGCGGCCGAGGTCTGCTTCTCCGGGGAGAAGACGACGTACGTGGCGAGCGCGACCTGGTAGACCCCGTCCGCGCCCTGGGAGAGCAGCCGCACGGCGAGCAGGCGTCTGAAGTTCCTCAAGCGCAGCAGAACGCGCAGGTCACGGACGACGGGCATGGGGCACAGCCTCACATACGGCAGGCCCCCGGGAGCACACGGTGCGCCCGGGGGCCCGACAGCCCTGGCAGGAGCGGTTTCAGAGGCGGGGGGTCAGCGCTCGACCTCGCCGCGGATGAACTTCTCCACGTTCTCGCGGGCCTCGTCGTCGAAGTACTGCACCGGCGGGGACTTCATGAAGTAGGAGGACGCGGAGAGGATCGGGCCGCCGACGCCCCGGTCCTTGGCGATCTTCGCGGCACGCAGGGCGTCGATGATGACACCCGCGGAGTTCGGGGAGTCCCAGACCTCGAGCTTGTACTCCAGGCTCAGCGGGACGTCGCCGAAGGCGCGGCCCTCGAGACGGACGTAGGCCCACTTGCGGTCGTCGAGCCAGGCCACGTAGTCGGACGGGCCGATGTGGACGTTCTTCTCGCCGAGGTCCCGGTCGGGGATCTGGGAGGTGACGGCCTGGGTCTTGGAGATCTTCTTGGACTCCAGACGGTCGCGCTCCAGCATGTTCTTGAAGTCCATGTTGCCGCCGACGTTCAGCTGCATGGTGCGGTCCAGGATGACACCGCGATCCTCGAACAGCTTCGCCATGACGCGGTGCGTGATGGTCGCGCCGACCTGCGACTTGATGTCGTCACCGACGATCGGCACGCCCGCCTCGGTGAACTTGTCCGCCCACTCCTTGGTGCCGGCGATGAAGACCGGGAGAGCGTTGACGAAGGCGACCTTGGCGTCGATGGCGCACTGGGCGTAGAACTTCGCCGCGTCCTCGGAGCCCACGGGCAGGTAGCAGACGAGGACGTCGACCTGCTTGTCCTTGAGGACCTGGACGACGTCGACCGGGGCCTCGCCGGACTCCTCGATGGTCTCGCGGTAGTACTTGCCGAGGCCGTCGAGGGTGTGGCCGCGCTGGACCGTCACCCCGGTGGAGGGCACGTCGCAGATCTTGATGGTGTTGTTCTCGGAGGCGCCGATGGCGTCCGCGAGGTCCAGGCCGACCTTCTTGGCGTCGATGTCGAAGGCGGCGACGAACTCGACGTCACGCACGTGGTAGTCGCCGAACTGCACGTGCATGAGGCCCGGGACCTTGGACGCCGGATCGGCGTCCTTGTAGTACTCCACGCCCTGTACCAGCGACGCGGCGCAGTTGCCCACGCCGACGATGGCTACGCGAACCGAACCCATTGGCGGTTGCTCCCTGTGTGTACTCGGTGAGGCCCCGACGGGACCTCACGTGGCGGTGTCGTCGGGCGTATCCGGCCGGGAAGGCTCCCCGGACCGGGGCAGGCCGCCCGTCGCTCCAGTTGCGGTGTCCTGAGAGGCGGGCTCCCCGGAGCCGGAACCCTTGAGGTCCCGCCCGGCCCGCTCGCTCTCGATGAGCTCGTTCAGCCAGCGCACTTCGCGCTCCACGGATTCCATCCCGTGGCGCTGGAGCTCGAGTGTGTAGTCGTCGAGGCGCTCCCGGGTGCGCGCCAGGGAGGCCCGCATCTTCTCCAGGCGCTCCTCCAGCCGGCTGCGGCGGCCCTCGAGCACGCGCATGCGTACGTCGCGCGACGTCTGTCCGAAGAAGGCGAAGCGCGCGGCGAAGTGCTCGTCGTCGTACGCGTCGGGACCCGTCTGGGAGAGCAGCTCCTCGAAGTGCTCCTTGCCCTCGGCCGTCAACCGGTAGACGATCTTGGCGCGGCGTCCCGCGAGCGCGGCGGAGACGGCGTCCTCCGGTGCGTTGCCCGGCTCCTCGATCAACCAGCCGTTGGCGACCAGCGTCTTGAGGCAGGGATAGAGCGACCCGTAGCTGAACGCCCGGAACACACCCAGTGACGTATTGAGTCGTTTGCGCAGCTCATAGCCGTGCATCGGGGATTCACGCAGCAGGCCGAGTACGGCGAACTCCAGGATCCCGGAACGCCGGCCCATCGTCGCCTCCTCTCTGCCGCGACCCGGTGCGGTGGGATGCCGCTCCGAGTGTCGTGACGGTCTTTATCTCGCGCTGATGTATCGACTCGATACATCACGACGATAGAACGGTGCTTCGGATGCGACAAGAGGGGGCTGGGTGAGCGGGATCACATCACCGTCTCGTTGAAGCCAAGTTGCCTGGTTTGGGGTGAACTTCGGGGTTCAGTGGCTTGCGGTGGTGCGTAGTCTGTGCGGCATGCATACCGCCGGGAACCGTGTGACGCCTGGGGACGTCCTCGTCCCGGGTGCAGTACGGATGAATGAGCGACCGACCGCATCCGTACTTCGGGGGGACCGGAAACCAGCCGCCGTTTCCAGGCGCGCAAGGATGCGCCTGCCCGAGGAGTAGTCGTTCGATGAGCGAGCACCGTCGCAAACCGCCGCAGCCGCAGGGAGGCGGACGTGCCGCGGCCCGACGCGGCCAGTCCGGTTCGTCCTCCGGCCGCCGCGCGGCACCGCGAGGCGCCACCGGGTCTCCGTCCGATTCCTATGGGCCGGGTGCCCACGGCCCGGGAGGTGAGGGCCGTACGTACGGCGGCCGCGCCGAGGCACGACGCGCGGCACAGAGAGGCGGGAGCCGCCGAGCCGGTTCCACCGGGCCCGGGCGCGGCAGAGGGCGCGCGGCGCCTCCCGGCAAGGAGCGGATCATCGACTACCCCCGCCACGACAAGGACGGCTGGCGCCGCTGGATGCCGTCCTGGAAGCTCGTCTCCGGGTTGTGCATCGCCTTCTTCGGCAGCCTCGTGGCCGTCGCCGGCGTCGGGTACGCGATGGTGAGTGTGCCCAGTGAGGCGCACGCCGCGGCGTTGTCGCAGAACAACGTCTACTACTGGTCCGACAAGACGCAGATGGTCGCCACCGGCAGCGGTCAGAACCGGCAGAACCTTCCGTTCGACCGGATTCCCGAAGCCATGCAGTGGGCGGTGATCTCGGCCGAGAACAAGAGCTTCTACGACGACTCGGGTGTCGACCCGATGGGGATCGCCCGCGCGCTGGCCAACATGGCGCGAGGCGGTGACACGCAGGGTGGCTCGACGATCACCCAGCAGTTCGTGAAGAACACCTACCTGAGTCAGGAACAGACGGTCTCCCGGAAGTTCAAGGAGATGTTCATCTCGATCAAGGTGGGCACGAAGCTCACCAAGCAGGACATCCTCCAGGGCTACCTGAACACCTCGTACTACGGCCGTGGCGCCTACGGCATCCAGGCCGCCGCCCAGACGTACTACGGCAAGGACGCCGTCGATCTCACGCCGAGCGAATGCGCCGTCCTCGCCGCTCTGCTCAAGGGCCCGACGTACTACGACCCCGCGGGCAACGAGAACCTCGACGCCTCGGCCACCGCCGATGCCAACCGCAAGCGTTCGGAGCTGCGGTGGAGCTGGATCCTCGAGCAGATGCACAAGGACAAGCGCCTCTCGGACGCCGACTACCAGGAGGCGATCAAGAAGTACCCCCTGCCTCAGGGCCGTAAAGCGATCAAGGGCATGACCGGCCAGGTCAGCTATCTCGTCGACGCGGCGAAGCGGTACGTCCTGAAGCACTCCGACATCACGGAGGCGCAGTTCGACCAGGGCGGGTACCAGATCTACACCACCTTCGAGAAGGGCAAGGTCGAGGCGCTCGCCAAGGCCGTCAAGAAGGTGGAGAAGGAAAACATCGACCCGAAGCGCGAGGAGGACCAGCACGTCCAGTTCGGTGCGGCGTCGGTGAAGCCCAATGACGGTGCGATCGTCGCGCTCTACGGCGGTGTCGGCTTCGAGAACGGCCACTTCAACAACAACGCGGACACCTCGGGCGTCCCCGTCGGTTCGACGTGGAAGCCGTTCGTGCTCGCCGCGGCGATGCAGTACGGCACCTACAAGACCGATGGCGTGGGGATCTCACCGCTCAGCAAGTACAACGGTGACGACCGCCTGAAGATCAGGAACAACGACGGGTCCTTCGTCCTCAAGAAGGACAACACGCCCTTCCTCCAGAAGAACGAGAGCCCCTACCCGTGGGGCTTCATCACCCTGCGCAAGGCGATGGAGCAGTCCGTCAACACCCCCTTCGTACAGCTCGGCATGGACGTGGGGATGAGGAACGTGGCGGACGTGGCGGAGAAATCCGGCATTCTGAAGGACAGCTTCGCCGACCTCAACGCGTCGTTCGCCCTCGGTACGTCGACCCCCAGCGCGATCCGCATGGCCGACTCCTACGCGACGTTCGCGGCGTCGGGCAAGCAGGCCGACCCGTACTCGGTGACAGCCGTCAAGCACAACGGTTCGGAGGTGCCCGGCTTCGAGAAGCCGCGCATCAAGCAGGCGATGCCCGAGAGCGTGGCGCACAACGTCACCGACGTCCTCGAGAACGTCATCGAGAACGGCACGGCCAAGAACGCGCTCGCCCTGGGCCGTAAGGCCGCGGGCAAGACGGGCACCACCGACGAGAACAAGTCCGCGTGGTTCGTCGGCTACACCCAGCAGCTGTCGACCGCGGTGGCGATGTTCCGTGAGGACCCCAAGAGCCACAAGCTGCTCTCCATGAACGGCACGGCGGGCAAGGACTCCATCCACGGTGGTGACATTCCCACGCAGGTGTGGACCGAGTACATGAAGGAAGCCCTGAGGGGGAAGCCCGACCCCGGCTTCCCCAAGGCCGAGGAGATCGGCGAGATCGCGGACGGGATAGGCGCACCCTCCCCGACTCCGTCCCCGACCGTCACCGAGACCGTGGAGGAGAGCCCGACTGCCTCGCCCGAGCCCAGCCAGACCGAGACCAGCCCGGAGCCCACGCCGACCCGGACACGTTGCGGTTTCTTCGGCTGCAACGGCAACGGCAATGGCAATGGCAACGGCAACGGCAACGGCAACGGTGGTCAGACGGGCGACGGCGGCACGGACGGCGGCATCACTCCGGAGCCTTCGGCCACCGACACAGGTGGTATCGACAACAGCACCGGAGGCGGCAACCGGGGCAGCGGCAACGGAGGCACCGGTTTCTTCGGAGGCCCGGCCGGTTGATCCGAGGCGAGCGCGCGCCACGACCAAGTCGTGGCGCGCGCTCGTATGGGTGATACAGCGCCACGCCCATGCGCGAGACGGTCTCAGGCTGCTCACCCGAAGCGCCCCTTCCCTGCAACCGTCGTGCTGCCCATCGCGGCCACCCCTACCCTGAAGATGCGACTGGTGAGGCACGGAGCCACCCATGGAGTGCTCTCCGGCGCGGTGCTCGCTGCGACGGCGGGTCGCGGCGCCACAGCGGCCGACAGTCCTCCCGCCCGCCCAGTACGTCGCCCGGCGAGCACCGCGAGCCGTCGACCGGCACCGCACGGGCCGCGACGGGTGTATCGATCCGGGTGATGGAAGCCGGCAGCGGGATCGGGCCCGCGCCGTTCGCGGTCTCGTACGGCAGGATGTGCGGCATGCCCAGTGGAGAATCGACGCACGCGAGCGTCCACGAACCGGAGCCGGTGGGGCCGACCAAGGAGGATCCGGTCGCCGCTGCCGGCAGTGAGCTGATCGGCGGCCCGGTCGGGCGGCGCGCCCTGACCGGGACGTCCTGGTGGACCCCGGTGCGGGTCGTCGCGCTCGTCGCGATCGGCATGTTCGCCCTCGGCCTGGTCCAGAAGGCGCCCTGCTACCAGGGCGCCTGGTTCTTCGGTCCGAGCTCGCAGTACACGAAGGCCTGCTACTCGGACATCCCGCACCTCTACCAGGGGCGCGGCTTCGCCGACGGCCTCGTGCCCTACTTCGACAGACTCTCCGGCGACATGCCGTACCTGGAGTACCCGGTGCTGACCGGGCTGTTCATGGAGGTGGCCTCCTGGCTGACCCCGCACAGCGGCAGCATCCAGCACCAGGAGCAGTGGTACTGGATGGTCAACGCCGGGATGCTGATGGTGTGCGCGGCCGTCATCGCCGTCTGCGTGACCCGTACGCACGCCCGGCGGCCGTGGGACGGTCTGCTGGTCGCCCTGGCGCCAGCCTTCGCGCTGACCGCCACCATCAACTGGGACCTGCTGGCGGTCGCCCTGACGGCCGCCGCGATGCTGATGTGGTCCCGGGGACGCTCGCTCGCCTTCGGCGTCCTGCTGGGGCTCGCCACGGCCGCCAAGCTCTACCCCGTCTTCCTGCTCGGCCCGCTGTTCCTGCTGTGCTGGCGTGCGGGGAAGTGGCGCGACTTCGGCAGGGCCCTGGCGGGCGCGGTCGCCGCCTGGCTGGTGGTGAACCTGCCGGTGATGGCCTTCGCCACGGACGGCTGGTGGCAGTTCTACAAGTTCAGCCATGACCGGGGCGTCGACTTCGGTTCCTTCTGGCTGATCTGGTCCCAGAACTCCAGCAATCCGCCCAGCACCGACTTCGTCAACACCACGGCCACCCTGCTGGTGGTGCTGTGCGCCCTCGGCATCGCGGTGCTGACGCTGACCGCCCCGCGCCGTCCGCGCTTTGCCCAGCTCGCCTTTCTGATCGTGGCGGCCTTCATCGTCACCAACAAGGTCTATTCGCCGCAGTACGTCCTGTGGCTGGTGCCGCTGGCCGTGCTGGCGCGGCCCAAGTGGCGGGACTTCCTGGTCTGGCAGGCCTGCGAGGTGGCGTACTTCCTCGGGATCTGGATGTACCTCGCGTACACGACCAGCGGAGACGCCCACAAGGGTCTGCCGACCGACGGCTACCACTGGGCGATCGCCGTGCATCTGCTGGGCACGCTGTACCTGTGCGCGGTCGTCGTGCGCGACATCCTCATGCCGGAGAGGGACGTGGTGCGCCGCGCCGGCGACGACGACCCCTCGGGCGGCGTTCTCGACGGCGCCGAGGACGTCTTCGCCCTCGATACGCGCACTCCTTCGCCGCGCCACGTGGCCCACGTCGGCGCACCGCAGGTGGAGTGGGGCGGCCGGAGCGCGGCCGCACCCCGGGACGATTCGCCCTGAGCGAACGCGCCCGCTCACGGAGGACCTGCGGACCTGAGGACCTGAGGGCATGAGGGCATGAGGACATACGGAAAGGCCGTACACGGTCACTGCCGTGTACGGCCTTTTTGCAGGAGAAGAGGGCTCAGCGGTCCACGAGCCGGTCGAACTGCGTGGTGGTGTGCCGCAGATGCGCCACCAGCTCGTCACCGACCTCGGGCTCCTGGGCGTCCGCGGGGATGAACAGGATCGACACCTGCATGTGCGGCGGCTCCGCGAACCAGCGCTGCTTGCCGCTCCAGACGAACGGGGAGAGGTTCCGGTTCACCGTGGCCAGACCGGCGCGGGCGACGCCCTTGGCCCGCGGCATGACGCCGTGCAGCGCTTTGGGGGCCTCCAGGCCCACCCCGTGCGACGTACCGCCCGCCACGACCACCAGGAAGCCGTCCGAGGCCGCCTTCTGCTGGCGGTAGCCGAAGCGGTCACCCTTGGCGACCCGCGTGACGTCCAGGACCGCGCCGCGGTACTCGGTGGCCTCGTGGTCCCCCAGCCACAGCCGTGTGCCGATCCGGGCACGGAAACGGGTCTGCGGGAACTGCTGCTGCAGCCGGGCGAGTTCGTCCGCCTTGAGATGGCTGACGAACATCGTGTGCAACGGCAGCCGGGCCGCGCGCAGCCGGTCCATCCAGCCGATGACCTCCTCCACGGCGTCCGAGCCGTCGGTGCGGTCCAGCGGCAGGTGGAGGGCGAAACCCTCCAGCCGGACGTTCTCGATGGCGGAGTGCAGCTGCGGCAGGTCCTGCTCGCTGACTCCGTGCCGCTTCATCGAGGACATCACCTCGATGACGACACGGGCCCCGACAAGGCCGTACACCCCGTCGACCGACGACACCGAGCGGACCACCCGGTCGGGCAGCGGCACCGGCTCCTCGCCGCGGCGGTACGGCGTGAGCACCAGCAGGTCACCGCTGAAGAAGTCCTTGATGCGCGCGGCCTCGTACGTCGTGCCGACGGCGAGGATGTCCGTACCCAGCCGGGTGACCTCCTCCGCCAGCCGCTCGTGCCCGAAGCCGTAGCCGTTGCCCTTGCAGACCGGGACGAGCCCCGGGAACTGCTCCTGCACGTGCTTGTGGTGCGCCCGCCAGCGCGCGGTGTCGACGTAGAGCGTGAGCGCCATGGCCGGACCTGGAACCTTTCTCGTGGCTGCGGTGTATCAGAAGTATGGGAAGTGTGGAAGGTGTCGACGGAACAGAGGCGAAGAGCGTCAGGTCAGCGTCGCGACATGTAGATGTCGAGCGCCTTGTGGAGCAGCTTGTTCAGCGGGAAGTCCCACTCGCCGAGGTACTCGGCGGCCTGTCCGCCGGTGCCGACCTTGAACTGGATCAGGCCGAAGAGGTGGTCGGTCTCGTCCAGAGAGTCGGAGATGCCGCGCAGGTCGTAGACCGTGGCGCCGAGCGCGTAGGCGTCGCGCAGCATCCGCCACTGCATCGCGTTCGAGGGCCGGACCTCCCGGCCGATGTTGTCGGAGGCACCGTAGGAGTACCAGACGTGCCCGCCGACGATCAGCATGGTGGCCGCGGCCAGGTTCACACCGTTGTGCCGGGCGAAGTACAGCCGCATGCGGTTGGGGTCCTCGGTGTTGAGGGCCGTCCACATGCGCTGGAAGTACGACAGCGGGCGGGGCCGGAAGTGGTCGCGCACCGCGGTGATCTCGTACAGCCGCTGCCATTCCTCGAGGTCCTGGTAGCCGCCCTGGACGACCTCGACACCGGCCTTCTCGGCCTTCTTGATGTTGCGGCGCCACAGCTGGTTGAAGTTCTTGTGCACCTCTTCCAGGGACCGGTTGGCCAGCGGCACCTGGAAGACGTAGCGGGGCTGGACGTCACCGAAGCCCGCGCCGCCGTCCTCACCCTGCTGCCAGCCCATACGGCGCAGCTTGTCGGAGACCTCGAAGGCGCGGGGCTCGATGAAGTCGGCCTCCAGGTCGCGCAGGCGCTTGACGTCCGAGTCCTGGATGCCCTTCTTGATGGTCTCGGCGTTCCAGCGGCGGATGACCACCGGCGGGCCCATCTTCACCGAGAAGGCGCCCTGCTGCTTCAGATGCGCCAGCATCGGCCGGATCCAGTCGTCGAGATTCGGCGCGAACCAGTTGATGACCGGGCCCTCGGGCAGATAGGCGAGATACCGCTTGATCTTGGGCAACTGGCGGTACAGGACAAGTCCGGCGCCGACCAGCTCACCGGTGCGGTCGTCGAACCAGCCCAGGTTCTCCGAGCGCCACTCCGACTTGACGTCCGCCCAGGCCGGGACCTGCATGTGACTCGCCGCGGGCAGGCTCTGGACGTAGGCCAGATGCTGCTCTCGACTGATGGTCCTCAGGGTCAGGCTCATTCGGGGCGCTCCTCGGGCTGGTGTGTCCCCATGGGGTCAGGGGCTCCGGCTCTCGCGCCGAAGCCTACTGCGCCCGGGGAGCGCGCAGACTGGCCGTACGCGACCTTCGCCCCGCCCTGGCGCCCGCCGGGGCGCCGTGCGCGGTCGTGCGGGCGGCGTCCGCGGAGTTTGGGGGACGCCGCCCGTCAGGAGCGGCCGGAGTGCCCGGGATCAGCTAGAAGAGGCCGCCGAAGAGACCGCCGTGCGCCAGGCCGAGGTAGAAGCCGACCGCGGAGGCGCCGAGGCCGAGGATCAGCCCGAAACGCTGACGTGTCGTCACCGAGACCCACTGACCGTACGCGCCGGTGAAGATGCCCACCAGACCGGCCCAGGAGCTCAGCAGGTGCAGACTGTGGAAGAGGAGCCCGGTGATGAAGGCCAGCACGCCCAGCGCCAGGGTCACCACGAGCAGGGTGTCCTGGAGAGGGTGGGGCTTGCCGTCCGTGGCGAAGAGGCCGCCGCCCGCGGCGGGGTTCGGTCGCATCGTCTGTGCCATGGGCACCTCCTGCGAAAGACGGCGCGTCCTGGCGCCGTGCACACCCGTGACGTCCAGATTGACGGGTCCTGCCACCCGATTTCAACCGGAAGCAGGTGTGCGGGTAATCTGTACGGTCTGCACAGTGTCTGCCCCGGCGGAGCCGCGGCGAACCCGGAGAGTGCGTCGGCCGCCCCCGATTGTCAGTGGCGGCTGATGTAATGCAGACACTGTTGCGTACGCATCACAACCCTCCTGCCACGGAACGACCGTGGCCGCTGAGTCCAAAGGAGGTGGGTTCCACATGCGTCACTACGAGGTGATGGTCATCCTCGACCCCGATCTCGAGGAGCGCTCTGTCTCCCCGCTGATCGAGAACTTCCTTTCCGTCGTCCGTGATGGTGGCGGAAAGGTCGAGAAGGTCGACACCTGGGGCCGTCGTCGTCTCGCGTACGAGATCAAGAAGAAGCCCGAGGGCATCTACTCGGTCATCGACCTGCAGGCCGAGCCTGTGGTCGTCAAGGAGCTCGACCGCCAGATGAACCTGAACGAGTCGGTCCTCCGGACCAAGGTCCTCCGCCCCGAGACCCACTGAGCCCTTCCGCTCAGCCGGCCCCGGGATTCGAGTAGCAGCACAAGCAGCCAGCAGCACACCCGCCGAGAGGTTCCCCATGGCAGGCGAGACCGTCATCACGGTCGTCGGCAATCTTGTCGACGACCCCGAGCTGCGCTTCACCCCTTCCGGTGCGGCGGTCGCGAAGTTCCGCGTCGCGTCCACGCCCCGCACCTTCGACCGCCAGACGAACGAGTGGAAGGACGGCGAGAGCCTCTTCCTCACCTGCTCGGTCTGGCGCCAGGCGGCGGAGAACGTCGCCGAGTCGCTCCAGCGAGGCATGCGCGTCATCGTGCAGGGCCGGCTGAAGCAGCGGTCCTACGAGGACCGTGAGGGCGTCAAGCGCACGGTCTACGAGCTGGACGTCGACGAAGTCGGCGCCAGCCTGCGCAACGCCACGGCCAAGGTCACCAAGACCACCGGCCGCGGTGGCCAGGGCGGTTACGGCGGCGGTGGCGGCCAGGGTGGCGGCGGCTGGGGCGGCGGCTCCGGCGGCTCCGGCGGCTCCGGCGGCGGTGGCGGCTACTCGGACGAGCCGCCCTTCTAGGTCCTCGGACCGAGGGTGGGCCGTACCCACACTTCTTGATCACACAGGAGAAACACCATGGCGAAGCCGCCTGTGCGCAAGCCTAAGAAGAAGGTCTGCGCTTTCTGCAAGGACAAGGTCACGTACGTGGACTACAAGGACACGAACATGCTGCGGAAGTTCATTTCCGACCGCGGCAAGATCCGTGCCCGCCGCGTGACCGGCAACTGCACGCAGCACCAGCGTGACGTCGCCACGGCCGTCAAGAACAGCCGTGAGATGGCGCTGCTGCCCTACACCTCCACTGCGCGCTAAGGGAAGGGTGAGCCACTCATGAAGATCATCCTCACCCATGAGGTTTCCGGCCTCGGCGCCGCCGGCGACGTCGTCGACGTCAAGGACGGTTACGCCCGCAACTACCTGATCCCGCGGAAGTTCGCGATCCGCTGGACCAAGGGCGGCGAGAAGGACGTCGCGCAGATCCGTCGCGCTCGCAAGATCCACGAGATCCAGACCATCGAGCAGGCCAACCAGATCAAGGCCCAGCTCGAGGGCGTGAAGGTCCGCCTGTCGGTCCGCTCCGGCGACGCCGGCCGTCTCTTCGGTTCCGTCACCCCGGCCGACATCGCCTCGGCGATCAAGGCTGCCGGCGGTCCCGAGGTCGACAAGCGCCGCATCGAACTGGGCGCGCCGATCAAGACCCTGGGCGCCCACGAGACGTCCGTGCGTCTGCACCCCGAGGTTGCCGCCAAGGTCAACATCGAGGTCGTCGCGGCCTGACCGCCGCACTCGGCTTGAGCAGTCGGCAGAGGGGCCGCACCCGTCGAGGGTGCGGCCCCTCTGCGTGGTCGGCGCGCGGTGGTGGGAGAAGCGGCGTTTCACGTGAAACGGTCAGCGCGTCGCTCCCGTGACGACCCAGCGGCCCGAGCGGGAACGCAGCCACAGGGTCAGCATGCGCACGGTCATCATCAGCGTCATGGCCGCCCAGAGCGTGGTGAGTCCGCCCCCGAGGGTGGGAACGAGCAGCGCCACCGGAGTGAAGACAGCCAAGGTGACCAGCATGGCACCGGCGAGATACGGCCCGTCTCCAGCGCCCATCAGCACACCGTCCAGGACGAAGACGATGCCGCAGACCGGCTGGGAGAGCGCCACCACGAGCAGTGCGGGCAGCGCGGTGTCCTTGACGACGACGTCGCTGGTGAAGAGGGACAGAAAGAGCGGGCGGCTCAGGATCACGAGGAGCCCGAGGCAGAACCCGACGGCTACGCCCCACTGCACCATGCGCCGGCAGGCTTCCCTGGCGCCTGCGGCGTCCCCGGCGCCCAGACAGCGGCCGATGATGGCCTGTCCGGCGATCGCGATGGCGTCGAGGGCGAACGCGAGCAGACTCCACAAGGACAGGATGATCTGGTGAGCGGCGATGTCCGCGTCACCGAGGCGGGCCGCCACCGCCGTGGCGATCATCAGGATCGCGCGCAGGGAAAGCGTACGGACGAGCAGGGGGACACCGGCCTGCGCGGACGCCCTGATGCCGGCCGCGTCGGGACGGAGAGAGGCGTTGTGCCTGCGTGCTCCGCGGACGACCACGGCAAGGTAGACGGCCGCCATGCCGCACTGGGCGATGACAGTGCCCCAGGCCGAGCCCGCGATGCCGAGTCCGGCACCGTAGACGAGACCGGCGTTCAGGGCCGCGTTGGCGACGAAACCCGCGACGGCGACATACAGCGGGGTCCGGGTGTCCTGCAGCCCGCGCAGGACTCCGGTGGCGGCCAGAACGACGAGCATGGCCGGAATGCCCAGCGAGGAGATACGCAGGTAGGTGGTCGCGTACGGAGCCGCGGTCTGCGAGGCACCGAAGAGGTCCACCAGAGCGGGGGCGGTGGGCAGCACGACCGCGATCACGGCAGCGCCGAGCAGCAGCGCCAGCCAGATGCCGTCCATGCCCTGGCGGATGGCTGCCTGGAGATCGCCCGCGCCGACGCGGCGGGCGACGGCCGCCGTGGTGGCGTAGGCAAGAAAGACGAAGACGCTGACGGCAGTCATCAGGAGGGCCGAGGCGACGCCGAGCCCGGCGAGCTGTGCCGTGCCGAGATGGCCGACGATCGCGCTGTCGGCCATCACGAAGAGCGGCTCGGCGACGAGTGCGCCGAAGGCCGGAACGGCCAGCGCGACGATCTCTCGGTCATGCCGGCGCCGGGTGACCGTGCGGCGTGCGGGGGCCTGTGTCATGAGCACCAATCTAATCGTCCACAGGTAAGAGACGCAAAGGTGCGTCACTCCTTACTTTCGTTCTCGTGGCATTCGCTTGTGCGTACCGCCTCGAGCGATCTTGGTCCGACTGGGAAAGTTTTTCTCCTGCACAGCCGGTGGATGGGAAAACAGCAGGTCAGAGCTGTCCCGCAGAAGGTGTCGAGGGCTTGTTCACAGCGCTGTCCACCGGGTCGTGCACAGGTTTGGCGGAGTTCTCCACAACATCCGGCCGCTTGTCCACATGGCCTGTGGATAACCAGATTGGCTGACGCCTCCCGGGGCCCTACCGTGGTGCGGCGCCCACTCTGTTCGCCGGCCTTCCGAACCGTCATAAACCTGACACGCCTGAAGCGGAGACGGGCCTCTCATTTGTCAGTGCCGTCCCTTAGAAAAGAGGGGCACGGCGAGGTCCGCTCGGCGGACGGGAGGAGGTCGCTCGGTGAGCATTTCCGAGCCCTTGGACGACCCGTGGGCCGACAGAGGGCCCAGTGATCGTCTGCCCACCTCCCGCCGCTTCGACTCGGGGCCTGGCCGCGACGAGCAGCACGACCGGGGCCAGGACCGGGGCGCGTGGGACGACGGGGGCTCCTCCTTCGAG
Organism: Streptomyces sp. NTH33; assembly: GCF_003236365.1. GTDB lineage: Bacteria > Actinomycetota > Actinomycetes > Streptomycetales > Streptomycetaceae > Streptomyces. The sequence goes on from NZ_POTZ01000001.1 coordinate 19,935, forward strand.
CGACTCCCCCCCCAGGACCTGGACGCCGAGCAGTCGGTCCTCGGCGGAATGCTCCTGTCCAAGGACGCCATCGCCGATGTCGTGGAGATCCTCAAGGGCCACGACTTCTACAAACCGGCGCACGAGACGATCTACCAGGCGATCCTCGACGTCTACGCCAAGGGTGAGCCCGCCGACCCCATCACCATCGCCGCCGAGCTCACCAGGCGCGGCGAGATCAACAGGGTGGGCGGCGCCTCCTACCTCCACTCGCTCGTGCAGACCGTGCCGACGGCGGCGAACGCCGCGTACTACGCGGAGATCGTCCACGAGCGTGCGATCCTGCGTCGTCTCGTCGAGGCCGGTACGCGCATCACGCAGATGGGATACGCGGCCGACGACGACGTCGACGAGATCGTCAACCGTGCTCAGGCCGAGGTCTACGCGGTCACCGAGCAGCGCACCAGCGAGGACTACCTGCCGCTGGGCGACATCATGGAAGGCGCGCTCGACGAGATCGAGGCGATCGGCTCGCGCAGCGGCGAGATGACCGGTGTGCCCACCGGATTCACCGACTTCGACTCGCTGACGAACGGCCTGCACCCGGGCCAGATGGTCGTCATCGCAGCGCGCCCCGCGATGGGCAAGTCGACGCTCGCGCTGGACTTCGCGCGAACGGCGTCGATCAAGCACAACCTGCCCAGTGTCATCTTCTCGCTGGAGATGGGGCGCAACGAGATCGCGATGCGTCTGCTGTCCGCCGAGGCCCGCGTCGCCCTGCACCACATGCGCTCGGGCACGATGACCGACGAGGACTGGACGCGGCTGGCCCGCCGGATGCCGGACGTCTCGGCCGCTCCGCTCTACATCGACGACTCTCCGAACCTGTCGATGATGGAGATCCGCGCCAAGTGCCGGCGACTGAAGCAGCGCAACGACCTCAAGCTGGTCGTCATCGACTACCTGCAGCTGATGCAGTCCGGTGGCTCCAGGCGTGCCGAGAGCCGGCAGCAGGAGGTCTCGGACATGTCCCGCAATCTCAAGCTGCTGGCCAAGGAGCTGGAGATCCCGGTCATCGCGCTCTCCCAGCTCAACCGTGGCCCCGAGCAGCGCACCGACAAGAAGCCGATGGTCTCCGACCTGCGCGAGTCGGGCTCCATCGAGCAGGACGCCGACATGGTCATCCTGCTGCACCGCGAGGACGCCTACGAGAAGGAGTCGCCGCGCGCCGGGGAGGCCGACCTGATCGTCGCCAAGCACCGCAACGGCCCGACCGCGACGATCACGGTCGCCTTCCAGGGCCACTACTCGCGGTTCGTGGACATGGCACAGACCTGAGCGGCGTCTGGCTAGGTTCTCAAATGATCTACCAAATGAGCAGGCCTCAGGTTAAAAGGTTGACGAATGGGAGCCATTTGAGCCAGGCCAGTGTTAAATCGACGCTGGCGCCCCGGATGCATGAGTAGTGGTGATTCGGTGCCCGGGTGGCCCGGGCCTCGTGGAGGGTCTCAGATTTCGTGGCCAAATCTCACGAGCGATGGCCAAGCGATGGCATATCTGACACGAATCTGAGACTGGCAGGTCAAGCCGCCCAGACGATCCCGGCTGAGGAAATGCCACGACGGTGAGAGGAAACACCCATCCAAGCCGTGAGACAGCGGGCAGCTGCTCAGCGCCTCGTCTCGTACCTGGTCAGGACCACGCCGCCGGGAAACGTCCGCGTCTCCACCAGGTTCAGGTTCACCCAGCTGTCCAGCGCGGTGAAGAACGGCGTGCCGCCGCCCACCAGGACCGGATGGGCGACGATCGCGTACTCGTCGATCAGCCCGGCGCGCATGGCCGCCCCGGCGAGCGTTGCGCCGCCGATGTTCATTGGGCCGCCGTCCTCGGCCTTGAGCCGGGTGATCTCGGCGATCGCGTCGCCGGTGACCAGGCGGGTGTTCCAGTCGACCTTGTCGATCGTCGAGGAGAACACCACCTTCGGCGTGTCCCGCCAGTTCCGCGCGAACTCGATCTCCGCCGGGGTGGCGCCCGGCTGCTGGTCGCCGGTCGGCCAGTAGGAGCTCATCGTCTCCCACAGCTTGCGCCCGTACAGCGACAGGCCACTCGCCTGCTCGTGGTCGAGCCACCACTGGAACAGCTCGTCGCTCGGCGGTCCGCTCCAGCCGATGTCGTCGCCGGCCGCGGCGATGTAGCCGTCCAGGGTCAGGTTCATGCCGTAGATCAGTTTCCGCATGGCTCAGCCTTCCGTCCGTGGGTGTCCGGCGTATAGACCAGCGCGGCGCGGGAAACTCATCGGTGCGCGATCTGGGCTCGCCGGTGGTCCTCGTGCTCGGGGCTCAGCGTGGTGTACTCGGCCGACTCGGGCAAGCCGCCTGATCTCGACCTCGCCAGGAAATGCCACGGATTTGAGACTGATCATGGGTGACAAGGCCGTGAGACAGCCAAGAACGCCCAGGTCACGCAAGATCGACATGTCACGAGCGGCGATACCCTACAGTCCCGCGGTCCGCCGCGGCTGTCGCCGTGTCCGCCGGAAAAGCGCTCGACGTGCGCGGGCGCACCGGATGGAGTGAGGGCATGACGATTTCTCAGGATGGATTGCTTCCCGGTACGCGCCGGGCGCTGTCGCACCGGATCGCCGTGGCACAGACCGAGGGGCGGGCGCCGTCGCTCGTCGCCGCGGTCGTGCGCGAGGGGCGGACCGTCTGGCATGGCGCGCGGACATCGGTGGAGGGCCACGGACCGGACGAGAACACGCAGTACAGGATCGGCTCGATCACCAAGACCTTCACCGCCGTGCTCGTCCTGCGGCTGCGCGACGAGGGTGTCCTGAGCCTGACGGACCCGCTGGAGAGGCATCTGCCGGGCACCGGCGTGGGGGAGGCCACGATCGCCGACCTGCTGGCGCACACGGGCGGGCTGGCCGCCGAGTCGCCCGCGCCGTGGTGGGAGAGATCGCCCGGAGCTCTGCGCCCCGAACTCGCCGACGTACTGGGCGAGGAGCCGCTGCGGCATCCGGTCGGCCGTCGGTTCCACTACTCGAATCCCGGCTACACCCTGCTGGGCGCGCTCGTCGAGGAAGTGCGCGGTGCCGGCTGGGAGGAGGTCCTTCGGAGTGAAGTGCTCGAACCCCTGGGACTGAACCGCACGGGCGCTCACCCCGAGGCGCCGTACGCGGGCGGCTGGGCGGTACATCCCTGGGCCGATGTGATGCTGCCGGAGCCCGCCGAGGACCTCGGCCGGATGGCTCCGGCTGGGCAACTGTGGTCCACCACACGGGATTTGGCTCGCTTCGCCGCCTTCCTCGCCAAGGGGGACGATCGAATTCTGAGTGCCGATTCGCTTCGGGAGATGCGGACTCCGGCGGCTCCCTCCCAAGCGGCGGATGTGGTCTCCGGGTACGCGTACGGCCTGGGGCTCGAACTGCGGCGGTGGGGCGACCGGCTCCTCGTGGGGCACAGCGGGTCGCTCCCGGGCTTCCTGGCCTCGCTCACCATCGATGCGGAGGAAGACGTGGCCGCGGTCGTGCTGGCCAACTGCACGTCCGGCCCGCTGCCCGTCACGGTGGGCGCCGACCTCGTGCGTATCGTCGCCGACGCGGAGCCGCGGATTCCCGAGCCCTGGCGGCCGTTGCGGGAGATCGACCCGTCGGTACTGGAGCTGGCGGGGCAGTGGTACTGGGGGACGTACGGCTTCGGCCTGCGGCTGACCGCTGACGGGCTCCTCTCGCTGGAGCCGCTGTCCGGCAGCGGCCGGCGTGCACGGTTCCGGGCGAACGGTGACGGCACCTGGACGGGGCTGGAGGGCTACTACGCCGGTGAGGTGCTGCGGGCGGTACGGCGGCCGGACGGGTCGGTGGACCACCTGGATCTCGGGTCGTTCGTGTTCACGCGCCAGCCGTACGACACGAAGGCTTCCGTGCCCGGTGGCGTGGACCCGGAGGGGTGGCGAGGCATCGGTTAGGGCCCGTCCGGCATGATCCGCCGGACGGGTTCCAGGGGCCGGGGGTCAAAGTCGCAGTTTGAAGCCCAGGTGCGAGGCTTCGAAGCCCAGCCGTTCGTAGAAGCGGTGGGCGTCGGCGCGGGTTCGGTCCGACGTCAGCTGCACCAACTGGCAGCCCTGGCGTCGTGATGCGTCGATGGCCCACTCGATGAGCTGCGTGCCCAGGCCGCTGCCGCGCTCGTCGGAGTGGACGCGGACGCCTTCGATGATCGACCGGGTGGAGCCGCGCCGGGACAGGCCGGGAATGATCGAGAGCTGGAGCGTGCCGACGACGCGGCCCTCGCTCACCGCGACCATCAGGTGCTGGTGGGGGTCGGCGCTCAGCCGCTCCAGCGCGGTCAGATAGGGCGCGAGGTCGTCCGGGGACTCGCGCTGCGCGCCCAGCGGGTCGTCGGCGAGCATGCCGACGATGGCGGGCACGTCCCCGGCGACGGCCGGCCGTATCTCAAGATCTGTCATGTACCGCACTCTACGGTGCGATCACGGCCTGCTCCGGGGCGTGCGTGTGCGCGCCGTTCGTCCGTGGCGGCTTCCTCAACCCGCCGCCACGGTGAGGGGGGCGAAGCGCCGGCTCCAGTCCCCGGGGAGTTCCGCGATGCCGTAGGTCATGACGGCGTTGCGGATCACGGACACCAGTCCGCGTTCCTTCAGCCAGGCCAGCAGTTCCTCGTGGCGTACGTCGATGTCCGTGCGCAGCGGGCGGCTGGTGTGGGCGGCGAGGGAGGTGAGCAGGGCTTTGGCCGTCTCGGTGTCCCGGGCGATCAGGGGACCCACGACATGGGTGTCCATGTTGGGCCAGGCTGCGGCGTAGCCGATGATCCGGCCGTGGGCCTCGGCGACCCGTAGCTGGTCGGCGAACGCGGGAAGCCGGGTGATGAGGGGGGTGCGATCGGTGCCGAAGACCTCCTCGTCGAGCCGGAGGATGCCGGTGAGATCCCCGGCGGTGGCCGCTCGCGTGGCGATACGAGGGGGCTGCTCGTCCGGTGCCGGCGTGAAGCGTCCGAGTACCATCTCCGCCCACCCGGTGACCTTGAAGCCCAGCTCCTCGTACAGCGGACGGCCGTGCGGCGTCGCGTGGAGGGTCAGGGGTGTGGTGCCCGCCGTCGAGACGACATGGCGCATCATCCGGCGTCCGATGCCCCGGCGGGCATGTCGTTCGGCGACCAGGACCATGCCGATGGCGCCCAGCTCCGGGCGGTCCTGCGGTCCGTACGTGGTGAGGACGCACGCGGCGGTGAGTCCCCCGTTCGGATCGTCGATGCCGTAGCCCGTCCCGGCTGTCAGGAGGAAGCCCCACTTGTGCTCCTCACGCTGCCATCCCCGGTTCTCGGACAGGTCGGCGCAGGCGGTGAGATCGCGAAGCGTCAGACGGCGGATGGGGGAAGGGGCAGGCGAAGGAGTCGACACGCAGGTCAGGCTGTCCGACGGGCACCCTCGGCGTCCAGTTGTTTCCGACCGGATGGGCGTGGTTCTGGCCATGCGGTGGTCATCTGCGCGGTCCAGGGACAGGCGCGTCGGTGTTTCACGTGAAACGTCCGGTTTCTCAGCCGAGGTCAGGTGCGTGCATGGCGCGTACGCCCTCGATGTTCCCGTCCAGATAGTGCCGCAGGGACAGCGGGACCAGATGGACGGAGGCGATGCCGACCCGGGTGAACGGCACCCGTACGATCTCGTACGCGCCGGTGGGCTCGTCCACTTCGGGGCCGTGCCGCTGGGAGGTGTCCATGGACTCCAGCCGGCAGACGAAGAAGTGCTGCACTTTCACACCGGTCGCACCGCCGCTCTCGCCGATGTGCTCCACGGTGTCCACAAAGCAGGGCACCACGTCGGTGATCTTGGCGCCGAGCTCCTCGTGGACCTCACGATGCAGAGCGTCGACGACGGTCGTGTCCCCGGGCTCGACTCCGCCGCCGGGAGTGACCCAGTAGGGATCGACACCGGGCTTTGTGCGCTTGATCAGGATCAGGTCGTCACCGTCGAGGAGAACGGCACGGGCGGTGCGCTTGACCACGGGTCGGACGGTCATGGGAGAAATGTGGCCCGGCTGGTTCCAGGTGAAACATCGCGCGACGCCGCAGCCCTCGGGGCATGGCGTTCCGCTGGTGGCTCAGGACCAGTCGGCGGCCGCACGCAGTAGCCACTCGTGGGCCCGCGCGATGTGCGGCATCGCCAGCGTGCCGGTCCGGACGACGAGGAAATAGGTGCGCAGCGGCGGCACCGCCGGTTCGTGGAGGGCCACGACCTCTCTCCGCTCCAGGGCCGCCGCGCACAGGTACCGGGGCAGTACCGCGAGCCCGGCGCCCGCCACCACGCAGGCGAGGACCGCACGCAGGTCGGGGACGATCACCGTGCCGGACGCCGCCGGCCGGGAGTCGAAGACCGAGGCCCAGTAGCGGGAGGCGAAGGGAAGCGACTCATGGACCTCGACCAGGGGAATGGTCTCCGGAGGGGGTACGACCTTGTGGCGCGGCTTCGGGGAGTCGGTCCGCTCGGCCCAGCGCGGGGCGGCTACCAGGACGTGTTCCTCGTCGCACAACGGAGCCGCCGTGAGCAGTCCGCCGCGCGGCCGGACCGTGCTGATGGCCAGATCATGATGTCCGGCGGACAGGCCGTCCAGGGTTTCCTCGGCGGTTCCGAACGAGGTGCGCAAGGCGAATCCCTGCTTGTTGTCGCCGGTCAGTCCGGTCAGTCCGGTCAGCGCGGGCAGTGCCCGCTCCGCGGTGAATTCCGGTGGACCGGCCAGATGCAGGGTGCGTAAGGAGGATTCGTCGTCGAGGCCGGATTCGGTGATCTCCAGCAGGGCGTCGAGATGCGGCGCGGCCTTGTGGGCGAGTTCGTCGCCGATGGTCGTGGGCGTCACGCCACGGGCCCGGCGCAGGAACAGGGGGCGGCCCACCTGCCGTTCCAGCGTACGGATCTGGGAGGTGACGGCCGGCTGGGAGAGGCCGAGCAGCGCTGCGGCCCGGGTGAAGGAGCCCGCCCGGTGCACAGTCACGAACGTGCGCAGCAACGCCAGATCCATGGCGCACCCACCCCTCTCGGTGCCCTTCGCGCGGCCCCCGGACCCGCCCAACTATAAATATGTCGATAGGTCTCTGTCGCTACCGTGATTGGACACTGACACTCAGTCAACTAGCCTTGTTCGCGCGGTTCTACGCGCGGGAACCGGAGGACGGTCCGAGCCACGAGGGGGGAGGCTCGGACCGTCCGTCGTGCGCGGCCGGCGACCTGCCGGTGGCCGCAAAGCGGTCAGCGGGCCGATTCGTCCAGTGCCCGGAGCACATCCGCCACGAGATCCTCGGGGTCCTCGGCACCGACGGACATCCGGATGAAGCCCTCCGGCACCGCGTCCCCGCCCCAGCGCCCGCGTCGCTCGGCCGTGGAGCGCACCCCGCCGAAGCTCGTCGCGTCGTCCACGAGCCTGAGTGCGTCGAGGAAACGCTCGGCACGTGCGCGCGTGGGCAGAGTGAAGGACACCACGCACCCGTAGCGCCGCATCTGCTGTGCGGCGACCCTGTGCGAGGGATCGTCCGGCAGCCCCGGATAACGCAGTCCGGTCACCTCGGGGCGCCCGCGCAGCGCCTTGGCGAGTGCCAGGGCGGAGGCGTTCTGCCGGTCGACGCGCAGGTGCAGGGTGGCGAGGGAGCGGTGTGCGAGCCATGCCTCCATCGGGCCCGGGATCGCACCCACGATCTTGCGCCAGCGGCGTACGGCCGCCATGGCCTCGCCGCCGCGGCCGGCGACGTATCCCAGCAGGATGTCGCCGTGTCCGGTGAGCTGCTTGGTGCCGCTGGCCACCGAGAAGTCCGCGCCGAGCGCCAGCGGCCGCTGCCCGAGCGGGGTCGCCAGGGTGTTGTCGACCGCGACCAGGACCCCACGCTCGTGTGCCGCCTGAACCAGCCGCCGGATGTCGCAGACGTCGAGCCCCGGGTTCGACGGGGACTCGATCCACAGCAGCCGTGCCCCGTTCAGCACGTCGAGCTGGGCGTCCCCGCCGGTCGGCGCGGTACGTACCTCGATGCCGTACGCCTGCAGCTGTTCGCCTGCCAGGGGCAGCGCCTGGTAGCCGTCGCCGGGCAGGACCACCGCGTCCCCCGCGCGCAGCTGGGAGAAGAGCACCGAGGAGATGGCGGCCATGCCGGAGGCGAACACCAGTGTCTCCACGCCGCTCCGCCCGGGCGCTTCCAGCTCGCCGATGGCGCGCTCCAGCAGGGTCCAGGTCGGGTTCTCGTCGCGGCCGTAGGTGTAGGGGCCCGTCGGATCGCCCGGCAGATGGTAGTGGGCGGCGAACACCGGCCCCGGAAGCGTCGGCTCGTGTTTGACCGGCTCGGGCAGTCCGGCCCGCACCGCGCGCGTGCCGTCACCGGTGTCGGCGGGGGAACAGGAATCCTTCCGAGCACCGTCCGGGCCGTTCGCCGCGGAATCGTTCATGCCGCCCTGCCCTCCTTCGTTCGGCCCGTCATCGGCCACTCAGTCCTCGTCCGGCAGGACCATGTGCAGGGCCCAGGAGACGACCGAGACGACCAGACCGCCGAGGACGGCCGTCCAGAAGCCCTCGACGTGGAAGCTCACCTCGAGCTTGCCGCACACCCACGACGTGAGCAGCAGCATCAGCGCGTTGACCACCAGGGTGATCAGGCCGAGCGTCAGGAGGAACAACGGGAGGGTCAGCACCTTCACCACCGGCTTGACCAGGAAGTTCACCAGGCCGAAGACCAGGGCGACGGCGATCAGCGTGCCGGCCTTCCGGGCAGTGCTGTCGCCGGTCAGGGTGATCTTGTCGAGCAGCCAGACGGCGACCGCCAGGGCACCCGCGTTGACGATCGTCTTGACTACAAAATTCTTCATGTGTCTGATCGTGGCAGACGAGAACGGTGACGAGCACGGGCGAGGGCGATGAAGGCATTCCGGCTGGACGAACTGGAGGCGGAACGAGCCGCCAACGAGGGCGCCTACCTTCAATTCCTGCGGGAGCGGAACATGTCGGTCGGTCTGTACGCCCTCGACGCGGGCGACCACGACCCGCAGAAGCCGCACAACCAGGACGAGGTGTACTTCGTCGTGAGCGGCCGTGCCTCGATCACGGTGGGTCCGGAGACGACCCAGGTGGCGCGCGGCAGCGTGGTCTACGTGCCGGCCGGAGTCGCCCACAAGTTCCACCACATCAGCGAGGATCTGCGGGTCTTGGTGGTGTTCTCTCCCCCGGAAGCCTGAGACGCCGTCTCGGGGTTCCCTAGGGGAACGGTCAGGGGAGGACAAGGGGTGCGGGGGCCCCACCGGACCCCTGGCCGTCCTAGCATCGAGTGCAGGACATCCGAAGGGCCCGTACCGGGGGGTGCGGGACACCGACAGGGCCGGCACAAGGCCGGTGGAGAGATGAGGACGAGGGCAATGCGAGAGATCTTCGCGGGTCTGCCGTGGTGGGTGAAGTGGATCGCGGTGCCGGTCATCGCCCTGGTCGTCTTCGGCGGCCTGATAGCGAGCGTGGTCGGCTTCGTGATCAGCCTGCTGTTCAAACTGCTGGTCTTCGTGGCCCTGGTCGGCGGACTGGTCTACACCGTCCGGAAGTTCATGTCGAGCTCGTCCTCGCGCAGCGACTGGTGAGAGCCGTGGGGCACCGGTGACCGGTAACGGGAATCGCCGGTTCCCTCGCGAGAGGGAAGTTTTCCGGACAGTCCGTCTGTGAGTGGTGGCGGACGGATAAGGTCCGGAAATCGACGCGGGGCAGGTCCCCGCGGGCGGCTCGCACCCCCACCCGTGCTCCCGGCACGGCTGCCCCCTCGCGCTACGGGAGTGACCCTTGGCCACGGTTGACACCGCACCCGCAGAACGGCACGCGCCCCCCGCGCCCCGGGGGCCGTCCCGTTCCACGGCACTCCCGGCGCAGCCCCGCTCATCGCCCCCCGTGGAGCAGCCCCGCGCCGCGGTCCCGGATCAGCAGCCCCAGACTCTCATCGGGTCCGTGCAGCGCGCGATGCGCCTGCTGGAGTCCGTCGCACGGCACGAGCAGGGAGCACCTGCCAAACAGCTCGCCCGCGAGACGGGTCTGGCGCTCCCCACCGCCTACCACCTGTTGCGCACCCTCGTCCACGAGGGCTATCTGTACCGCGACCGGGGCCTGTTCTTCCTGGGCGAGGCGGCCGAGCGGCTGGGCAGCAGCGGAGCGGCGCAGAAACGTCGCAGCGTGGTTGTCGAGACGATGGCGCGGTGGCGGGATGTGATCGGCGCGCCGGTGTACTACGCGATGTACCGCGACGGCGAGATCGAGATCATGTGCGTCTCGGCCTCCGCGGCCCACCCGGCGGTCGAGGAGTGGGCCGACTTCCGTGAGACCGGGCACGCGCACGCGGTCGGCCAGTGCCTGCTGTCTCAGCTGGACGACGGCGCCCGCCGCGACCACCTCGGCCGTTACCCCGTGCTGTCCCTCACTCCGTACACGGTCCGTGACGAGCACAGCCTGCTGCGGCGCCTGGAGCGGACGCCGCGGATGGAGCCGGTGACCGAGCGGCAGGAGTACGCGCTGGGGGCGGTGTGCGCGGCGATTCCCATCACGGTGGGCACCACGGCGGCCACCATGGCCCTGTCTCTTCCCGCACACCAGGCCGACCGGCTGCTGCCCGCCGCGCGACAACTGCAGCGCGAGGTGGGACGGTGTCTGGGCTCTCTGGCGCTCTCTATCAGCATCTGAAAACTCACTCCTTGTGATCTGTTGTGTACTTTCAGCAAGATGCACCAGTGTTACGGGATGGGTTCCCGGCCAGTCGACGGCAAATGACGGGGTAGCGATGCGCGAGTCCGTACAGGCAGAGGTCATGATGAGCTTTCTCGTGTCCGAGGAGCTCTCCTTCCGCATTCCGGTGGAGCTGCGGTACGAGACCTGTGATCCCTATGCCGTGCGGCTGACCTTCCATCTTCCCGGCGACGCCCCGGTGACCTGGGCGTTCGGGCGGGAGCTCCTGATCGACGGGGTGGGCATGCCGTGCGGGGACGGCGATGTGCGCATCGCGCCCGCCGACACCGGTTCGCTCAGCGAGGTCCTGATCCGGCTTCAGGTCGGTGGCGACCGGGCGCTGTTCCGCTCCTCCACGGCGCCGCTGGTGGCGTTCCTGGACCGCACGGACAAGCTGGTGCCGCTGGGCCAGGAGGGCGCGCTGGCCGACTTCGACGCCCATCTCGACGAGGCTCTGGACCGTATCCTGGCGGAGGAGCGGAGCACGGGCTGAAGCGTTACGGCATCCGTACACGGGTGGTGATGCAACGCTTGACCGCGTTCCGCAAGGGTGCAGGAACGGTTCACCAGCCGGGTGCCGGCCCGCACCGGGTCATCGCTTGCGACGCCTGCCCCTCCTGCCCCGTGCCGGAGCGGGCACGGCGGCCGATCCGGCGGCCGGTCCCTGGTCGCCGCGGTCGGCCGAGACCATGAGCGCCGCCAGGGCCGTGGTGACCGGAACGGAAGCAACCAGGCCGATCGAGCCCACCAGTGTGCGCACGATCTCCTCGGCGACCAGCTCACTGTTGGCGACGGTCCCCACGCCGCTCTGCGCGATGGAGAAGAGCAGCAGCAACGGAAGCGCGGCACCCGCGTACGCGAGGACGAGGGTGTTGACCACCGAGGCGATGTGGTCGCGCCCGATGCGGATGCCCGCGCGGTACAGCGCACGCCGGCCCATGGAGGGATTGGCCTCGTGCAGTTCCCAGACCGCGGACGTCTGCGTGACCGTCACGTCGTCGAGCACTCCGAGCGAGCCGATGATGACGCCGGCCAGCAGCAGACCGCTCATGTCGATCGACGGGTACAGGCCGTGGATCAGCCCGGTGTTGTCGTCGGTGTTGCCGGTGAGCGCGGCCCAGCCGATGAACAGTGAGCCCAGCACGCCGATCAGCATCAGCGAGATCAGTGTGCCGAGCACCGCCACCGACGTACGGGCGGACAGGCCGTGACACATGTACAGCGCGATCAGCATGATGGCGCTCGACCCCACGACCGCCACGGCCAGCGGGTTCGAGCCCTGCAGGATCGCGGGCAGGACGAACAGGTTCAGCACCAGGAAGCTGACGGCCAGCGCGATCAGCGCCATGACGCCCCGCAGCCGCCCGACGGCCACGACGGCGAGTGCGAAGACACCGGCCAGCAGCGCCATCGGGAAACGCCGGTTGACGTCGGCGACCGAGTACTGCAGGTCCCTTGGCGCGGAGGGCTCGTAGGCGACCACGACCTTCTCGCCCTGGTGCAACTGGCGGGACTGGTCGGGCTGCACGATCTCGGTGAACGTACGGCCCTTGTCCTTGCCGGTGTCCACCCGGATCGTGGCCTTCTTGCAGGTGCTGGAAGCCTGTTGCTGTGCGGAGGAACCTTCGGCGGTGGAGGTGTCGCCGGTCGGTGCGGCCGCGGAGGCGTTCACCGACTTGCAGCTCACCTCGACCACCTGGGCGACGGTGGCCTGCTGCGTCTGCCGGTCGAAACCCACGCCGGTGCGCTCGTGCGCCGGGGCACCGCCCGGCCACAGCACGACGAGACCGACCACCACCGCGGCGGCGAACGGGATCAGGATCGCCGCGATGACCTTGCGGAGGTGCTTGGAGGCGGGTGCGGCCGGCCCGTGGTTGTGCGAGTGCCCGTGTCCGCCGCCGGTTCCCGGGCCGTGCCCGTGCCCGTGTCCGGTATCGGTGGCGTTCCGGCCGTGCCCGGGGCCGTGTCCGTGCCGCGGTTCGGGCGGCGGATGGGGGTGCTGCTGTGCCGTGGTCACCGCCCGATCATCGCAAGAACGGCGCAGGCCCACTGTTCACCGCGCCACACATGACGCTAGCGTGGAGGCACCTTTGCACACGCGGGAGCTCGGAGCACCGGGCTGAGAGGGCGCTGACCTCCGTCTTTGCGATGTTTCACGTGGAACACATGGTGTTTCACCGTGAAGCACCGGCAGACGGACACCGCTGCGTCGACCGCCGAACCTGTTACCGGGTAATGCCGGCGTAGGGAGTAGGTCTCATGACCGACAAGGACGTACGCACACCTGCCTCCACGCAGAAGTCCATCGGCTGGCACAAGGGGTACGTGGAGGGGGCACGTCCCGATCTGCGGGTGCCGGTCCGTCAGGTGCACCTCACCAACGGGCAGACGGTCACGCTGTACGACACTTCGGGCCCGTACACCGATCCACTTCTCGACACCGATGTCCGCAGGGGGCTGCCGCCGCTGCGGGAGAAGTGGATCGTCGCCCGCGGCGACACCGAGGACTACGCGGGGCGTCCCGTCCGCCCCGAGGACGACGGGATCAAGCACACCTCACCGCGCGGCGGTCTGCGCAACCTCGACGCGGTGTTCCCCGGACGGCCGCGTCAGCCGCGCCGCGGTCGAGAAGGCAGGGCGGTGACGCAGCTCGCGTACGCGCGCCGCGGCGACATCACACCGGAGATGGAGTTCGTGGCGATCCGGGAGAACGTCGATCCCGAGGTCGTCCGTGAGGAGATCGCGGCGGGCCGCGCCGTGCTGCCGGCCAACGTCAACCACCCGGAGATCGAGCCGATGATCATCGGCAAGCGGTTCCTGGTGAAGGTCAACGCCAACATCGGCAACTCCGCGGTGACCTCGTCCATCGAGGAGGAGGTGGAGAAAATGACCTGGGCGACCCGCTGGGGTGCCGACACGGTCATGGACCTCTCCACCGGCCGCAATATCCACACCACCCGGGAGTGGGTGCTGCGCAACTCCCCCGTCCCCATCGGCACGGTGCCGCTGTACCAGGCCCTGGAGAAGGTGGACGGCAAGGCCGAGGAACTGACCTGGGAGATCTACAAGGACACGGTCATCGAGCAGGCCGAGCAGGGCGTGGACTACATGACCGTCCACGCCGGCGTGCGCCTGGCCTACGTGCCGTTGACCGCGAACCGCAAGACCGGCATCGTCTCGCGCGGCGGCTCGATCATGGCGGCCTGGTGCCTTGCGCACCACAAGGAGTCGTTCCTGTACGAGCACTTCGAGGATCTCAGTGAGATCCTCGCCGCCTACGACGTCACCTACTCCCTCGGCGACGGCCTCAGGCCCGGCTCCATCGCGGACGCCAACGACGAGGCCCAGTTCGCGGAACTGCGCACGCTCGGGGAACTCGGCCGGATCGCCAGGCGTTACGACGTACAGACCATGATCGAGGGCCCGGGACATGTCCCGATGCACAAGATCAAGGAGAACATCGACCTTCAGCAGGAGATCTGCGATGAAGCACCGTTCTATACGCTCGGCCCGCTGACGACCGACATCGCGCCGGCCTACGACCACATCACCTCCGGCATCGGCGCCGCGATGATCGCCTGGTGGGGCACGGCCATGCTCTGCTACGTCACGCCCAAGGAGCACCTGGGCCTGCCCCACCGCGACGACGTCAAGACCGGCGTCATCACCTACAAGGTGGCCGCTCACGCCGCCGACCTCGCCAAGGGACACCCGGGTGCGCAGAAGTGGGACGACGCACTGTCCGACGCCCGCTTCGAGTTCCGGTGGGAGGACCAGTTCAACCTGGCCCTCGATCCGGACACGGCACGGGACTTCCACGACGAGACCCTCCCGGCGGAGCCCGCCAAGACGGCTCACTTCTGCTCGATGTGCGGCCCGAAATTCTGTTCGATGAAGATCTCGCAGGACATCCGCCGTGAACACGGCGTCGGCAGGGCCGAGATCGAGGAGGGCATGGCCCGGAAGGCGAAGGAGTTCGCGGCCGCCGGCAACCGGGTGTATCTGCCGGTCGTGGACTGAGCCCCGCCGCGTGCGGGGCGGGGAGGCGTGCCGGAGCCCTCGGGGTGAGGGCTCCGGTCACTCCGGCTGGTGGTCCGGACCTCCGAAGTCCGGGCTGGTGAAGTCGGGGCTGGAGAAGCTCGGACGAGGGCTCGGGACTCCGTCGTGGGGGCTGCTGAAACCAGGGCGGTCGTAGCCGAGTTGCGGGATGCGGCCGGACGGCGCCGACGGGTCCGTACGGGTCGGCGCGGGGGAGCCGGTGTCGGCGAGTGCGTCGCGCAGGAACGGCAGGATGCCTCGTTCGAGCAGGGCTTCGTGCCAGGCCTCCCTCGCCTGGACGAGTTCTTCGGCCGGTTCGCCGTAGGGTCCGGTCTCCAGCGGGGGACGGTTGCGCAGTGCGGTGAGCAGCAGTCCGGCGGCGGCCACGAGGATCGCGGCCGCGGTCACGGCACCGAACACCCAGCCCATAGTGATCATGGTCTGGGCGAAGGGCTGCGCCGGGTCGAGCATCTTCAGGATGTAGCCGACGAGCAGGAAGAGGGCGGCGGCTATCCCGGCCAGGACGGGGGCGAGCACCGCCGCGACGGCGCCCGCGCCCGCGCCGGTGGTCTCGACGACCCCCTCCACGGTGGCGGCCAGTCCGGTTCCGTCCGGCTCGGCGGAGCCGGACCGGCCGGTGGTGGACAGGGTGGCCGACACCGGCCGGCGCAGCTCCTCGCGGATCTTGACGTAGTGGTGGTATTCGGTCGCCGCGGCCGCCGTGATCAGAGCGGTGGCGCCCAGTGCCATGGTGCGCAGTTGTTCCGAGTTGAGCCGCTGTCCGACAGCGGCCAGTTCCGGACGGTGAGGGGCGGAGCGCAGCGCCTCATCGAGGATCCGCTCGTATTCCTGGCGGTCCTCGCTCAGCAGGTGCTGCGGAACGCTGTTCATGTGCATCCCCCGATGCTCCGTAGGGCTTGGGGCTCGCGCGGCGGCGAGCCGTCGGGCAGAAACGGAGGGGAGCCTGCTACGGATAAACCGATGGTAGAGCCGTGACGGTGCGCGGTGACAGGGGATTTCCACAAATTGGGTGCCGACCTGCGCGGTCGTCTCGGCAGGGCGGCTTCCCGGTGAACGGCCGGACTTACAGCGGAAGTTGCTGGACCAGCAGCTTTCCGGCCATGGTCACGCCGCCGTCCATCGCGATGGCGAGTCCGTCGGCGTAGACGTGCGGTCCCTCCACGACCGGGCCCGCGCTCTCGTCGTCGTCCTCGGAGCCGACCTGGCCCAGCAGATAGGGGATGGGGCTGTGGCCGTGAACGATTCGGGTGCCGCCGTACGTATGGAGCAGGGAGCGTACGGCGTCGGCGCCGCCCTCGTCGCGGAAGGAGAAGCGCTTGGTGAACTTGCGGAACAGGTCCCAGACCTCGTTCACGTCGTTGCGCGTGAGCGTCTCGCGGACGGTGTCGTTGACCTCTTCGATCGAGGCGCCGTAGTCGAGATAGGCGGTGGTGTCGGAGTGCACGAGCAGATAGCCGTCGACCTCCTCGACCGCGTCGAGGCGGGCCATCCACTGCAGGTGGTGGTCCTGGAGGCGGTCCATGTCGGACTTCTGGCCGCCGTTGAGCAGCCAGGCCGCCTGGAAGGTGGCGGTGCCCGCGCCGGAGTTGACGGGGGTGTCGCCGAACCGCTTGGCGCCGAGCAGCAGCAGCTCGTGGTTGCCCATGAGGGCCTTGCAGTAGCCGCCGGCGGCGGCCGCCTCGGCGGACAGCCGCATCACGAGGTCGATGACGCCGATGCCGTCCGGTCCGCGGTCGGTGAAGTCGCCGAGGAACCACAGCCGCGCGGTGCCCGCGCACCAGTGGCCGGCGGAGTCGATGAGCCCCTTCTCCTGGAGGGCGGCCACCAGCTGGTCGAGGTAGCCGTGCACGTCACCGACGACGTACAGGGGACCCGGGCCGGTGCCGGGCTGTGCGGCGGGCGCGGGGGCCGGGTCGACGGTCACCTGGACCGTGTCACCGCGGTTGATGACCGGCAGGTCGCGCTCGGTGGGCGTGTACGCGTCGGAGTAGCCCGTCCGGGCCGGCCGGGCCCTCTCGGCGGGAGGCGTGCTGTGGGCGTACGGACCGGTCTCGTTGACGTACGCGGGCACCCGGAAGTCGCGCAGCGTTGCCGTGCGCTCCACCTCGGGTCCCTGACCGGCCCCCTGAGTCATCGACCCCTCCACCATCGCGCCGCATCTGCACCGCTTCGGACTGCCTGGTCGCAGCGGCCCGCGGTGTCGTGGGCCCATCATAGGAATGCGGATCGCGCCATGTGATGACCCAGGGGTGGTGAATCGGGACAGGACTCCGGTTCGCCGCGGCTTTCGCCCCGTTTGACCGATCTACGGCGGTCCCGCGGTCGCCCCGTCCTAGTGCCCGTCCGATGTACGTGGTGGGCTGATCGTCCGGCGTTGCGGGCGTCGCTGGGACGAGGTGCGCACGATCAGCTCGGTCGGTACGACCTGCTCGACCGGGTGGTCCGACTCGACGCCTTCGATCGCGTCGATGAGGAGCTGGACGACCGCCGTGCCGATCCGGCGCGGCTTCAGGGACAGCGTGGTGATGGGGGGCTCGGTGCTGGCGTACACGGTGGACTCGCTGCAGCACACCAGCAGCAGGTCCTCGGGGACGCGCAGGCCGTAGCGACGGGCGGCGGCGAGCAGATCGGTGCCGTTGGGGTCGAACAGTCCGTAGACGGCGTCGGGCCGGTCGGGGCGGGCCAGCAGCCGGTCGGCGGCGACGGCGCCCGCGCACGGGTCGTGGGCGGGGTAGGCCTCGTAGACCGGGTCCTGGCCGACGCGCTCGCACCAGTGCAGGTAGGCGGTCGTCGACAGGCGGGTGTACGTGTCCGTGGTGGTGCCGGTGAGCAGGCCGATACGGCGGGCGCCGGCCTCGGCGAGGTGGTCGAGGATGCCGAGGACGGCGGCTTCGTGGTCGTTGTCGACCCAGGCGGTGACCGGGAGCGTGCCGGCCGGGCGGCCGTCGCTGACCACCGGTAAGCCCTGGCGGACCAGTTCGCTGACGACCGGGTCCTGGTCGGAGGGGTCGATGACGACCGTGCCGTCCAGGGCGACGTTCGACCACACGTCGTGGCGCGAGGTCGCCGGCAGGATCACGAGGGCGTAGCCGCGGGCGAGCGCGGCCGAGGTGGCGGCGCGGGCCATCTCGGCGAAGTACGCGAACTCGGTGAAGGTGAAAGGTTCATCCCCGTATGTCGTCACGGTCAGGCCGATGAGGCCCGACTTGCCGGTACGGAGGGTGCGGGCCGCGGCCGAGGGGCGGTATCCCAGCCGGTCGGCGACCTCGCGGACATGGCGTCGGGTGGCGTCGGGGAGCCGTCCCTTGCCGTTGAGGGCGTCGGAGACGGTCGTGATGGAGACGCCGGCGGCGGCGGCCACGTCTCTGATGCCCGCCCGGCCCGGCCGGCCGCCTCGGCGTGAGGTTTCCGCGCGGCTCACCTGGTGCTCCCCTGCTGCTGTCATGGCGAGCCGATAGTAGGGCTCATGCGGTGGGGTAGTGCGGACGCATATGCACTCGTTGACAGGCACGTTTCTGCATGGTCATCCAGGCCCAATTTCCTTTGAAACCATGTCAGTTAAGCGACGAGATGCCAGGACCTGACGTGGTGGCACGCATGGACCTGCCGAGCCCTCGATGTTTCGAAGAGGTCTCAACTCACCTTCACGAGGGATGCGCGCCACGGCGTGAGCCACCGGCGCGTAGATATATCCTGACGCGCCCCTCGATTCGTATGCCTTCGTATGGCGATGCCTCCGGTGTCAGTGTGACCCATGAGGTCAGCGCCGGTGCACCGCAGGTGGTGGCGTCCGACCCATACGCAGCGGCGCCCAATCCTCATAAGGTGTGCAGTATTGGAAGCCGGTGGTGATCACGAGGAGGACTGCGGTGAGCGAGACGAGCCCGAAGCTGCGTGCCGAGCTGGAGGGTATCCCCACCTACAAGCCGGGAAGGCCCGCCGCGGCCGGCGGCCCGGTGGCGTACAAGCTGTCCTCCAACGAGAACCCCTACCCGCCGCTGCCGGGAGTGATGGAGGCGGTGACGGCGGCAGCCTGCTCCTTCAACCGCTACCCGGACATGGCGTGCACGGCCCTGACCGGGGAACTGGCCGAGCGCTTCGGCGTGCCGGTCTCCCACGTGGCCACCGGCACCGGCTCCGTCGGTGTCGCCCAGCAGCTGATCCAGTCCACCAGCGGCCCCGGCGACGAGGTCGTCTACGCCTGGCGGTCCTTCGAGGCGTACCCGATCATCACGCAGATCAGCGGGGCGACCTCCGTGCAGGTGCCGCTGACCTCGGGTGAGGTGCACGACCTGGACGCGATGGCGGACGCGATCACCGACCGCACCCGTCTGGTCTTCGTCTGCAATCCGAACAACCCGACCGGCACGGTGGTGCGGCGGGCCGAGCTGGAACGCTTCCTCGACCGCGTGCCCTCCGATGTGCTGGTGGTGCTGGACGAGGCCTACCGCGAGTTCATCCGCGACCCCGAGGTGCCGGACGGTGTGTCGCTCTACCGCGACCGGCCGAACGTCTGTGTGCTGCGTACGTTCTCCAAGGCCTACGGCCTCGCCGGGCTGCGGGTCGGCTTCGCGATCGCCCATGAGCCGGTGGCGGCGGCGCTGCGCAAGACGGCGGTGCCGTTCGGTGTGAGCCAGCTGGCTCAGGAGGCGGCGATCGCCTCGCTGCGGGCCGAGGACGAACTGCTGGGCCGGGTCGGTTCGCTGGTGTGCGAGCGCACGCGTGTGGTCGACGGGCTGCGCGCGCAGGGCTGGACGGTGCCCGAGACGCAGGCCAACTTCGTGTGGCTGCGGCTGGGGGCGCGGACGGTCGCCTTCGCCGAGGCGTGCGAGCAGGCGGGCGTGGTGATCCGGCCGTTCCCGGGCGAGGGTGTGCGGGTGACCGTCGGGGAGGCCGAGGCGAACGACATCTTCCTGAAGGCGGCGGAGGCGTTCCGCAAGGAGGTCTGAGCGTCACGGCCGGGGCGGGCATCGGGACGAGTCCCGGGGTGCCCGCCCTGTTTGCTGCCGGCCGGCACGTCGCGCTCAAGGGGTTGACGCAGGAGGGGACCCCTCTTACGGGCTTCGAAGACATGTGCGTCATAATTGCTTGTGAATGTGAACGCGTTCACAAGCGAGTCCGATTGTTGCCCTGTTGCGCAGGACACACCGGGGCAAACGGCCGCCGCCGCAGCGGTGACGTAAGGAGAGTGACGACGTGGACCTGGCTTTGGCGCCGGAGACACTGGCGCGCTGGCAGTTCGGCATCACGACCGTCTACCACTTCCTGTTCGTCCCCCTGACGATCTCGCTGGCCGCCCTGACGGCCGGACTGCAGACCGCCTGGGTGCGCACGAGCAAGGAGAAGTACCTCAGGGCCACCAAGTTCTGGGGCAAGCTTTTCCTGATCAATATCGCCATGGGTGTGGTCACCGGCATCGTCCAGGAGTTCCAGTTCGGCATGAACTGGTCCGACTACTCCCGCTTCGTCGGTGACGTCTTCGGTGCCCCGCTCGCCTTCGAGGCGCTGATCGCGTTCTTCTTCGAGTCCACGTTCATCGGACTGTGGATCTTCGGCTGGGACAAGCTGTCCAAGAAGATCCACCTGGCCTGCATGTGGATGGTGGCGCTCGGCACGATCCTGTCGGCGTACTTCATCCTCGCGGCCAACTCCTGGATGCAGCACCCCATCGGCTACCGGATCAACGAGGCCAAGGGGCGCGCGGAACTCACCGACTTCTGGGCGGTGCTCACCCAGGACACGGCGCTGGCCCAGGTCTTCCACACGCTGACCGCGGCCTTCCTGACCGGTGGCGCCTTCATGGTCGGCATCGCCGCCTACCACCTCGCCCGCAGGAAGCACGTGCGCGAGATGAAGACCTCGCTGCGGCTCGGCCTGATCACGGTCGTCATCGCCGGCCTGCTCACCGCGGTCAGCGGCGACGTCCTCGGCAAGGTCATGTTCAGGCAGCAGCCGATGAAGATGGCGGCCGCCGAGGCACTGTGGGACGGCGAGAAGTCGGCACCGTTCTCGGTCTTCGCCTACGGCGATGTCGACAAGGGGCACAACAAGGTCGCCATCGAGATTCCGGGCCTGCTGTCCTTCCTGGCCAACGACGACTTCGGTTCGCACGTCCCCGGCATCAACGACGTCAACAAGGCGGAGCAGGAGAAGTACGGGCCCGGCGACTACCGGCCCAACATCCCCGTCACCTACTGGGGCTTCCGCTGGATGATCGGGTTCGGCATGGCCTCCTTCGCCATCGGTCTTGCGGGACTGTGGCTGACCCGCAAGAAGTTCCTGCTGCCGAAGCATCTGCGGGTCGGTGACGACGAGGTGCCGCATCTGGTGCTCTTCCGGAACAAGGCACTCGGCCCGCAGCTGACGACGTGGTACTGGCGCGTCGCGATCTGGACGCTGGCCTTCCCGCTGATCGCCAGCTCCTGGGGCTGGATCTTCACCGAGATGGGCCGCCAGCCGTGGGCCGTCTACGGCGTGCTGCAGACCCGGCACGCGGTCTCCCCCGGCGTCTCCCAGGGCGAGGTCCTCACGTCGATGACCGTCTTCACGCTGCTCTACGCCATCCTCGCCGTGATCGAGGTCAAGCTGCTCGTGAAGTACGTCAAGGCCGGCCCGCCCGAGCTCACGGAGGCCGATCTCAACCCGCCCACGAAGATCGGCGGCGACGAGCGTGACGCCGACAAGCCGATGGCCTTCTCGTACTAGGCCGAGGGAGCTGCACAGTCATGGAACTGCACGACGTCTGGTTCGTTCTCATCGCCGTCCTGTGGATCGGATACTTCTTCCTGGAGGGTTTCGACTTCGGGGTCGGCATCCTCACCAGGCTGCTCGCCCGGAACCGGGCCGAGAAGCGGGTGCTGATCAACACCATCGGCCCCGTGTGGGACGGCAACGAGGTCTGGCTGCTCACCGCGGGCGGCGCGACCTTCGCCGCCTTCCCCGAGTGGTACGCCACCCTCTTCTCCGGCTTCTACCTGCCCCTGCTCGTCATCCTGGTCAGCCTGATCGTGCGCGGAGTCGCCTTCGAGTACCGGGCCAAGCGGCCCGAGGAGAACTGGCAGCGCAACTGGGAGACCGCGATCTTCTGGAGTTCGCTGATCCCCGCGTTCCTGTGGGGCGTGGCCTTCGGCAACATCGTGCGGGGCGTGAAGATCGACCAGAACCTCGAGTACGTCGGCGGCGTCAGCGACCTCCTCAACCCGTACGCGCTCCTCGGTGGACTGGTCACCCTGACGCTGTTCACCTTCCACGGCGCGCTGTTCACCGCTCTGAAGACCGTCGGTGACATCCGCGAGCGGGCACGGAAGCTGGCCCTGCGCGTGGGCCTGGTGACGGCCCTGGCCGCCCTGGTCTTCCTGCTGTGGACACAGGCGCACACGGGCAACGGCGAGAGCCTGGTGGCGCTGGTCGTGGCGGTGGTCACCCTGGTGGCCGCGCTCGCGGCCAACCAGGCGGGCCGCGAGGGCTGGGCCTTCGCGCTGTCGGGCGTCACCATCGTGGCCGCCGTGGCGATGCTGTTCCTGTCGCTCTTCCCGAACGTCATGCCGTCCACGCTCGACACGGACTGGAGCCTGACGGTCACCAACGCCTCGTCCAGCCCGTACACCCTGAAGATCATGACCTGGTGCGCCGCGATCGCCACGCCGATCGTCCTGCTCTACCAGGGGTGGACCTACTGGGTGTTCCGCAAGCGGATCGGCACACAGCACATCGCCGAACCCGCGCACTGAGTCCGGTGAGGGTGTGTTTCACGTGAAACACACCCTAGGGACCGAAGGGCATGCTTCACGTGAAACCGATCGATCCGCGACTTCTCCGTTACGCCCGTGCCACCCGGCTCTTCCTGGTGGCCGTCGTCGGGCTGGGCGCCGTCGGCGCGGGACTGGTGATCGCACAGGCGATGCTCATCGCCGAGGTGGTGGTGGGCGCTTTCCAGCACCGGACGGCGGTCGCCGGACTGCGCACGCCCCTGCTGCTGTTGGTGGCCGTGGCCTGCGGCCGTGCGCTGGTCTCCTGGCTGACCGAGCTCGCCGCGCACCGGGCGAGCGCGGCGGTGAAGTCGGAGCTGCGCGGGCGGCTGCTGGAGCGTGCGACGGCACTCGGCCCCGGCTGGCTGGGCGAACAGCGGACCGGCTCGCTGGTCGCCCTGGCCACACGTGGGGTCGACGCCCTGGACGACTACTTCTCGCGCTATCTGCCGCAGCTGGGGCTGGCGGTGGTCGTCCCGGTGGCGGTGCTCGCGCGGATCGTCACCGAGGACTGGGTCTCCGCGGCCATCGTCGTGGGCACCCTTCCGCTGATCCCCGTCTTCATGATGCTGATCGGCTGGGCCACGCAGTCCCGCATGGACCGTCAGTGGCGGCTGCTGTCCCGGCTGTCCGGGCACTTCCTGGACGTCGTGGCGGGACTGCCGACCCTGAAGGTGTTCGGCCGGGCCAAGGCACAGGCGGAGTCGATCCAGCGCATCACCGGCGAGTACCGGCGGGCGACCATGCGCACCCTGCGGATCGCCTTTCTGTCCTCGTTCGCCCTGGAACTGCTGGCCACGCTGTCGGTGGCCCTGGTCGCGGTCACGATCGGCATGCGGCTCGTCAGCGGCGACATGGACCTGTACATCGGGCTGGTCATCCTCGTGCTCGCGCCCGAGGCGTATCTCCCGCTGCGGCAGGTCGGTGCGCAGTACCACGCGGCGGCGGAGGGGCTGGCGGCGGCCGAGGAGATCTTCGCCGTGCTGGAGACCCCCGTGCCGAAGTCCGGCACGGCGGTCGTCCCGACGGGCGACCTGTCCTTCGAGAACGTGAGCGTCCGCTACCCCGGGCGGTCCGGGGATGCCGTGAAGGACGTGTCCTTCGCCGTGCGGCCGGGGGAGACGGTCGCGCTCGTCGGGCCCAGCGGTGCGGGCAAGTCGACACTGCTGAACGTCCTGCTGGGGTTCGTGCGGCCCACCGAGGGCCGGGTGCGGATCGCGGGGGTCGATCTCGCCGACGTCGACCTGGAGCAGTGGCGGTCGCGGATCGCCTGGGTGCCGCAGCGGCCGCACCTGTACGCCGGGACGATCGCCGAGAACGTACGGCTGGCACGGCCCGACGCGGACGACGCCGCCGTACGCGGGGCGCTGGCCGACGCCGGTGCGCTGGAGTTCGTGGACGCGCTGCCCGAGGGGATGGACACCGGGCTCGGCGAGGACGGGGCCGGACTGTCCGCGGGACAGCGCCAGCGGCTCGCGCTCGCCCGGGCCTTCCTCGCCGACCGGCCCGTCCTGCTGCTCGACGAGCCGACGGCCGCGCTGGACGGAGCCACCGAGGCGGAGGTCGTGGCAGCGGTACGACGTCTGTCCGCCGGGCGGACCGTGCTGCTGGTGGTGCACCGGCCGGCCCTGCTGGAGGTGGCGGACCGGGTGGTGCGCCTCGACGAGGCCGGGTCCCCCGCGTCCGCACGGTCCGCGGTCCCGAGCGCCGCGGCACGGCCGGGGGAAAAGCCGCAGCCGGAACGCACCGCCACCCCGACCGGCCCCGGGGCCGAGGCCACGACGGCCGCGGGTGGCGTTCTCGGCCGGGTCCGGGCGATGTCCGGGCCCCGGCGCGGCCGTCTCGCCCTCGCCCTGCTGCTCGGCAGCCTCGCGCTCGGCAGCGCGGTCGGGCTGATGGCCACGTCCGGATGGCTCATCTCGCGGGCGTCCCAGCAACCGCCCGTGCTCTACCTGATGGTGGCCGTCACGGCGACCAGGGCCTTCGGCATCGGGCGGGCGGTCTTCCGCTACGCGGAACGGCTGGTGTCGCACGACGCCGTACTGCGGATGCTGGCCGATACGCGGGTGGCCGTCTACCGGCGGCTGGAACGGCTGGCGCCCGCCGGGCTGCGCCGGATGCGCCGCGGCGACCTGCTCACGCGGCTCGTCGCGGACGTGGACGCCCTGCAGGACTACTGGCTGCGCTGGCTGCTGCCCGCCGGTGCGGCACTGACCGTGTCCGCCGTCTCCGTCGCCTTCACCACCTGGCTGCTGCCCGAGGCCGGTGCGGTGCTCGCCGCCGGCCTGCTCACGGCCGGGGCGGGCGTCCCCCTCGTCACCGGGGTCGTGTCACGGCGCGCCGAGCACCGGCTCGCCCCCGCACGCGGCGCCCTCGCCACCCGGGCTGCCGACCTGCTCACCGGCACCGCCGAACTGACGGTCGCCGGTGCCCTGCCCGCCCGCGCCGAAGCAGCCAGGCGGGCCGACGGCGCGCTGACCCGGATCGCCTCGCGCGCCGCCACCGCCACCGCGCTCGGTGACGGACTCACCGCCCTGATCTCCGGGCTGACCGTCGCGGCGGCGGCCCTCGTCGCAGCCCAGGCGGTCGCCGACGGGCTGCTGGCCGGTGTGACCACGGCCGTCGTCGTCCTCACCCCGCTGGCCGCCTTCGAAGCGGTCCTCGGCATGCCGCTCGCCGTGCAGTACCGGCAACGGGTGCGGCGCAGCGCGGAGCGGGTGTACGAGGTCCTGGACGCCCCCGAACCCGTCCGCGAGCCGGAGCGGCCCCGGCAGGCGCCCGCCTCACCGTTCCCGCTCGCCGTCGGCAACCTGACGGCCCGGCACGCGGGCCAGGACCGGCCGGCACTCGCCGGCGTCGGCCTGACGCTCCAGGAGGGCCGCAGGGTCGCCGTGGTCGGGCCGTCCGGGTCCGGCAAGACCACGCTCGCCCAGGTACTGCTGCGCTTCCTCGACGCGGAAGCGGGCACCTACACCCTCGGCGGCGTCGACGCCCACGCCCTGGCCGGCGACGACGTACGACGGCTGGTCGGACTGTGCGCCCAGGACGCGCACCTGTTCGACAGCTCGGTGCGGGAGAACCTGCTGCTCGCCAAGAAGGACGCGACCGAGGCCGAGCTGCGGGACGCCCTCGCACGGGCCCGGCTGCTGGACTGGGCCGACACCCTGCCCGACGGGCTCGACACGCTCGTCGGCGAGCACGGGGCCCGGCTGTCGGGCGGGCAGCGGCAGCGGCTGGCCCTGGCCCGTGCGCTGCTCGCCGACTTCCCGGTGCTCGTGCTCGACGAGCCCGCCGAACACCTCGACCTGGCCACCGCCGACGCGCTCACCGCCGACCTGCTGGCCGCCACCGAGGGCCGTACGACGCTGCTCATCACGCACCGCCTGGCCGGGCTGGAGGCCGTGGACGAGGTGATCGTCCTGGACCAGGGACGCGTGGTCCAGCGGGGGGCGTACACGGAGCTGGCCGCACTGCCGGGACCGCTGCGGCGGATGGCCGAGCGGGAGGCGGAGACCCAGCTGCTGGTGGGGGCGGGGTAGCGGCTTCACCCGCGCGCCAGGTCCCGCCGGGTGGGCAGCGCGCCGGTTACAGCCGCTCCCCCAGCATCCGTTCGATCACCGCGGCGACCCCGTCCTCGTTGTTGGCGAACGTCACCCCCGAGGCCGCGGCGATCGCGTCGGGGTGGGCGTTGCCCATGGCGTAGGACCGGCCGGCCCAGGTGAGCATCTCGATGTCGTTCGGCATGTCGCCGAAGGCGACGACCTCCTCGTGCGAGACGCCGCGCTCGGCACAGCACAGCGCCAGAGTGCTCGCCTTGGAGACGTCCGGGCCGCTGATCTCCAGCAGGGCGCTGGGGCTGGACCGGGTGATCGTGGCGCGCTCGCCGACGGCGAGCCGGGCGACGGTGAGGAACGCGTCCGGGTCGAGCGTGGGGTGGTAGGCGAGGATCTTCAGGATCGGCTGCTCGGCTCCGGCCCCGTCCGGCGCCAGCAGTTCCTCGGCGGGCGCGCGGGTGTCGGGTATCTCCATGTGCAGCTTCGGATAGGCCGGCTCCTGATAGAAGCCGTACGTCTGCTCGACCGCGTACACCGTGCCCGGCACCGCCGCGCGCACCAGCCGTACCGCGTCCAGCGCGATCTCCCGTGCCAGCTCGCGCACCTTCACGAAGCGGTGGGCGCCGGGTCCGCCGTGCAGGTCGACCACGGCCGCGCCGTTGCCGCAGATCGCCAGGCCATGCCCGTGGACGTGGTCGCTGACCACGTCCATCCAGCGGGCCGGGCGGCCGGTGACGAAGAAGACATCGATACCCGCCTCCTCCGCGGCCGCCAGGGCGGCGATCGTGCGGGGGGAGACCGACTTGTCGTCGCGCAGCAGAGTTCCGTCGAGATCGGTGGCGATCAGCCGCGGCGGCAGGGCGGCGGCCAGGGTCTCGGGCTGTCGAGTCGCTGAGGTCACCGGGGCATTGTCCCGCATATGCCCGCACGACCGTGCGGCACTCCGCACATTTGAGGGGTTGTCTCGGTCACGCCAGCTGGGCGGGCGCTTCCAGGGCGATCCGCTCGAAGACCTTCTCCTCAGCGGCGAAATCCGAGTCGGGGATGGGCCAGTGGATCACGATCTCGGTGAAACCCAGCTCCTGGTGGCGGCCGGCGAAGTCGACGAACGCGTCGAGGGACTCCAGCGGCCGCCCCCGGTCCGGGGTGAATCCGGTCAGCAGGACCTTGTCGAGCACGGCAACGTCACGGCCCACCTCGGCACAGGCGTCCGCGAGCTTCTCGGCCTGAACGCGGAGGGCCTGGACGGACTGCTCCGGCGTGCCGTTCTCGTACAGCTTGGGGTCGCCGGTGGTCACCCACGCCTGCCCGTGCCGCGCCGCGAGCCGCAGCCCGCGCGGACCGGTCGCGGCCACCGCGAACGGCAACCGGGGCCGCTGCACGCAGCCGGGGATGTTGCGGGCCTCGTGGGCGGAGTAGAAGTCGCCCTGGTAGGACACCGAGTCCTCGGTCAGCAGCCGGTCGAGCAGGGACACGAACTCGGCGAACCGGTCGGCCCGCTCCCGAGGTGTCCACGGCTCCTGCCCGAGCGCGGTGGCGTCGAAGCCGGTGCCACCCGCGCCGATGCCGAGCGTGATCCGCCCGCCGGAGATGTCGTCGAGGGAGATCAGCTCCTTGGCGAGGGTGACCGGGTGCCGGAAGTTCGGCGAGGTCACCAGCGTGCCCAGCCGCAGCCGGTCGGTCACGGCCGCGGCGGCGGTCAGTGTCGGCACCACCCCGAACCACGGGCCGTCCCGGAAGCTGCGCCAGGACAGATGGTCGTAGGTGTACGCGGTGTGGAAACCGAGCTGTTCGGCACGGGTCCATGCCGAACGGCCGCCCTCCTGCCAGCGGCGGTACGGAAGGATCACGGTGCTCAGGCGCAGACTCATGGCCCCGAGCCTAAGCGCCCGCAAGCGTTTCACGTGAAACCGTCACCGCCCGCGGCCGGGTGGTCCAGGCCGCCGACCGTGCCGGACCGGGCTCAGTGGTGGGAGGCAAACCGCAGGTAGCGAGGTGGCACGGTCTTCGTCAGCCATACCCCGTTGGCGCTGACGTGGAAGACATGACCGTCGCGGTGCATGGCGGCCGCGTCCACGGCGAGCACCACCGGACGGCCACGGCGGGCGCCGACACGGGCCACGGTCTCGCGATCGGGTGAGAGGTGCACGTCGTGTCGGTTCATGGGCCGCAGGCCCTCGACGCGGATGGCGGTCAGGTTGCGGGCCACCGTTCCGTGGTAGAGGTACGGCGGCGGGGTCGCGGCCGGCAGTGCGAGGTCGACCTCGATGCTGTGGCCCTGACTGGCGCGGATACGGGTGCCCTCGATCGCGAAGCGCCGCTTGTCGTTGGTGGCGATCACATGCTCCAGTTCCTCGCGCGAGATGCGGAAACCATGGGCGGCCGCCGCCGCGAGCAGCGTGTCGATCTCGACCCAGCCGCCCTCGTCGAGGGTGAGCCCGATCCTCCCGGGCTGGTGGCGGAGGTGTCGGGAGAGGTACTTCGACACCTTCACGGCGCGCCTTTCGTCCATCCGACCAGCTTGCCGGGAGAGACGAACATCACGCAGGTCAATTTCGCCAGGGAGGTTTGATCCACAGCCAACTTGCCTTATCCACAGGTGAATTGGCAGAACCTGTGGACAACCGGCCGCTGTTTCGGGGCGTCGTGCCGGAATCGGCGGCTCCCAGCGGAGGCTCCACCCGCGCGAGCCTGCGCAGCGCCCGCGGAGCGAAACGCGACATCGCGTGGAAGAGACGCGCCTCCGGCGTCACCGGCACCACCGCGTCGTCGCGCACGACCGCGCGCAGGATCGCGTCGGCCACCTTCTCCGGCGGGTAGCCGCGCAGCCCGTACAGGCGGGCCGTGCGCTGCCGCAGGCGCTTCTCCTCCGCCGCGTCGACGCCCGCGAAGTGCGCCGCCGACGTGATGCCGGTGTCGACGAAGCCGGGACAGACCGCCGTGACGCCGATCCCCCGCCCGGCCAGCTCCGCGCGCAGGCACTCGCTCAGCATCAGCACCGCCGCCTTGGAGGTGCTGTAGGCGGGCAGAGCCCTCGAGGGCTGGTACGCCGCCGCAGACGCGGTGTTGACGATGTGGCCGCCCTGCCCGCGCTCGGCCATCCGCCTCCCGAAGAGCCGGCAACCGTGGATCACCCCCCACAGGTTGACGTCGAGGACCTCCCTCCAGTCCTCGGGGGTGTGGTCGAAGAACGAACCGGACAGGCCGATGCCGGCGTTGTTCACCAGCACGTCCACCACGCCGTACTCGGCGGCGACCTTCTCGTCCAGCTCCTCCATGGCCCGCTCGTCACGGACGTCCACCGGCTCGGCCCAGGCGGCCGGCGCGCCGAGCAGCCGGGACCGCTCGGCGGTGCGGACCGCGGACTCGGCGTCCCGGTCGACGGCCACGACGCGCGCGCCCGCCTCGGCGAAGGCGAACGCAGTGGCCCGTCCGATGCCGCTGCCCGCGCCCGTGACCAGCACGAGCTGCCCGGCGAAGCGGTCGGCGTACCTGCCGACGGCGGCGGGCCGCGGCCGTCCGTCCTCGGTGGCCGTCACGAAGTCCGTGATCCAGGCCGCCAGCTGGTCGGGCCGGGTGCGCGGGACCCAGTGCCCGGCGGGGAGCGTACGGCGCACCAGGTCCGGGGCCCACCGCTCCAGGCCGTCGTACAGGCACTCCGACAGGAAGGCGTCCTCCAGGGGCGTGATGAGCTGCACCGGCACGCGCGCGTAGGCGTCCGGTCGCGGCCTGCGCAGCCGGGCGCGGACGTTGTCCCGGTACAACCAGGCGCCGTGCGCCGCGTCCCGGGGCAGCGACGAGGTCGGGTAGCCGTCGGCGGGCAGCTTCTCGACACGTCCGAGAATCCTGGGCCAGCGCCTGCCGAGCGAACCGCGCCAGGCCAGTTCGGGCAGCTTCGGCGTGTGCAGCAGGTACACGTACCAGGACTTGGCGCCCTGGCCGAGGAGCTGGCCCACCCGGCGCGGGGTGGGGCGCTTGACGCGCGTGCCGATCCAGTGGCCGAAGTGGTCCAGGGACGGCCCGGACACGGACGTGAAGGAGGCGATCCGGCCCTCGGTGCGCCGGACGGTGACGAACTCCCAGGACTGCACCGAGCCCCAGTCGTGCCCCACGAGATGCACCGGCCTGCCGGGACTGACCGCGTCCGCGACCGCCAGGAAGTCGTCCGTGAGCTTCTCCAGCGTGAAGCCGCCGCGCAGCGGCAGGGGCGCGGTGGAGCGGCCGTGGCCCCTCACGTCGTACAGCACGACGTGGAACCGGCCGGCCAGACGCCGGGCCACCTGGGACCAGACCTCCTTGCTGTCCGGATAGCCGTGCACCAGGACGACCGTCGGCTGTTGTGGGTCCCCCAGTTCGGCCACGCACAGCTCGACCCCGCCCGTGCGGACCCGGCGCTCCCGCGCGCCCTTCAGCGGCATCACGCGCGTCACCTCTCCCGGGACTGTGTGAGACCTGAGGGTGTGACCCTTAAGGTCCCCGTAATACTCGAGTCTGATGCCAAGACGGCTCTCGGGTCTGACGACGTGCGTGGCACGGGTCACTACCGTCGAGGGCGTGACTGTGATCGCGACCGAAAGCCTGAGCAAGCGGTTCCCCAGGGTGACCGCGCTTGACCGGCTCTCCGTGGACGTCGGACCCGGTGTGACCGGACTCGTCGGCGCCAACGGAGCCGGCAAGTCCACACTCATCAAGATCCTGCTGGGTCTGTCCCCCGCCACCGAGGGCCGCGCCGAAGTGCTCGGTCTCGATGTCGCCACCGAGGGCGCCGCCATCCGCGAGCGCGTGGGCTACATGCCGGAGCACGACTGTCTGCCGCCCGACGTCTCGGCCACCGAGTTCGTCGTCCACATGGCGCGCATGTCCGGCCTGCCCCCGACGGCCGCGCGGGAACGCACCGCGGACACCCTGCGCCACGTCGGCCTGTACGAGGAGCGCTACCGCCCCATCGGCGGCTACTCCACCGGCATGAAGCAGCGCGTCAAGCTCGCCCAGGCCCTGGTGCACGACCCGCAGCTGGTCTTCCTCGACGAGCCGACCAACGGCCTCGACCCGGTGGGCCGCGACGAGATGCTCGGCCTGATCCGCCGTATTCACACCGACTTCGGCATCTCGGTCCTGGTCACCTCCCACCTGCTGGGCGAGCTCGAACGCACCTGCGACCACGTCGTCGTCATCGACGGCGGCAAGCTGCTGCGCTCCAGCTCCACCACCGACTTCACCCAGACCACGACCACCCTCGCCATCGAGGTCACCGACAGCGACGAGCACCCGGACGGCACCCGCGCGGTGCGCGACGCGCTCCACGCGCGCGGGGTGGACACCCAGGACGGTACGGGCCTGCCGGGCGCCGGCCACGTCCTGCTGCTCACCGCGCAGAGCGAGGAGACGTACGACCTGGTGCGGGACGTGATCGCGGGCCTCGGCCTCGGCCTGGTGCGCATGGAGCAGCGCCGGCACCACATCTCGGAGGTCTTCCGGGACCACGACGAACAGCGCGACGGACAGCGGAAGGAGGCGGTCGGCCATGGCAGTTGAGCACTCCGCGGCACCGCCCTCGGGCGACGGGGCCCGCATCCACAACATCGGCTACCGCAGCTACGACGGCCCCCGCCTGGGCCGCGCCTACGCCCGCCGCTCGCTGTACTCGCAGTCCCTGCGCGGCGCCTACGGCCTCGGCCGCTCGGTGAAGTCCAAGGTGCTGCCCATGCTGCTGTTCGTGGTGATGTGCGTGCCCGCGGCCATCATGGTCGCCGTCGCGGTCGCCACCAAGGCCAAGGACCTGCCCATCGCCTACACGGACAACGCCCTCATCATGCAGGGCGTCATCAGCCTCTACGTCGCCTCGCAGGCACCCCAGTCCGTCTCCCGCGACCTGCGCTTCAAGACCGTGCCGCTGTACTTCTCGCGGCCCATCGAGACCGCCGACTACGTCCGCGCCAAGTACGCGGCGCTGGCCTCGGCGATGTTCATCCTGACCGCCGCCCCGCTGCTGGTGCTCTACGTGGGCGCACTGCTGGCCAAGCTGGACTTCGCCGACCAGACCAAGGGATTCGCCCAGGGACTCGTCTCCGTGGCGCTGCTCTCCCTGCTCTTCGCCGGCCTCGGCCTGGTCATCGCCGCCGTCACCCCGCGCCGCGGCTTCGGCATAGCCGCCGTGATCGCCGTGCTGACCATCTCCTACGGCGCCGTCTCCACCCTCCAGGCCATCGCGGACGCCCGGAACAACACCGGCGCCATCCCCTGGATCGGCCTGTTCTCGCCGGTCACCCTGATCGACGGAGTGCAGACCGCCTTCCTGGGCGCGACCTCCTCGGCACCCGGCGGTGTCGGCCCCGGCACCGGCGAGGGCATCGTGTACGTCCTCGCCGTCCTTGGCCTCATCGCCGGCGCATACGGCCTCCTGCTGCGCCGCTACAAGAAGGTGGGAATGTGACGACCCTCAGCATCGACCACGTCTCCCGCTGGTTCGGCAACGTGGTCGCCGTCAACGACATCACCATGACGATCGGTCCCGGCGTCACCGGCCTGCTCGGCCCCAACGGCGCCGGAAAGTCCACGCTGATCAACATGATGGCCGGCTTCCTCGCCCCCTCCACCGGCAGCGTCACCCTCGACGGGCAGCCGGTGTGGCGCAACGAGCGGATCTACCGGCGCATCGGCATCGTCCCCGAGCGGGAGGCGATGTACGACTTCCTCACCGGCCGCGAGTTCGTCGTCGCCAACGCCGAACTGCACGGCCTGGGCGCCAAGGCCGCCCAGAAGGCACTCGCCACCGTCGAGATGGAGTACGCGCAGGACCGGAGGATCTCCACCTACTCCAAGGGCATGCGGCAGCGCGTGAAGATGGCGAGCGCCCTCGTCCACGACCCCTCGCTGCTCCTGCTCGACGAGCCGTTCAACGGCATGGACCCGCGCCAGCGCATGCAGCTGATGGACCTGCTGCGGCGCATGGGCGACGAGGGCCGCACGGTGCTGTTCTCCTCCCACATCCTGGAGGAGGTCGAACAGCTCGCCCGGCACATCGAGGTCGTCGTCGCCGGACGCCACGCGGCCAGCGGCGACTTCCGCAGGATCCGCCGCCTGATGACCGACCGCCCGCACCGCTACCTGGTGCGCTCCAGCGACGACCGCGCGCTCGCGGCCGCGCTGATCGCCGACCCCTCGACCTCCGGCATCGAGGTCGACCTCGCCGAGGGCGCACTGCGCGTCCAGGCCGTCGACTTCGGCCGGTTCACGGCGCTGCTGCCGAGGGTGGCCCGGGACCACGGCATCCGACTGCACACGGTCTCGCCGTCCGACGAGTCCCTCGAGTCCGTCTTCTCGTACCTGGTCGCGGCGTAGGAGGCCCACGATGTACGACCCCACAGTCGCCCGGCTCACCTACCGGGCCCTGCTCGGCCGCCGCCGGGCCCTCATCCTCGGCGCGCTGCCGCTGCTGCTCGTCGTGATCGCCGCCGCCGTCCGCGCTCTCGCCGGAGCCGACGACCAGACCGCGGTGAACGTCCTCGGCGGGTTCGCCCTCGCCACCATGGTGCCGATCATCGGCGTCATCGCCGGCACCGGTGCCATCGGGCCGGAGATCGACGACGGTTCGGTGGTGTACCTGCTGTCCAAGCCGCTGAAGCGGCCGACGATCATCTTCACCAAGCTGATCGTGGCGATCGCGGTGACCATGGTGTTCTCGGCGGTGCCGACCCTGGTCGCCGGGCTGATCCTCAACGGCAACGGGCAGCAGATCGCCGTGGCCTACACAGTGGCCGCACTGGTCGCCTCCATCGCCTACGCGGCCCTCTTCCTCCTGCTGGGCACGGTCTCCCGGCATGCGGTGGTCTTCGGGCTCGTGTACGCGCTCGTGTGGGAGGCGCTGTTCGGCTCCCTGGTCCCCGGGGCGCGCACGCTGAGCGTCCAGCAGTGGGCGCTGGCCGTGGCCCACAAGGTCGCCGGCGGCGACATGGTCACCTCCGACGTCGGGCTGCCGACCGCGACGGTGCTGCTGGTGGCGGTGACCGTGCTGGCCACCTGGTACGCCGGGCAGAAGCTGCGGTCCCTGACACTCGCCGGAGAGGAGTGAGGCGGGCGCTTCCTCGGCGGACGGGCCCACCCGGTCTTGACGGAGGCTTCACCTCCGTCCGGGCACACTGGGCAAAGCGGACGGACGATCGGGAGGACGGGCATGGCCGCCGGGACACCGGAGAGCGAGGGACGGGGGAGGACCGAGGACACCTGGGACGACGTCGTCCTCGACGCGGACTTCATACGGGCCGCCGAGACCACCGAGCCGTCCGCGAGGGCCCGGATGCTCACCGCGCGCTGGCGGCACGAGCAGCCCGAGCCGCAGCCGTGGCGCTCCGACGAGCCGCCCGCGGGATGGTTCTTCAGCAAGGCGCGCCGGCGCAGGTGGCGGCGCCGGTGACCGGGCCGGGTGCCCGCTAATTCGGTGGCGCCGACGCTGTCGTCACGGCACAGTGGTGGTGTCCACCACGCCGGACGGAGCGTCGGCGTCACGATCCGGGAGAGGAGCTGGGCGATGTCCATGCACGGCAGTACGCCGAGCTCCCGACAGGGCAGCCCGCGGCGGGCTCCGGGGTAGAACCACCCACTCCGTCGAGCCCGCCCCGCACGGGGAACTGCCCGGGGCGGCCGCTTCGAGCACGCGATCCGCTGTCGCGTGGGCCGCCCACCCGGAGGATTGGCCGAGTGGTAAGGCACCGGTTTGCTAAACCGTGGTCGGGGTTGTCCCCGCGCACGTTCGATCCGTGCATCCTCCGCACAGACAGAAAAGCACAGGCCGAAAGCACGGATAAAAGCACAGACAGAAAAGCACGGGCCGAAAGCTCAGCCCAGCAACCTCTCCAGCACCACCGCGATGCCGTCCTCGTCGTTCGAGGCCGTCGTCTCGTCCGCGACCGCCTTCAGCTCCTCGTGGGCGTTGGCCATGGCCACACCGTGGGCCGCCCAGGTGAACATCGGAACGTCGTTGGGCATGTCACCGAAGGCGACGGCATCCGCCGCCCTCAGACCCAGCCGCCGTGCCGCCAGCGACAGGCCCGTCGCCTTCGACAGGCCGAGCGGCAGCAGCTCGACGATGCCCTCGCCGGCCACGGTGACCGAGACGAAACCGCCGGCGGTCCGGCGGGCCACGTCGGCCAGTTCGTCGTCCGTGAGGGTCGGGTGCTGGATGTAGATCTTGTTGAGGGGCGCGCTCCACAGGTCCGAGGCGTCCGCGAGCGGAATCGCCGGAAGCGGGCCCGAGACCGCGTAGCCGGGACCCACGAGCACCTCGCCGTCCAGGCCGTCGCGGCCGGCCGCCAGGTGCAGCGGACCGACCTCGGCCTCGATCTTGGCCAGCGCCACACCGGCCAGCTGCCGGTCCAGGGTCACCGAGGTCAGCAGGCGGTGCTCCCCGGCGTCGTACACCTGGGCGCCCTGGCCGCAGACCGCGAGGCCCCGGTAGCCGAGGTCGTCGAGGACGTGCCGTGTCCAGGGCACCGCGCGGCCCGTGACCACGAGATGCGCGGCA
Organism: Streptomyces sp. NTH33; assembly: GCF_003236365.1. GTDB lineage: Bacteria > Actinomycetota > Actinomycetes > Streptomycetales > Streptomycetaceae > Streptomyces. The sequence continues at coordinate 55,530 of NZ_POTZ01000001.1, forward strand.
CCCGCCGCGGTGGCCGCGGCGAGTGCCTCACGGGTGCGCCCCGAGACCGACCCGTCGGAGCGCAGCAGGGTGCCGTCGAGGTCGGTGGCGATCAGCTTGTAGGGGAAGGACTCGGGGAGGTGGCTCACTTGGCCACCGGTTCCAGAACCTCCCGGCCGCCGAGGTGGGGACGCAGCACCTCGGGCACCCGTACGGAGCCGTCGGCCTGCTGGTGGTTCTCAAGGATCGCGACGATCGTGCGCGGGACGGCGCACAGCGTGCCGTTGAGCGTGGCCAGCGGACGGACCTTCTTGTCCTCGCGCACCCGGATCTGCAGGCGGCGGGACTGGAACTCGGTGCAGTCCGAGGTCGAGGTCAGCTCGCGGTACCTGCCCTGGGTCGGGATCCACGCCTCGCAGTCGAACTTGCGCGAGGCGGAGGCGCCCAGGTCGGCCGAGGCCACGTCGATGACCCGGAACGGCAGCTCCAGCGAGGTCAGCCACTGCTTCTCCCACTCCAGCAGCCGCCGGTGCTCCTCCTGCGACTCCTCCGGGGCGACATAGGAGAACATCTCCACCTTGTCGAACTGGTGCACGCGGAAGATGCCGCGGGTGTCCTTGCCGTGCGAGCCGGCCTCACGGCGGAAGCACGGCGAGAAGCCGGCGTACCGCAGCGGCAGGCGCTCGGCGTCGATGATCTCGTCCATGTGGTACGCCGCCAGCGGCACCTCGGACGTGCCGACCAGGTACAGGTCGTCCTTGTCGAGGTGGTACACGTCCTGGGAGGCCTGGCCGAGGAAGCCGGTTCCGGCCATCGACTGCGGGCGGACCAGCGCCGGGGTCAGCATCGGCGTGAAGCCGGCCGCGGTGGCCTGGGCCATCGCCGCGTTCACCAGGGCCAGCTCCAGCAGGGCACCGACACCGGTGAGGAAGTAGAAGCGCGAACCGGAGACCTTCGCGCCGCGCTCCACGTCGATCGCGCCGAGCGACTGCCCGAGCTCCAGGTGGTCCTTGGGCGTGAAGCCCTCGGCGTCGAAGTCGCGGATCGTGCCGTGCGTCTCCAGCGTGACGAAGTCCTCCTCGCCGCCGACGGGCACGTCGGGGTGCACGAGGTTGCCGAGCTGGAGCAGCAGCTCCTGGGTCTCCGCGTCCGCCGCGTCGCGTTCGGCGTCGGCCGCCTTGACGTCGGCGGCGAGCCGACTCGCCTTCTTCAGCAGCTCGGCCTTCTCCTCGCCGGAGGCCTTGGGGATGAGCTTGCCCAGCGCCTTCTGCTCGGCGCGCAGCTCGTCGAAGCGGACGCCGGACGACCTGCGCCGCTCGTCGGCAGACAGGAGGGAGTCGACGAGCGCGACGTCCTCTCCACGGGCGCGCTGGGAGGCGCGCACACGGTCGGGGTCCTCACGGAGCAGGCGAAGGTCAATCACGCGGTCAAGGCTACCGGTGCGGCGTTCCGCCTCACGACCCAGTATTCCGAACCGTACATTGCGTACCGTTATGGGGGAATTGCCCCCTGTGTCGATGAGGGCCGCCCGCTCCCCGGGGCGGGGCGGGTGGCAGACGTACGGCTGACTGAATTTCTTCGCATGGACCGGCATGCGGGGTCGCGTTGTCCACAGCGGTCTACGGTGATCCACATGTTCCGGAAAGTTATCCACAGGCTGTGCGAAAGATCTGTGGAAGACGGAATTGATCACTCCGGAAGCCGTGGCCGGAAGGAAGAATTCCGGCTTGAGTCGGCCCGGCGCCCACTTTCGGGTGGAAAGGGGTCGCCCCAAAAGATGAACCAAAGGAGGTGAGTGGACGAAGAGCGACTTGTCCGCCCTGATCCCTCCAGGGGGCCGCAAGGGGATTTGTCGATCGAATCGCCCATGGATATCGACTTGTCCCCTGGTCGAGAAGAAGACCTGTGGACAACTTCTGTGGATAACGCCGACCCGGCTGGAAACGAACGGCCTGGCTAGAAACGACCGTCCTGGCAGTGCGCCACCCAGTCCGCCGCCGCCACGAACTCCCCGTCCGAGGTCCCGGTCAGTGGAGGCCGTACGTCCGTCACGCCGATGTCCGCCCGCGGGTACGAGCCGAGGAAGCGCACCTGCAGACAGATCCGCTTCAGCCCCATCAGGGCCTCGGCCATCCGGCGATCGTTGATGTGACCCTCGGCGTCGACGCAGAAGCAGTAGTTGCCGATGCCGGCGCCCGTCGGGCGGGACTGCAGCAGCATCAGGTTGATGCCGCGGGTGCTGAACTCGCCCAGCAGGTCGCGCAGTCCGCCGGGATGGTCGTCGCGCTGCCACAGCACCACGGAGGTCTTGTCCGCGCCGCTCGGGGCGGCGGGCCGGGCGGGTCGGCCGACCAGTACGAACCGCGTCTGCGCGTTCTCGGCGTCGTGGATTCCCGTCTCCAGGGGCACGAGCCCGTAGCGCTCGGCCGCGAACTCACCGGCGAAGGCGGCGTCGTAGCGGCCCTCCTGGACCAGGCGGGCACCGTCCGCGTTCGAGGCGGCCGACTCCCAGACGGCGTCCGGGAGATACGCCTTCATCCAGTTGCGCACCTGCGGCTGGGCGGCCGGGTGGGCGGTGACCGTCTTGACGTCGGACAGCTTGGTACCGGGCCTGACCAGCAGCGCGAAGGTGATCGACAGCAGCACCTCGCGGTAGATCATCAGCGGCTCGCCCGCGACCAGCTCGTCGAGGGTGGCGGTGATGCCGCCCTCGACGGAGTTCTCGATCGGCACGAACGCGGCCTCGGCCTCGCCGGCGCGGACCGCGTCCAACGCGGACTGAACGGACACGTACGGGATCAGCTCCCGGGTGGCCGTCTCGGGAAGGGTGCGCAGGGCGACTTCGGTGAAGGTGCCCTCGGGGCCGAGATACGCGTAGCTCGCTGGCATGACCTCACCCTAATGGCCGCCCGGGAGGCAGGCTCGCCCGTCTCACGAGAGCCCCTCCCGAGGGTGAACCCGCGTAACCCCCGCCCGAGCCGCTCCTCCTCGCCGTGCTCACCCCTCCAGCAGACGCTGTCCCACGTATTCGCCCTTGGCCGCCCCGCCCGGCACCGCGAACAGCCCGCTCGCCTCGTGCCGGATGTACTGCGACAGCGCGTCGCCGCGGTCCAGCTTGCGCTGCACCGGCACGAAGCCGCGCAGCGGGTCCGCCTGCCAGCAGACGAACAGCAGGCCCGCGTCGGAGGTGCCGTCGGCGTCGAAGCCGTCGTGGTAGGAGAAGGGGCGCCGGAGCATGGCCGCGCCCCCGTTCCGGTCGGGCCGGGTGATCCGCGCGTGCGCGTTGACCGGGACGACATAGCTGCTGTCCTTCCCCGTCTTCTCCAGGTCCATCGCGGTCGTCTCGCTGCCCCCGCTGAGCGGTGCCCCGTCGGACTTGCGGCGCCCGATGACGTTCTCCTGCTGGGCGAGCGACAGCTTCTCCCAGTCGTCCAGGAGCATGCGGATGCGGCGTACGACGACGTAGGAGCCGTTCGCCATCCAGGCCGGCTCACCGTTCGCGGGGACGAAGACGCGCTGGTCGAAGTCGGGGTCGGACGGCTTGGGGTTGCGGGTGCCGTCGACCTGGCCCATGAGGTTGCGGGTCGTCATGGGGCGCGTGGTGGCGCCGGGGGAGCGGTTGAAGCCGTTCATCTGCCAGCGAACGCGGGCGGCGCTGCCCGCGTCCTTCTGCAGGGCGCGCAGGGCGTGGAAGGCGACCAGCGCGTCGTTCGCGCCGATCTGCACCCACAGATCGCCGTTGCTGCGGGTCCTGTCGAGCTGGTCGGAGGAGAAGTCGGGCAGGGGGTCGAGGGCGCTGGGCCGCTGCTTGTGCAGACCCGTCCGGTCGAAGAAGGAGTGGCCGAAGCCGAAGGTGACCGTCAGTGAGGAGGGGCCGGCGTCCAGGGCGATGCCGGTGTCGTCGTGGGCGGCCGGCTCGCCGGCCATCAGCCGCTCGGCCGTCGCCGACCAGCGGCGCAGCAGCGCGGCGACCTCCTTGCGGCCCGCACCGGCCGCGAGGTCGAAGGCCATGAGGTGGCCGTGGGCCTGCAGGGGGTCGGTGATGCCGGGCTGATGTTTCCCGTGAAACATCGCCCGGTCGGCGCCGAGCGAGGTGAGCGGGGTGGCGCCGGCGGGCGCCGCCGTGTATCCGACGGCGGCGCCCGCCGCGCCGAGGACGAGTCCGGTCGCGCCGGCCGTGCCGAGCAGCTGCCGGCGCGATATGCCCGCTCTCGTGGGGG
>NZ_POTZ01000200.1 GCF_003236365.1 Streptomyces sp. NTH33
CACCACCTCCGACCTGGACGATCTGCTGGCCAGACTCGACCGGCACACCACCGATCACCACGAAGAATCCTCCGCCGAGCCAGCTACATGATCAACCCCCGAAGGACTTCCGGTCCGAACCACTAAGTACCTCCGCGCGCCGCGCGGGCGGGGCACGCGCGCGGGTGCACGCGAAAGAGCATCCCTTTCAGGCAGGGCGCACCACGTGGTGGACGGACGTCTCGCCGTCGTGGCGGATCGATTCCTCGCGGACGTAGGCGCCGGGTCCCGGGGCGTGGATCATCACGCCGTCGCCGGCGTAGACGCCGACGTGGTCGGTGTCGCCGGAGGGGGAGGCGAGGAAGACGAGGTCGCCCGGCCGCGCCTCGGCGAGCGGAACCGCGGTCCCCGCGTTGGCCTGGTCGCGGGTGGCACGGGGCAGGGTGACGCCGGCGGCCCTCCACGCGGCCTGGGTGAGGCCGGAGCAGTCGTACGACCCGGGGCCGGACGCACCCCAGACGCACGGCTTGCCGACCTGCGCGCGGGCGAAGGCGAGCGCCTTCCCGGCCTTGGTCGCGTACGTCGCGTACGCGGAGTCCGGCGCCGGGCCGGGGGACGCAGGGCTGGATGGCGCCGGGCCGGGCAACGCAGGCCCAGATGGCGCCGGGCCGGGCAACGCAGGCCCGGCTGGCGCGAGTCCCGACGGCGTCGGTTCGAATGGCGCGGGCCCGGACCACGCGGGCCCGGACGGAGCCGGGTCGGGCAGTCCCGGTCCGGTCGGCTCCAGGGGCTCCGGGGCCGCGGCCTCCCACGCGGTCGCCGCCGGCAGCAGCACACGCGCGTGGGCCAGCTTCTTCTGCATGGCGGCCTTGGCCGCCGCGATGTCGTACTGCGGCTCCGCCGGCGGCTCGGGGGCCCGGGGTGCCTCCCACGGCCGCGGAGGCGCGGCAGGCCGCGTGGCCCGGCCGCCGGCCAGGCCCTTGTGGCGCGCGTTCAGCCGGCTCATCACCTGGGCCTGGTCGAAGTAGCCCTGCGGGGTCTCCGCGAGCAGCAGGGCGGCGATCTCGGGGGCGGTGTCACCGGTGCGGTACGGGGCCGCCGTGAACGAACCCCTCCTCTGGCGTGCCTTGCCGAGCACGTCGGCGCGCTTGGCGACGTCGTCGAGCAGCGCCGCGACCCGCCCGCGCTGCCGTGTCCCCTTCTCCTGCTTCTCCTGCTCCCCCTGGGGGGTCTGCCGCACGGTCGCCGAACCGGTGCGGCCGTACAGGTAGTCGAGCTTCCTCTCGACCTCTTCGAGGCTCGGCCTGCCGCCGTCGTCCGAGGGGGCGGCCCCCGAGGGCTGGGAGACCAGGGCCGCCGAGGCCAGGGCGGCCGTGGCCGGCGCGGGGCTTACGCGCGTGGCCGCAGGATGCGCCTTGCGGTGCGACGCCAAGGGGGCGGCTCCTTCCGTCGTCCGCCTGCCGGGTCGGCTCACGGCTCGGCGGAGGCCGCATCGTCCGGTGACGTTCGCCGGTGGGGGGTCGTGCGGCCGGACGGCACGCTAACCAACTTGTGTGACTTGTGTGAAGTTCAGTGCGCAGTATGTCCGATACGGTTCCGATATGTTTTCGTTACCTCGCTGTCGGCGCGGTCCGGGGGAGGGCGCGGCCCGGCGGAAGGGGTCATCTTTCCGGGGCGGCCACGGGTTGTCGGTGGGGCACCCTAGACTCGTAGAGCGATGAGCAGCCTCTTTGACGACAGCTTCCTGGCGAACCTCCAGGCCCCGCGCGGCCACGAGGAGGAGCCCCCGCCGCCGCCCGAGGACGATCACGCTCCGGAGCCGGTTCCGGACGATCTGTTCGGCGGGAAGTTCGACGTGCCCCCGGACCCGGATGCCTACGAGCGGGACGCCTACTACCGCGACGGCGCCCCCCGCCCGGTCGTGGACCCGGCCGCGCTCCTGGAGGGGCTGAACGACAACCAGCGCGCCGCCGTCGTCCACTCCGGCTCCCCGCTGCTCATCGTGGCCGGCGCCGGCTCCGGCAAGACCCGCGTGCTCACGCACCGCATCGCCCACCTGCTGGGCGAGCGGGGCGTCCACCCCGGCCAGATCCTGGCGATCACCTTCACCAACAAGGCCGCCGGCGAGATGAAGGAGCGCGTCGAGCAACTCGTCGGCCCGCGCGCGAACGCGATGTGGGTGATGACCTTCCACAGCGCGTGCGTGCGCATCCTGCGCAGGGAGTCGAAGAAGCTCGGCTTCACGTCCTCCTTCTCGATCTACGACGCCGCCGACTCCAAGCGTCTGATGGCCCTGGTCTGCCGCGACCTGGACCTCGACCCCAAGCGCTATCCGCCCAAGTCCTTCAGCGCCAAGATCAGCAACCTGAAGAACGAGCTGATCGACGAGGAGGACTTCGCCGACCGGGCCACCGACGGTTTCGAGAAGACCCTCGCCCAGGCCTACGCCCTCTACCAGTCGCGGCTGCGCGAGGCCAACGCCCTCGACTTCGACGACCTGATCATGACGACGGTCAACCTGCTGCGGGCCTTCCCGGACGTCGCCGAGCACTACCGCCGCCGCTTCCGGCACGTGCTCGTCGACGAGTACCAGGACACCAACCACGCGCAGTACGCCCTCGTACGGGAACTCGTCGGGACCACCGAGGACGGCCTCCAGCCCGCCGAGCTGTGCGTGGTCGGTGACGCCGACCAGTCCATCTACGCCTTCCGCGGCGCGACCATCCGCAACATCCTCCAGTTCGAGGAGGACTACCCGGACGCGACGACGATCCTGCTGGAGCAGAACTACCGCTCGACGCAGACGATCCTGTCCGCCGCCAACGCGGTCATCGAGCGCAACGAGTCCCGCCGCCCGAAGAACCTGTGGACCAACGCCGGCGCGGGCGCCCGCATCACCGGGTACGTCGCCGACACCGAGCACGACGAGGCGCAGTTCGTCGCCGACGAGATAGACCGCCTCACCGACGCGGGCGAGGCCAAGGCCGGTGACGTCGCCGTCTTCTACCGCACCAACGCCCAGTCCCGCGTCTTCGAAGAGGTCTTCATCCGCGTCGGCCTGCCCTACAAGGTCGTCGGCGGCGTCCGCTTCTACGAGCGCAAGGAGGTCCGGGACGTCCTGGCCTACCTGCGCGTGCTGGCCAACCCCGAGGACTCCGTCCCGCTGCGGCGCATCCTCAACGTGCCCAAGCGGGGCATCGGCGAGCGCGCCGAGGCGATGGTCGACGCCCTCGCCCAGCGCGAGAAGATCAGCTTCCCGCAGGCGTTGCGCCGCGTCGACGAGGCGTACGGCATGGCCGCGCGCTCCACGAACGCCGTCAAGCGGTTCAACACGCTGATGGAGGACCTGCGGACGATCGCCGAGTCCGGCGCCGGACCGGCCACGGTCCTGGAGGCCGTTCTTGAACGCACCGGCTACCTGGCCGAGTTGCAGGCCTCCACCGACCCGCAGGACGAGACCCGCATCGAGAACCTCCAAGAACTCGCCGCCGTGGCCCTGGAGTTCGAGCAGGAGCGCGGGGAGGGCGAGTCGGTCGCGCTGTCCGACTTCCTGGAGCAGGTCGCGCTGGTCGCCGACTCCGACCAGATCCCGGACGAGGACGAGAGCGACGGAGTCATCACGCTGATGACCCTGCACACCGCCAAGGGCCTGGAGTTCCCGGTGGTCTTCCTCACCGGCATGGAGGACGGCGTCTTCCCGCACATGCGCGCCCTCGGCCAGACCAAGGAACTGGAGGAGGAGCGGCGCCTGGCCTACGTCGGCATCACACGCGCGCGGGAGCGGCTGTACCTGACGCGCTCGGCGATGCGCAGCGCGTGGGGACAGCCGTCGTACAACCCGCCCTCCCGCTTCCTGGAGGAGATCCCGCCGGTGCACGTGGACTGGAAGCGGACGGGCGGCTCGGCGCCCCTGTCCTCCGGTCCCGTGTCCGGAGTGGCGGCCTCGCTGTCGTCGTCCCGGTCCCGCTCCTCGGCGTCCGGCGCCTCGGGGTTCGCCACCCGCCGTACCTCGGAGAAGCCGGTGGTGTCCCTCGCCGTCGGCGACCGGGTCACGCACGACCAGTTCGGCCTGGGCACGGTGGTCGCGGTCAAGGGCACCGGCGGCAACGCCGAGGCGACGATCGACTTCGGCGACGCCAAGCCCAAGCGGCTGCTGCTGCGGTACGCGCCGGTGGAGAAGCTGTAGCGGAGAGGGGAGAGGGGGCCTACGTCGGGTTGATGCCGTGGCTGCGCAGCCATGACAGCGGGTCGATGGGCGACCCCCCGCCAGGCCTGACCTCGAAGTGCAGGTGCGGGCCGGTGGAGTTGCCGGAGTTCCCGGAGTAGGCGATCGGGTCTCCGGCCTTGACCGCCGTACCGGAGGGAACCCGGTAGCTGGAGAGGTGGCAGTACCACGTCTCCGTGCCGTCCATCGCGGTCACGATCATCATGTTGCCGTACGCGCTGTTCCACTCCGTGCGGACCGTGCCGTCGGTGGCGGCCATCACCGTCGTCCCGTACGGAACGGGGAAGTCGATGCCGGTGTGCACGGACATCCAGTTCACGCCGGCCTGGCCGTAGTAGGCGCTGAGTCCTCTCGGCAGGACGGGAAGGGCGAACTTGGGGCGCAGCCGCTCCTTGCGGGCCGCCTCCTCCGCCGCCTTCCTCAGCTCGGCGGCCTGCTGCGCCTTGAGGTCGATGCGCTCCTGGTAGCGGCTGGCCCGGCCGGCGAAGTCGTTCGCACCCGCGGACACGTTCCGCAGCTGGGTGTCCAGCTTCGCGTTGGCGGTGGAGACCTTCACCGGGGGCGCGTCGGCCGCGGCCGCCGAGGTGTCCTTGTCGTCGTCGGTCAGTCCGCCCACGGAGGCCGCGGCGATGCCCGCGACGCCCATCACACAGACCGAGGGCACGGCCACCGTGAGCAGCGCGGAGCGCTTGGCCGGGGGACGGCGCCGGGAGCGGCCGGCGCCGCGGGAGGCGGCTCGTGAGGCCGGGGCCGGAGCCGGGGTGACCTCTTCCTCGTCGTCGAGCAGCGACGGGATCGCGGGCATCTCGCCGGTGGCTGCCAACCCCTCTTTCGCAGAGGGGGTTCCGCCGTGCTGCTCGTGCTGCTCGTGCGGGTCGGGCTCGTCGAAGTCCTCGGCGGCCGTGGTGGCGCCGGCGCTGTTCCACTGCGTGGCGTCGTACGCGCCGGTGTCGAAGGTCTGCGTGCTCCAGTCCCACTGCTGGGTGCCGCCGTCGGCCGACTGGTCCGGCTGCAGCCAGGCGCTCGCGTCCCACTGGGCGCCGGTGTCGACGGGCCCGGACTGATGAGGTACGGCGGCCGGTTGCTGGTAGCCCGTCGTCCAGGCGGTCGTGTCGTACGCGCCGGTGTCGTAGGCGGTGTGGTGCTGGGCCGCGTACGGGTCGTCGTGCAGCGTCTGGTGGCTGCCCGTGGACCAGTGGACGGTGTCGTAGGAGCCCGTGGTGGGGGTGCCGTCGGCCGGAAGGCCGCCGAAGAGGGGGTCGGCCGGGAAGCTCCCCGCGCCGTAGGCGCCGGTCTGAAAACCGGTGGTGCCGTAGTCGCCGTAGGCGGTGAAGTCGCCGTACGCGGCTTCCTGTGCGTCGTACGACGCACAGGGCGTCGAGGCGGCATCGGAAGCCGGGGCCGGGGCGGCCACGCTCCCCGACGGGTGACGGTCGTTCACCAACTTCTCTTTCGCCTCGACAACAGGGGCTGGCAGAGCAGTGCGGCGACTGTACCCGGCGGTATGCGGACGCGACAATCTTCGGCAGGTTTCCCGAACGCGGGAAACGGGCATTCAGCCGTGTTTCGCCGGTCCGTCGACAGGACCTTGGCTTTTTGTTCGAGGGTTGTTCGACTCGTGTTGTGCCGTCACGCCACCGTCAGACCGCCGGCGCGCGCGACGGACGGGTCGCCGGGCCGTACGGTGTCGAGCGCCTGCCGTATCCCGGTCGCGACGGCGGGATGCACCGGCAGGGCGAGATGTCCGATTCCGCTCACCTGTACGTTCTCCACCCGCAGGTCCGGGTGGTCGATGCAGGCCGACTCCAGCGGGTCCATCAGGTGGTCGAGGTCGCTCCAGAAGCTCACGAACTGCGTACGGCAGCCCGGCGCCGGGCGGGACAGCTCCTCGATCAGCTCGGAGCCGGGGCGCATCTGGCGCACGATCGGGTGGGCGTTGGCCAGCGGCGCCACCCGGGTGCCGGAGTGCGGGGTGCCGAGGGTGACGAGGGTGCGGACCCGCAGGTCGCCACCGAGCCGCTGCACGTAGTAGCGGGCGATCAGTCCGCCGAGGCTGTGCCCGACGACGTCGACCCGCCTGCTGCCGGTGCGCTCGCAGATCTCCTCTATGTGCCGGCCGAGCAGTTCGGCCGCGATGCGGATGTCGCAGGTCAGGGGCGAGTAGTTGAGGGACTCCACCCGCTGTCGGCCGTGCTGGGCGAGGTTGCGGCGCAGCAGGACGAACACCGAGCGGTTGTCGATGAACCCGTGCAGCAGCACGACCGGGGGCTTGGCCTCCGTCGGCAGCTGGGTGGCGCCGTGCTGCGCGGGCAGCCGGCCGGCCTGGCAGCGGCGCTCCTGGACGATGCCCGAGGGATACAGGAGGAGGTGTCCCGCGAGGATCGCGAGCTCCAGGGCGGTCGCCTTCAGGAGGGCCAGCGAGAGCCCCGCGAGCCTGCACGGGAGCAGGCGCTGGCAGAGCGGAAGAATGGGGTCTGCGACCTTGGTGACCTTCATGGCCGACCTCCTGTCGGCACGCGGGAGGACGGCTCTGTCCCCTGCGTGCCCTCATGGGCAGTCGCGGCGGGGGCGGTCGGCGGGGCAGGCCGCGTGCTGCCGAGCCGCACCCGCCCCGGGTGCCCTTCGTGCCCTCTCCGATCCGCCGTACCACCGTGGCGCGTGGCCTGCGGCGCGATGGTGCGGCGACCTCGTTGCGGCTCCCGCTGCGCTGGTTCCCGCTGTGTGGGTCCCCCCTGCTCGCGGAGTCCGGGGGAGTGCCTCACCGTGTGATTTCCCCCTCCCTCCGCACCGTGAAACTGCCGGTTGCGGGATGCTGGAGATAACGTTCGTTCACTTTCCCGGCCGGTGTGGTGCGGGGTGTCCGTCCCACTTGTGCGGTACTTGTCGGTACGGATGGATGGAGTCGCTTCATGGAGGCAGTGATGGGTGTGGCAGCCGGTCCGATCCGCGTGGTGGTGGCCAAGCCGGGGCTCGACGGCCACGATCGGGGCGCCAAGGTGATCGCGCGCGCCCTGCGCGACGCCGGTATGGAGGTCATCTACACCGGCCTCCACCAGACCCCGGAGCAGATCGTCGACACGGCGATCCAGGAGGACGCCGACGCGATCGGGCTGTCCATCCTCTCCGGGGCGCACAACACACTCTTCGCCGCCGTGATCGATCTGCTCCGGGAGCGCGACGCGGAGGACATCGTGGTCTTCGGCGGCGGGATCATCCCCGAGGCGGACATCCCCCCGCTGAAGGAGAAGGGCGTCGCGGAGATCTTCACCCCGGGCGCGACCACCCAGTCGATCGTGGACTGGGTCCGTGCGAACGTCCGCGAGCCGGCGGGGGCGTAGTACCCGACGCCGGCCGGGAGCGGTCGGCCCGTCCTGGGGGCGCAGCCCCCAGGGACGGCCCCGGCAGCCGGTGCCGCTCAGCCTGCCTGGGCCGAACCCAGTTCCTCGGCCATGGCGGAGCGCAGCCGCAACGTCGTCACCAGCCGCTGGAACGCTTCCGCCCAGTACCCCCCGGCCCCGGGCGACGCGTCCTCCGCCTCGTCCGGAACCGCCAGCAGGCCGTCCAGCCGACTCCCCTCCGCGGGATCCAGGCACCGCTCGGCCAGTCCCATCACTCCACTGAAACTCCATGGGTAACTCCCTGCGTCCCGCGCGATGTTGAGCGCGTCGACCACCGCCCGTCCGAGCGGGGCCGCCCATGGCACCGCGCACACTCCGAGCAGCTGAAAAGCCTCGGACAGCCCGTGTGCCGCGATGAACCCGGCCACCCAGTCGGCCCGTCCGGAGGCGTCCAGCGTGCCGAGCAGCTTGGCGCGCTCGGCCAGGGAGACCGCGCCCGGCCCGCCGGCCCCGGGTGCCGCGGGCGCCCCGAGGAGCGCCCGCGCCCACAGGGCGTTCCGCTGCCGTACCGCCGCCCGGCACCAGGCGGCGTGCAGTTCGCCCTGCCAGTCGTCCGCGACCGGCAGGGCCACGATCTCCTGCGCCGTGCGCCCGCCCAGCCGCGCGTGCCACGTCCCGAGCGGTGCCGCCTCGACCAACTGACCCAGCCACCACGACCGTTCGCCGCGTCCCGTCGGCGCCCTGGGGACGACACCGTCGCGTTCCATGCCCGCGTCGCACTCGTGCGGTGCCTCGACGACGACCGTCGGCGTCCCGCGCATGTGGTCCACGGCCACGCAGGACCCGGCCCGTGCCGCCATGCGTGCGGCGAGCGCGGATTCGGGCAGCGCCGAGAGCAACTCGGCGGCCGTGGCCCGTACGTTGCGGCTGCGGTCGGACAGGGCCTGCTCCAGGAACGGCTCGTCGTCCGGGCCCAGGCCCGTCCGCAGGGAGTCGAGGAACATCAGCCTGTCCTCGGACCGCTCGGTGGCCCAGGTGGTGGCGAGCAGTTCGCGCGCGTCCGCGGGCCTGCGCGCGCGTATCGCCGTCAGCAGCGCGACCCGCTCCGCGAACAGGCCCTCCTCCCACAGCCTCCGGACGCGGTCCGCGTCCTTCGGCCCGGGCAGCGCGGCGTCACCGCCCGGGGAGGCCCGCAGGGCGAACCGCCAGTCCGGGTTGAGCCGGGCGAGCCACAGCGCGCGCGGGCCGCCGAAGGCCAGTGCGGCCGGACGCAGGTCGGTGCGGCCCCGGGCCGCGTCCAGCAGGGCCGGAAGCGCCTCCGGAGGAGCGGCGTACCCGCGCGCGTTGGCCGTCGCGAGCCACTGGGGGAGCAGTTCCATGAGGTCGGGTGCCGTGCCCCTGCGGCCGCCGCCCGCCGTGCCGGGCCGGTCGGTCAGCAGCACGGCGAGCCTGCGGGCCGCCGCGGCGGGCAGCGGCGGACGAGGGTCCGCGGGGGCCGGCTCCGGGCGTTCGGCCGCCGACGCGGGGCGCAGTCCCGCCCGCCGCCGTACGGTCTGCACGGCCGCCGCGTCCAGCAGCGCCACGGGGGCCGTCCGGCCGGACGCGCCGCCCGGGGGCATACGCCGGTCCGTGCCGAGCAGGGCGGTGGTGACCAGCTCCTCCCAGGCGCCCGTGGCGGGCGCTTCCACCGGAGCGGAGGTCCTGATCATGAGCTTCCTTTCGGTGGCCGGGTGCCTGGAAGTGGTGGGAAGGTCACTGCCCACCGTGTTTCCCACGGGGTGGAACAAATGCCTGGTTCAGGAGAGAAAAGACGGGTTGATGGGTTATTCTCCCGCTCTTCTGCGCCTTTCGGGTGAGGGTTCCCGCTGCACCGGCGGTGCCCCGCCGTTCGCCGGGACGTCACCCCTTTGCCGGACACGTCGAGTTCGCCGCCAGGGCGAATGTCACAGATGGTGTACATGTCGTCAGCACAGCGTCACCATTTCTCCCTCGTGCTCGCCCTCGTCCCGCGGCCAGGCGGCCAGAGGAGTGAAGCCCCGGTGGCCGCACTCCCCGAAGACGGTGACGGGCGCGCCGCCCGACACGGCGACCAGCCGCCACAGGCCCGGACGCGTGCGCGCCGCGGGGGCGAGGGGCAGCGCGGAGTCGCAGACGGCGTCGGCCAGCTGCCAGGACTCGCCGTCCGGGACCGGCACGACCTCCCCGAGCGTCACGGGGACCGACTCCAGCCACGGGTCGTCCCGCAGCGCCTCGCCGTAGCGGGCAACCGCCCGCGCCGTCGTCATCCCGGGCGGGCGTGTCCGCGTGGGTGCCGGGGGAGCGAACCGCTCGCCCAGGGCCGCGCGGAGCTGTCCCACGCCCGGATACGCGGACACCTCCGCGTCCAGGGCCAGACCCACCGGCAGCGCGAGCTCCGGCGCGCAGCCGGCGGCGCCGTAGGAGAGCAGCAGCGCCGTACGGCCGGAGCCGGTGCCGTACAGCCAGATCCTGCGGGTGGTCAGCTTCGCGTCCGCGGTGTCGTACTGGGCGAGGACGAGCCAGCGGTCCCGCACCGCCGGCCCGTCCGCGGAGGCCGGCAGGCCGACACGGGAACGGACCGTCGCCGCCAGCCCCTCGGGCAGCCGCTCCCGGCCCAGCCAGCCCCGGCCCAGGAGATGCAGCAGCGCGCACTCCTCCAGCAGCCGCACCGGCCAGCCCGGCCCCGACGACGGTATGGCCCCCAGCTCCCGCGCCCGCGCGGCCAGCCCGGGCGCCTGCGCGTCGACCATGCGGGCCGCCGTCTCCTCCCACAGCCCGTACCCCGCCTGTTCGGCCGTGGCCAGACCGCCGCGCAGCAGGTCGGCCAGGCGCTGCTCCAGCTCCGTCGCCCCCGCGGTGACGCGCTCGGCCCGTCGCTCCGCCCTGCGCCGCGCGGCCTGAGGGTCGGCGGAGCCGGAGGCGGACCCGGTCGCCCCGGCCGCCCCGGCCGACTGTTTTCCCGCCGCCCGCTTCCTTCTGGCCGCCGTCCACTGCTCGGCCCAGTCCGGCGCCTGCCCGGGCGGTACCGCGCCGACCGCACCGTCATCGCCCGCCCACAGCAGCAGCAGGCCGAGCGCGTGCTTGCACGGGAACTTGCGGCTCGGGCAGCTGCACTCGTACGCCGGCCGGGCCGCGTCCGCGATGTCGACGACCGTCCGGTACGGCCTGCTGCCGCTGCCCTCGCACAATCCCCACACCGTCCCCTCGTCGGAACTCCCCGCCTCGGACCACGGCCCGGCCGCTCCGAGTGTGCTTCCCGCTTTGCGTGACGCGTCGTCAGGCGCCAGTGCCAGCACCTGGTCCGCGGTCCAGCGCACCCCCTGCTGAGTCATGCCGTCGACGGTAGGTCCTGCCACTGACAATCGGCCTCGCGACAGCGTTTCCACAGGTCAGGACGCATTGTCAGTGCCGTGGTGCACGGTGGGTGACAGATCCGAACCGGCCGAGCTGGAGGGGGCCTCAGCCATGTCCGTGTCCGTGGAACCGACGTCCGTCGAACCGAGCCCGAGCCACTCCGCGCCCGCGAACGCGGGAGAGGCGGAGGTGCTGCGCCCGCACGCCGAGAACGCCTTCGCCGCCGAACTGGCCGCGCTCGCCGCGCACGACGACCGCCCGCGCCCGCCCCGCTGGAAGCTGTCACCGTGGGCCGTCGCGACCTACCTGCTCGGCGGCACGCTGCCGGACGGCACGGTGATCACGCCGAAGTACGTCGGCCCGCGCCGCATCGTCGAGGTCGCGGTCACCACCCTCGCCACCGACCGCGCCCTGCTCCTGCTCGGCGTGCCCGGCACGGCGAAGACCTGGGTGTCCGAGCACCTGGCCGCCGCGGTCAGCGGCGACTCCACGCTGCTGGTGCAGGGCACGGCCGGCACACCGGAGGAAGCGATCCGGTACGGCTGGAACTACGCGCGGCTGCTGGCGCACGGCCCGAGCCGCGACGCCCTCGTGCCCAGCCCGGTCATGCGGGCCATGGCGCGGGGCATGACCGCCCGCGTCGAGGAGCTGACCCGCATCCCGGCCGACGTGCAGGACACGCTGATCACCATCCTGTCGGAGAAGACCCTGCCGATACCGGAGCTGGGCGAGGAGGTGCAGGCGGTCCGCGGATTCAACCTGATCGCCACCGCCAACGACCGCGACCGCGGGGTCAACGACCTGTCCAGCGCCCTGCGCCGCCGCTTCAACACGGTGGTGCTGCCGCTGCCGGAGAGTCCCGAGGCCGAGGTCGGCATCGTCGCGCGCCGCGTCGACCAGATCGGCCGCTCCCTGGACCTGCCGGCCGTGCCGGACGGCATCGACGAGATCCGCCGCGTCGTGACCGTCTTCCGCGAGCTGCGCGACGGGATCACCACCGACGGCCGTACGAAGCTGAAGTCGCCGAGCGGCACCCTGTCCACGGCCGAGGCGATCTCGGTGGTCACCGGCGGGCTGGCGCTGGCCGCCCACTTCGGCGACGGCGTGCTGCGCGCCGGTGACGTGGCCGCCGGCATCCTCGGCGCCGTCGTCCGCGACCCGGCGGCCGACCGCGTCATCTGGCAGGAGTACCTCGAGACCGTGGTCCGCGAGCGCGACGGCTGGAGGGACTTCTACCGGGCCTGCCGGGAGGTGAGCGCGTGAGCGGCACCGGAGGACCGAACGGTACGGGGCGGCCGTCGGACGGTACGGCGCGGGCCCGCACCGACGAGCCCAGCTGGACGGGCGGGCGA
>NZ_POTZ01000201.1 GCF_003236365.1 Streptomyces sp. NTH33
CCGGCGTGGTCGGTGAAGGTGGAGCGGGCGGCCAGGTGCGGGTGGTGCGGGGCCTCGCGCAGCGACAGCACGGGGGCCACGCACGCGTCGGAGTCCTCGAAGACGGCCGTCCACTCGTCCCGGGTGCGGGACTTGAAGCGGGCGGCGACCGCCTCGCGCAGTTCACCCCACCGGGTGACATCCGTGCGGGTGCCGGCGTGGTCCTCGATGCCGAGCAGGGTCAGGAACTCGGCGTAGAACTGCGGCTCGAGCGCGCCGACCGCCATGTACCGGCCGTCGGCGGTCTCGTAGGTGCCGTAGTACGGGCAGCCGCCGTCCAGGAGGTTGGCCCCGCGGCGGTCCTGCCAGGCGCCGGCGGCGAGCATGCCGTGGATCATCGCGGACAGGTGGGCCGTGCCGTCGACGATGGCGGCGTCGACGACCTGGCCGGTGCCGGTCGCGCGCGCGTGGTGCAGGGCGGCGAGGACGCCGACGACGAGGTAGAGGGAGCCGCCGGCGTAGTCGCCGAGGAGGTTGGCGGGGACGGCCGGGGGCCCGTCCGGGTCGCCGATCATGCCGAGGGTGCCGGTGACGGCGATGTAGGCGATGTCGTGCCCCGCGCGCGGGGCGAGCGGGCCGTCCTGGCCCCAGCCGGTCATCCGGCCGTAGACGAGGCGGGGGTTGCAGGCGTGGCACGCCTCGGGGCCGACGCCGAGGCGCTCGGCGACGCCGGGGCGGTAGCCCTCGACGAGGATGTCGGCGCGCTCGGCGAGGTCGAGGACGCGGGCGGGGCCGTCCGGGGACTTCAGGTCGACGACCACGGAGCGCTTGTTGCGGTGGGTGAGGTCGCGGGCGGGGTCGATGCCGAGTGCGGCGCCGCCGGGGCGGTCCACCCGGACGACGTCGGCGCCCAGGTCGGCCAGCAGCATGGCGGCGAACGGGCCGGGGCCGATGCCCGCCAGCTCGACCACGCGCACGCCGGTGAGGGGGCCGTGCCGTCCCGCCTGCCGTCCCGTCGCCCTGGTCGTTGCCATCCAGCCCCCTTGCTGTGACACAACTGATGTAACACCGATGATGCTAGGAACGCGTTCCAGCGGAAACAAGCCCTGAGCGAGCAAGCGCTTAGCCAGGCTCTGTCCAGTCCGTACCCGGTGGCCGCGCGCCGGTACCCCTCGCCGTCGGGCTCCGCACTCCTCACGCTAGCCTCGGCCACCGACAGCGGCGCGGGCTGCGGGGAGCGAGGGGTGTCATGAGCAGGCTGAAAAAGACGGGGCGTCCGTACGACGTCGTGCTCTTCGGAGCCACCGGCTTCGTGGGGGCCCTCACCGCCGAATACCTTGCCGCGCACGCCCCCGGGGGACTGCGCTGGGCGATCGCCGGCCGCAGCGAGGAGCGGCTGCGCACGCTGCGCGAGCGGCTTCCCGGCGGTGCGTCCGTCGGAGTGCTGCGCGCGGACGTGACCGACCCGGCCTCCCTGCGCGAACTCGCCCGGCACACGCGCGTGCTGGCCACCACCGTGGGCCCCTACGTGACGTACGGCGAAGAGCTGGTCGCCGCCTGCGCGGACAGCGGCACGGACTATCTGGACCTGACCGGTGAGCCCGAGTTCGTCGACCTGGTGTACGTCCGGCACGACGCACGCGCGCGTGAGACGGGGGCGCGGCTGGTGCACGCCTGCGGCTTCGACTCGGTCCCGCACGACCTGGGCGTGTACTTCACCGTCCAGCAGCTGCCGGAGGGCGTGCCGCTGACCGTGGACGGGTTCGTCCGCGCGGACGGCGCCTTCTCGGGCGGGACGTTCGCGTCGGCCCTCAACCAGTTCGCACGCCCGTTGCGGATGCGGGCCGCGGCGCGGGACCGGGCGCGGCACGAGCCGCGGCTGCTGGGCAGGCGGGCGTCCACGCCGACGGGCATGCCGCGGTTCGCCGGGGAGGTCGGCGCCTGGGTGCTGCCCCTGCCGACCATCGACCCGCAGATCGTGCGGCGCTCCGCACGGGTGCTGGAACGTTACGGCCCCGACTTCCGCTACCGCCACTACGCGGCCGTCCGGCACCTGCCCGTCGCCGTGGGCGGCGCCGCCGCCGTCGGCGCGGTCATGGCCGCCGCCCAACTGCCGCCCGCCCGGCGCTGGTTGTCCGGCCGGCTGCAGCCCGGTCAGGGGCCGAGCGCCGAGAAGCGGGCCAGGAGCTGGTTCTCCGTGCGGTTCGTGGGCGAGGGCGGCGGACGACGGGTGCTGACCGAGGTCGCGGGCGGCGACCCCGGGTACGACGAGACGGCCAAGATGTTCGCCGAGTCGGCCCTGGCCCTCGCCCTCGACGACCTTCCGCCGACGGCCGGCCAGGTCACCACGGCCGTGGCCATGGGCGACGCCCTCATCACCCGCCTGCGCCGCGCGGGGCTCACCTTCCGCACGGCGGCGAGCGCTTAGGCGTCCGCCGTCGCCTCGCGCAGGGCGCGGCGGCACAGGGCGTCCGCCCTGCGGGTCGTCTCCGGGAGGCGGTGGGCCGGGGTGAGGGCGAGGGTGTGGGCGCAGGCGCCGGCCAGGGTCGTCCGGTGGCCGACGGAGACGAAGACCGGCTTGACGCCGTCCCGGGTGCGCAGGGCGCGGCCGACCTCGTCCAGGCCGGCCAGGAGCGGGGAGGAGCTGCCGCGCGGGGTGTCCGGATCGTCGTAGGTGAAGGTGAACGGGTTCTTGGCGACGCCGATCGTCGGTAGTCCGGTCAGCACGCCCAGGTGACTGGCCAGGCCGAAGCGGCGCGGGTGGGCCAGGCCGTAGCCGTCGCAGACCACCGTGCCGGGCGGGCAGGGCAGGGCGCCCAGCGCGGCCAGCACGGTGGGGATCTCGCGGAAGGCCAGCAGCCCCGGCACATAGGGGAAGGAGACCCGCCCGACGGCGGTGGCCTCGGCGACGACGCGCAGGGTGGCCGCGTCCAGGACGACGGCCGCTGCCGCCACGACGTCCCGATTGTCGTCGTAGGCGACATCGACGCCCGTGACATGTCCCGTCCCGGGCGGTGGTCCCGGCTCGTCCAGCACCACCTTCTCGCGCAGCTCGTCCTGAACGGCGCGGGCCTGCTCCTCGGTGGCGGGCCAGCCGGCGGGAATGCCTACGGTCGTCGTCATGGTGAGGACGAGCGTACGACCCGGAGTGCCGAGGGCCGCAGGGCGGGCCCGCGCCGCTCGGTGCCGGGGGTCAGCCCTTGTCCAGCGCCTGCCGCAGCTGCTGCTTGTTCATGTCCGAGCGGCCGTGGATGTTGCGCCGCCTGGCCTCCTGGTAGAGCTGGTCGTAGGTGGGTCCCTCGGAGCCCCGGCCCGAGCGCTGTCCGCCCCGCCTGCCCGAGGCCATGTCCTGGGTCGAGGAACGACTGGCGGTCTTCGACTCGCCGGAGCGGGCGCGCTCCTTGTTCACCGTGCGCGCGGCGATCTCCTTGGCGCGCTCGGCGCTCTCCCCCCGGTCCTGCGCGCTCTCCTTTATGTGCTCGTACTGACGCTCGCGTTTGGAACTGGAACCTCGTGGCATGCCGTTCACTTCCTCTCTGTGCAAGGAACGGATACCCGCATTCTGGATCTGTTCGCCATAACGGGCGATATCCAGTCGGCCAGTCGAGCGACCCGCCCGGCCGCGTCACTTGCGCGAGTGAACGTGGTGACAGAGGTCACTCGTCCCACCTGTGCACGGAATGGCTGATTCCGTCGTCTCCTCCAGTGCCCGGCCATCCGCCCGGACGGTCCTCTTCAGCCGTCACAGTCCAGCCGTCACCATCCGGCCGTCACAAGGGAGCAAGGCGTTGTCCACCGTCATCGAGCAGACCGTTCAGGCGCGCCTGGTCGCCGCCGCACCGCGGATGCCCACCATCCCCGCCACGCTGCACTACGACCGGCGCGACCCGTTCGCCGTCCGCATGACCTTCCCGGCCCCCGCCACCCTCGAAGGGGTGGAGGTCTGCTGGACCTTCGCCCGTGACCTGCTCGTGGCCGGCCTGCGGGAGCCCGAGGGCCAGGGCGACGTGCGGGTGCGGCCGTACGGCTACGACCGCACCGTCCTGGAGTTCCACGCCCCGGAGGGCACCGCCGTGGTGCACGTCCGCAACGGCGAGATACGGCGCTTCCTGGAGGCCACGAGCGAACTGGTGCCCGTCGGTCTGGAGCATCTGCAGCTCGACCTGGACCACGGTCTGGCGGAGTTGATGCGCGACGCCTGCTGACGCGCTCCCGCCCGCCCCGGGCCGACGGCCCCGGGACGCGGTGCGGCCGGCGGAAGGCTCAGCCGCCCGCCGGGGCGGAGGCCGCCGTGGCCGCCACGACGACCGCCGTGCGCACTTCGCGCACGACCCGCCGCAGGGCGGGGGCCGCAGCGCCGCTGCGTTCGGTCAGCTCCTCGATGCGCTGCCGGTGGCGCCGGTGGTCCGCGGCGGACACCAGGGTGCGCAGTCCGGCGGCGGCCGCGAGGGCGACGACGGCCGCGTCGCGTTCGGGAACCCGCGCGGCCGGCAGCGGGCCCTCCAGCACCCGGCGCGCCTCCTCGCGCAGCGCGTCCACGACGGCGACGCGCTCCAGGACGTGGTCCACCGACGGGAACACGCCGAGCACGCGCCGCCGCTCGGCGCGCAGGTACCCCTCGGCGGCCAGCTGTTCGCGCACGGCCACGAGGGTGAGCCGGGCCCGCAGCGTCACCCAGGTCCTCCAGTGCCGGGGCCGGGACTCGCGGACGAGGTCGAGCAGTCCGTCGAGGACGGGGTCCCCCGTACACGCGTCCAGGTCGACGGGTGTGGCGATGCCGTCGTCGTCGACGAGCAGCCCGCGCTGGGCCAGCTCGGTGAGGGCGCCGGCCCGGACCAGGTGGTGCAGCTCGCCGGCACCGGTGAGTTTCAGCCGCGCGGTGTCCCAGGCCAGCAGGTACAGCCGGGCCGGCAGCGAGAGCGAGCCGTCGGGCACGGGGCCTCCTTCGCTCGGTGGGCTCGGGGCCCACGCCGAAATCCGTTGACAGTGCGCTCCGGCCCTCCCTACCGTGTACAGCGGTCCTGTTGCCGTCGATAGGAGAGGGACGTTGCTCGTCTGAGGTCCTGAGGCACCGCGCCACACCGGTCAGGTGTGTGCGTCGCGTGCGACCTCGGCGTCCGAGCCGTCCCAGGAATCCGGCCCAGGGCTTCTTCCGTGCCCCGCGGACTCCTGCCTCCGACACGGCCGCCCGGCGGTGCCTCCCCACGCGTCTGCCCCTGACCGCACTCCGCATTCGCGAGGCGCCCATGTCTTCCATGTCCTCATCCATCACCTGTACCTCCCTCTCCTTCGCCTGGCCCGACGGCAGCCCCGTCTTCTCCGGGCTGGACGTCGCCTTCGGACCCGGCCGCACCGGACTCGTCGGGGTCAACGGCTCGGGGAAGTCCACCCTGTTGAAGCTGATCGCGGGCGAGCTCCCCCCGGCCCGGGGCGCGGTCCGCGTCGCCGGCGAGGTCGGGTACCTCCCGCAGAACGTCACGCTGGACACCGCGCTCCGGGTCGACGAGGCGCTCGGCATCGCCGCCCGGCGGGCCGCGCTGCACGCCATCGAGGCCGGCGACGTGTCGGAGGAGCACTTCGAGACCGTCGGCGACGACTGGGACGTGGAGGAGCGCGCCCTGGCCACCCTCGGCGAACTCGGACTCGGCCACATCGGCCTGGACCGCACCGTCGGCGAGGTGTCCGGCGGAGAGTCGGTGCTGCTGCACCTGGCCGCGCTGCTGCTGCGCCGGCCGGACGTGCTGCTGCTGGACGAGCCGACCAACAACCTCGACCTGTACGCCCGCCGACGGCTGCACGCGGCCGTCTCCGCCTGGCCGGGCGTGCTGGTCGTGGTCAGCCACGACCGCGAACTGCTGGACCTGGTCGACCGGATCGCCGACCTGCGCGCCGGGGAGGTCACCTGGTACGGCGGCAACTTCACGGCGTACGAGGAGGCCCTCGCCGTCGAGCAGGAGGCCGCCGAACGGGTGGTGCGCGCCGCCGGGGCCGACCTGCGCAAGCAGCAGCGCGAGCTGGCCGACGCCCAGGTCAAGCTGGCCCGCCGCAAGCGGTACGGCCAGAAGATGTGGGACAGCAAACGCGAGCCGAAGATCGTCATGGGCGCCCGCAAGCGCGCGGCGCAGGAGTCGGCGGGCAAGCACCGCATCCTGCACGAGGAGAGACTCGCCGAGGCCAGGGAACGGCTCGACGAGGCCGTGGAGGCGGTGCGCGACGACGACGAGATCCGCGTCCACCTGCCGGCCACGGCCGTACCACCGGGCCGGGACGTGCTCACCCTGCGGGACCTCCGGTTGGCGTACGGCGCGCGCGTGGAGGGCTTCTTCCCCCTGCGCGGCCCGGAGCGCGTCGCGCTGATCGGGCGCAACGGCGCGGGCAAGACGACGCTGCTGCGCACGATCGCCGGGGAGCTGGCGCCGGTGTCGGGCGAGGCGGTGGCGCACGTCCCGCTGCGGTTCCTGCCGCAGCGCCTCGACGTCCTCGACGGCGAGCTGACCGTCGCCGAGAACGCGGCCCGCCTCGCCCCGGGCGCCACGAACAACCGGATCCGGGCCGGGCTGGCCCGCTTCCTGTTCCGCGGCGCCCGCGCCGACCAGCGGGCGGCGACGCTGTCCGGCGGCGAACGTTTCCGGGCGTCGCTGGCCGCGCTGCTGCTGGCCGAGCCCGCGCCGCAGCTGCTGATGCTCGACGAGCCCACGAACAACCTGGACCTGGCGAGCGTGCACCGGCTGACGACCGCTCTGGAGTCCTACGAGGGCGCGCTGATCGTGGCCGGCCACGACCTGCCGTTCCTTCAGTCCATCGGCGTCACGCGGTGGCTGCTGCTGGAGGAGGGAGAACTACGGGAGACGGATGAGGGTTTTGTCGTGACCGGCGATTGACGCATGATGGCGGACCGGAGCGAGCACACCCGCAGTCACGAACCACCCGCGATCCGAAAGGCCCCTCGTGCCCAGCAAGAAGGCCCTCGTCCGCCGCCCCGGTCCGCGCCTCGCCGAGGGGCTGGTGACGCACATCGAGCGGGAGAAGGTGGACGTCGGGCTCGCGGGGCGGCAGTGGGAGGCGTACGTGGAGGTGCTGCGCGACCACGGCTGGGAGACGGTCGAGGTCGAGCCGGCCGACGACTGCCCCGACGCGGTGTTCGTCGAGGACACGGTCGTGATGTACAGGAACGTCGCTCTGATCACCCGGCCCGGCGCCGAGTCCCGGCGGGGCGAGACCGTCGGGGTCGAGGAGGCCGTGGCGCGCCTGGGCTGCTCGGTGAACTGGGTCTGGGAGCCGGGCACGCTGGACGGCGGGGACGTGCTGAAGGTCGGCGACACGGTCTACGTCGGCCGCGGCGGGCGTACCAACGGGGCCGGTGTGCGGCAGCTGCGGGCCGTGTTCGAGCCGCTGGGGGCGCGGATCGTGACCGTGCCGGTGAGCAAGGTGCTGCACCTGAAGTCGGCGGTGACGGCGCTGCCCGACGGCACGGTCGTCGGGCACATCCCGAAGGTGGACACGCCGTCGCTGTACCCGCGTTTCCTTCCGGTGCCCGAGGAGTCCGGCGGGCATGTGGTGCTGCTCGGCGGCGAGAAGCTGCTGATGGCGGCGAGCGCGCCGAAGACGGCGGAGCTGCTGGCGGACCTCGGCTTCGAGCCGGTGGTGGTGGACATCAGCGAGTTCGAGAAGCTCGAGGGATGTGTGACGTGCCTCTCGGTGCGGCTGCGGGAGTTGCACACCTGAGGGCGTGACCCGGCGCCTGTCCAGCCCCCGGACCTGCGGGTCCCGGGGCTGTCCTGTGCACCCGTCAACTTTCAGACACGGCGCCTGATCAGCGGCCCTTACGCCGAACTTAACCTACGGTTTCGTAACCTACGGCTTCGTAGCCTACGATCCCGTAGGTTCCTGGTACCGGCACCGCTCGCCGGACCGTTCCTCCGCTGTGCCTGTTTTCCGCTTTCCCCTGTTTCTCGCGCGTCCCCCTGGAGTTCCCCGTGACGATCACCTCCCCTCACCTCGGCAGCCCGTCCGTATGGACCGACGCGCGGTTGCTGTACGCGCTGGAGGAAGTGGTCGAGAAGGAGCTCAACCGGCATCTGAAGGTCGCCAAGGACTGGATGCCGCACGAGTACGTGCCCTGGAGCGACGGCCGTAACTTCCCGGGCCTGTTCGAGGACGGCGAGGCCTGGGACAAGGAGCAGTCCAAGGTCACCGAGATCGGCCGGATCGCCCTGGTCGTCAACCTGCTGACCGAGGACAACCTCCCCAGCTACCACCACGAGATCGCCTCCCTGTTCGGCCGCGACGGCGCCTGGGGCACCTGGGTGCACCGCTGGACGGCCGAGGAGGGCCGGCACGGCATCGTGATGCGCGACTACCTGCTCGCCTCGCGCGCGGTCGACCCGGACAAGCTGGAGCAGTTCCGGATGGCGCACATGAGCGAGGGTTTCGAGTCCGACAACCGGCACTCGATGCTGCACTCGGTCGCCTACGTCGCCTTCCAGGAGCTCGCCACCCGCATCTCGCACCGCAACACCGGCCTGCAGTCCGGCGATCCGGTCTGCGACCGCATGCTGGCGCGCATCGCGACCGACGAGAACCTGCACATGGTCTTCTACCGCAACCTGCTCGGGGCGGCCTTCGAGATCGCGCCCGACCTCACCATGCAGGCGGTGCGGGACGTGGTGGTGAACTTCCGCATGCCGGGCCACGGCATCCCCGGCTTCGAGCGGGCGGCGGCCCAGATGGCCATCGGCGAGGTCTACAACCTGCGCATCCACCACGACGACGTGCTCCAGCCGGTGCTGCGCTTCCTGAAGATCATGGAGATCGACGGGCTCGGCCCCGAGGGCCGGCAGGCGCAGGAGGAGCTGGGCCTGTTCATGGGCGGCCTGGACGCGGAGGCGGCGAAGTTCGACGAGAGGCTGGCGACGCGCAAGGCGCGGCTGGCGGCGCGGGCCGGGGCCTGATCAACCGTCGGCGCGCCGCAGAGTCCGGCGTTCCTGTTCGGACAGACCGCCCCAGACGCCGAAGCGTTCGTCGTTCTCCAGGGCGTACTCCAGGCAGGCCGAGCGCATCTCGCACATGCCGCAGATGCGCTTGGCCTCCCGCACCGAGCTGCCCGGCTCGGGGAAGAAGAAGTCGGCCCCGGTCTGCGCGCACAGGGCCCGGTCCTGCCAGGCGTTGTCGGCCGGGCTGATCGTCTCCGGGTGCATGCCCTGGATCGTGCCGGGCGGCGCGAAACGTTCGATCAACACGGGATCAACGCGCGCCGCCCGCGGGCCGCCGGCCGAAGTGGCAGGCGCCGAAGTGGCGGGTACCGGAGTGTCAGACGTCGCGGCGGTGTACCGCCCGGCAGCCGGCCAGGAGTGCGGCTGCCGCCCACAGCGCCGTCACGGCGAGCCCCGTCCACGGGCCGACGTCTCCCGCCGGGGTCTGGTACAGGACCTGCTGTCCGGCGCGGTCCGGGAGATAGGCGGCGGCGCCCCCGGCGACGTCTCCGACCACGAAGGACACGATCAGGATGAACGGGATCAGCAGGCTGAGCACCAGGACGGCGCTGCGCAGCAGGAAAGTGAGTCCCGCGGCGAGCAGGGCCATCAACGTGAGGTAGATCCCCGCGCCGACGCAGGCACGCAGCGCTCCCGGCTCGCCGAGACCGATGGCGTACTCCCCCAGGAACGCCTGGCCCACCAGGAACGTGGTGAACGCGGTGGCGAGCCCCACGACGAGGGCGGCGGCGGCCACGATCGCCGTTGTGGCCGCGTAGAACAGGCCCCGGCGCGGCACGGCCGCCAGGGAGATCCGCAGGGCCCCGTTTGCATACTCGGGGGAGACGGCGGTGGCCCCGTCGGCCGGGATCACGGCAACGCCGCGGCTCGGACGGCCATGGAGCGTGCCGCGCTGACCGAGCGGGAGGCGGAGGTGCTGCGCCTCGTGGCGCGCGGCCTGTCGAACGCGGAGATCGCCGCGCGTCTGGTGGTGGGGACCGAGACCGTCAAGTCCCATGTGAGTTCCGTACTGGCGAAGCTCGGCGCACGGGACCGCACGCAGGCGGTCATCGCGGCGTACGAGTCCGGCTTCGTCTCCCCGGGGTGAGGGTTCCGGGCGCGGCGGTCGTCGCCGTCCGGCGGCCGGGTGCGCTCCGGCGGCGGTGGTCGGTGGGCGGTGCCAGACTCGGCAGTGCGGGCAACCGGGCTCCGTCGAAGGAGGGCAGGGGATGCTCACCACCCGTTTCGTCAACGGCGCTCCGAACTGGATCGACGTCGGCACCCCCGACCTCGACGGCACCCGCTCCTTCTACGGCGGCCTGTTCGGCTGGCGGTTCCGGTCGGCGGGCCCCGAGGCCGGCGGCTACGGCTTCTTCCAGCTCGACGGCAGGACGGTGGCCGGCGGGACGCGGGCCACGCCGGAGCAGAGGCCGCCCTCCTGGACCGTGTACTTCCGGAGCGCCGACGCGGAGGCCACCGCCGAGGCCGCCGAGCAGGCGCACGGCAGCGCGCTGGTGCGGCCCGTGGACGTGATGGGCCAGGGCCGTACGGCGGTGCTCGCCGACCGGGCGGGTGCGGCGTTCGGCGTCTGGCAGCCGGGGCGGACCAAGGGCGTGGACGTGGCCGGCGAGCCGGGCTCGCTGTGCTGGGTCGAGCTGTACACGCCGGACATCGCCGCGGCGGCCGCGTTCTACTACAAGACGCTGGGGCTGGAGACCTCCGCGGCCTCCTTCCCCGGTGGCATCCGCACCCGCGTGAACCCCGCCGAGGGCGGTGAGGACGCCGCCTTCGGCGGCTTCGTGGCGCTCGCCGACGACCCGGACGGTGCGGGGACGGGCGCGTACTGGCTGCCGTACTTCGAGGTCACGGACACGGACGCGGCGGTCGCCAAGGCCCAGGAGCTCGGCGGCGCGGTCCGGGTGTCCGCCACCGACGTCACGGGAGTCGGCCGTACCGCCCGGCTCGCCGACCCCCACGGCGCCCGCTTCGCGGTGATCAGGAGCGCCCCGCCGCGGACGTGAGGCCCTGGTCGTCCCGGCTTCGGGCGCAGCGCAGGGCGAACAGGACGGTGGCCGCCTCCTCCGGGCTGGTCGCCCGGTAGCCGGTGAGTTCCGTGAACCGGTTCAGCCGGTTGAGCACGGTGTTGCGGTGGCAGTACAGCACGCGGGCGGTCTCCGCGATCGACCCGGTCCCGCAGTACGCGGCCACGGCCGTCAGCAGCCGCTCCCGCTCGTGCGGGGGCAGTGGGTCCAGGCCGGACAGCACCGAGTCGGCCAGCGCCTGCGCCATTGCGCCCAGGCGCGCCACGGCCACGGGCATCCACGCCTCGCTCAGGGTGACGGGGCCCGTCACCTCGCCGTCCAGGGTCGCGGCGATCACCTCGGTCATCCGGACCACGTCGGGAACGCGGGCCAGTCCGTGCGCCACCGGGCCGACCGCGCACGGTACGCCGTCCAGCCAGGCGGGCGCCGGGGTGCGCGCCGCGCGGGGCGACCGGGCCACGAGCACCAGCATGCCGTTGTGCTGCTGCAGGTGGGTGATCCGGTCGGGCGGCAAGGCCGAGACGACTCTGCGCAGCCCCTGCTGGAACTCCGGGGGCGCGATCGCCACGGTGAAGTCCGACCGCGCGCTCACCTGGAGGAGGGTCGCCACCTGGGTGACCAGCCGCTGGTCACGGCCGTCCGACGACAGCAGCCTGCCCATGAGGGCGGTCCGCTCCCGTTCCCGCTCACGGGCCAGCACGGCGACCTGGTCCAGGTAGGCGGCGTGCACCTGGACGGTGTGGAACTCGACGGCTTCCCACACCCGTACCGCGCCGCGCGTCAGCTCCGGCAGGTCAGCCGGCTCGGTGCGCTCCATCATCGCGGTCCACAGCACCCGGAAGTCCATGCGCACCGCCTGCAGGAGCTGCTCCAGCGGCACGCCCTGGTCGGCGCGGCGGCGGCCCAGCCGTCCCGGGACCCCGCGCAGCTCCTCGGACACCGGCAGGCCGCCGATCAGGCGGAGGAGCAGTTCGAAGCAGGCGCGGGCGGTGTCGCGCAGGTCGTCGAGGGCGACCGTCGACTCGTACCCCTCGAAGGCGGAGACCTCCGCGACGTAGCGTCCGACCAGGCTGTCCAGGTCGTCCAGGCAGTCCCGGGCGAGCCATGCGCCGCTCCTGCCGGTGGTCAACCGGCCGATCATGGAGCACGTGCTGCGGCTGCTCAAAAGGCATGGGCTGAACGAGACCGTCGTCACGGTCCAGTTCCCCGGCCGGCCCACCGGACCTGCCCGAGCACCCGGACTACCCCCCGCATCCTCGCCGTCTTCAACGA
>NZ_POTZ01000202.1 GCF_003236365.1 Streptomyces sp. NTH33
TCCTCGGCCGGCTCGATCTGGCCATGTACACGATGGCCGGCTCGCTGTGCGCCCTGTACGCCCACA
Source organism: Streptomyces sp. NTH33 (assembly GCF_003236365.1). Classification (GTDB taxonomy): domain Bacteria; phylum Actinomycetota; class Actinomycetes; order Streptomycetales; family Streptomycetaceae; genus Streptomyces. The sequence continues at coordinate 67 of NZ_POTZ01000202.1, forward strand.
ACCGCCCCTACGCGGCCCGGGCCCGCGCCCTGGCCTGGGTGGTGCTCGGCATGGTCGGCGGCCTCGCCCTCGCCCTGGTCGCGGCCTCGCTCACCACCGACCCGATCGTCCTGGTCACCGTGGGCGCCCTGATGGCCGCCGTGCAGAAGGTGCTGTGCGACGCCACCCGCATCGGCCCGCCCGGCAACGTCATCCTCACCTTCATCAGTTCCGCCTCCCTGTTCGCCCCGCAGACCCTCGGCCAGGTCCCGGCCCACGTGGCACTGGCCGCGGTGGCGGGCGTCTGGGCCTGGCTGGTCGGCATGGCGCCCAGGCTGCTGCGCCCGCACGGCCCCGAGCGCCGCGCCACCGCCCAGGCGCTGAACGCGGCCGCCGCCCACGCCGCCACCCGAGGCACCGGCGACGGCCACGCCCGGACCCGCGCCGCTGCGGCAGCCGCCGTACAGGCCGCCTGGCAGACACTGCTGTCCACCGGCGCCCGATCCGAGACGCGGCGCGCCCTGGAGCGGCTCGTCGTGCGCGCCGAGGTCGCGCTCGCCGCCCCCGCGGACACGGATCCCGACCGGCTGCGGACCTGGGCCCGCCAGGTGCGCGGCACCGGGCCGATCCCGCGGGCGGGCGAGACGGCGGAGGCCGCCGACGAACTCCTCGGCGTGGACGCCGAGATCGCCGCCCCACGCCGGCCCTGGCGGAGCCTGCTCAGCCAACTCGCCCCGATCGCGGTGCGCACCGCCCTCGGCTGCGCCCTCGCCGGCTACGCCTCCCTCGCACTCGGCATCGGCCGCCCCTACTGGGCCCTGGTCACCGCCGCCTCCCTGTACCAGGCCAACATCACTCTTACCTGGAGCCGCAGCATCCAGCGCGTCGTCGGCAACCTCGTCGGCGTCCTCGTCTTCGGCGCCGTCGCCCCGCTCGCGCACTCCAGCGGCCTCGCCCTCGTCCTGCTCTGCCTGGCCTTCAACTTCGGCGCCGAGGCGCTGATAAGCCGCAACTACTGGCTCGGCAGCGTCTGCGTGACCCCGCTGGCGCTGCTCATCATCGAGTTCGCCGGGTACCACGAGCCGGGCGAGCTGATCATCGACCGGGCCGTGGACACCGTCGTCGGCGCGCTGGTCGGCTTCGTAGCCGCCGTCGCCGTCACCAACCGCAGGGCCGGCGACCGCATCGGGCACGCGCTGACCGCCGTGGACCGGGCCCATGAGCGGGTCGTCCGCCTGCTCGCCGAGGAGCGACCGGCGCCCGCCGCCCTGGAGTCCGCCCGCCGCGGTCTGGCCGCCGCGCTGGTCGACCTGCGGGCCACCGTCGACGCCGCGTCCGGCGAGTGGTGGCAGCGCGCCCTGCCCCAGGAGCGGGTGGTGCTCGCCGAGCAGTCCGCACACCGTACGCTCGCTGCGGCGATACGACGCCAGGGCCTGCACGCCCCGGCGACCAGCACGGACGTGACGACGGAGGACGTAGGGCCATGACGGCGAGGAACGGACGGCCGGCTCGGGCGGGAGCGGTGAGCGCACAGGCGGCGCGCGAGCGGACGCCCGGCGCGGGGGGCGCGCCGGACGCGGTGTCCGGCCCCGCCCACGACGACACCGTCGCCGGTGTCGTCCGCCAGTGGCGGGCCGTCCACCCCGACCTGGACACCGCGCCGATGGAGATCATCGGCCGGATCAACCGCTGCGCCGCGCTGTTCCAGCAGGCCGAGGACGCGCCGCTGCGCCGGGAGGGGCTCAGCCGGCCCGAGTTCGACCTGCTCGGGGCACTGCGTCGCACCGGACACGAGCTCACCCCGAGCGAACTGGCCCGCGAGACGTTCTCCTCGGGAGCCGCCGTCACCAAGCGCCTGAAGCAGCTCACCGAACGAGGCCTCGTGGAGCGCCGCGGCGACCCGCGTGACCGCCGTGTCGCCCACGTCCGCCTCACGGACGCCGGACGCGCCCTGGTCGACGGCGTCCTGCCGGAGCAGCTCGCCTACGAAAGGGCCGTCCTGTCCGGCCTGGACAGCGAGGGGCAGGGCGAGCTGGCCGCGTTGCTCGGCGAGCTGCTGGGCCGGCTGGAGGGCCGCCCGGGGGCGCTGCGGATCTGAGAGGCGGCCCGGCGCCGCGGGCGCGCGCCTCAGCCCTCCTGGCTCTCCTGCCGGTCTTCCTGCTCCTCCCGGCGCACCTGGTCCTCCTGGATCTCCTGAGCGGACCGGTAGATGCCGAAGATCGCGCCCTGCGGGTCGCGCAGCACCGCGACACGGGCGCCCTCCGGGACGGTCGTGGGCTCCAGCAGGGCCTTGGCGCCCGCCCGTACCGCGACGTCCGCGGTCACGTCGACGTCCTCGACCGCGAAGTACGGCAACCAGTGCGGCGGCACGTCGGCCGGGAACCGGTCGTGCATCGCCGTCACCCCGCCGAAGTCATCGCCGTGCAGGCCCCACTGCGTGTACCACTCCGAGGCGTTGACGCTCCAGCCGAACACGCTCGTGTAGAAGTCCCGGGCTCTTTTGATGTTCCGGGTGGCGAGTTCCACCCAGCCCAGCGAGCAGGGCCGGTTGAACGCCCCGGCACCGTGGAAGCCCCGGGCCTGCCACATCTGGAAGGCCGCGCCGGACGGGTCCAGCGCCACCGCGAAGCGGCCCTCGTCGTCGACGTCCACCGGGCCTTGGATCACCGTCCCGCCGGCCTCCACCACCTTGTTCGCCGCCGCGTCGACGTCGGCGACGGCGAACAGGACGTTCCACGCGACCGGCTGCGACCTCTGGCGCAAGGGGGTGATCCCGGCGATTTCGGTGTCCCCCAGATACGCGATGGTGTGCGTGCCCGAGTCCGGTCGGGGGCTGCGCTGCATACGCCAGCCGAACACCTCCGCGTAGAACCGCGTGGCCGCCTCCAGGTCGCTGGTGTCCAGCTCCGCCCAGCAGGGTCCGCCGACCACCGGCTTGTCGAACTCCATGGCACTCCTCCGGGAAGGCTCACCCCACCCACCAGCACGCTAGCCCCGGCCGCCGACGCGGGCCAGCGGGAGCAGCGGGCGCCCGAACGCACCCGGACCCTGCTCAGATCCCCGCCCGGTACCGCAGCGGATGCTCTGCCGGCACCTCGACCAGGACGATGGGCGTGCCGTCCGGATCGGCGATCCACATCTCGATCAGCCCCCACGGCTCGCGCGCCGGCGCACGCGTGATCTCGACGCCTCTCGCCCGCAGCTCCTCGTGGGCCGCGGCCACGTCCTCGACCTGGAGCCACAACCGCACGGCGGGGGACGGCGGCTCCTCGGAGCGTCCGGAGAGCTCCAGGAAACCACCGCCGAGGAAGTAGACGGTGCCACGCTCCGGTCCCGTCCCGAACTCCCGGTAGACGCCGAGCCCCAGCTGTTCGCCGTAGAAGACGCGGGAGCGCTCGGGATCGGTGGGCCGAAGCAGTGTCCGACTGCTGAGTACGTGCACCATGCGCCCGGAGCCTAGTGGCAGGATTGCCCCCGTCTCTGCGCAGCCGCGCCCCATCCGAGCGAGTTTCGAAAGGCACCTCTCATGGAGACCGCCACCACCGGACCACTGATCTTCCGCGACGCCTCGGACGCCGACGTCGACACGCTGGTGCAGCTGATCGAGTCGGCGTACCGCGGCGATTCCAGCCGGGCAGGGTGGACCACCGAGGCGGACATCCTCGAGGGGCAGCGGACAGACCCGGAGGGGGTGCTGGAGGTGATCAAGTCGCCCGACAGCCGGCTGCTGACGGTCGAGCGGGACGGCCGTGTGGTCGCCTGCTGCCAGCTCGAGCGCCGCGGCGACCACGCCTACTTCGGGATGTTCGCCGTCAGCCCCGCGCTGCAGGGCGCCGGCCTGGGCAAGGCGGTCATGGCCGAGGCGGAGCGCCGGGTCCGGGAGGACTGGGGTGCCACGGAGATGCACATGACCGTGATCACCGCACGCGAGGACCTGATCGCCTGGTACGAGCGCCGCGGCTACCGTCGTACGGGAAGGACCAGCCCCTTCCCGTACGGCGACGAGCGCTTCGGCATTCCGCAGCGCGACGACCTGGAGTTCGAGCTGCTGGTCAAGGAACTCGGGCAGCCGGGACCGGCTACGCCGTGAAGCGGCCCGTGCGCTTGATCTCCGGGTAGTCGGTGGTCGCCCCGTCCAGCTCGAACGCGCGGGCCAGCCGCAGGTGGTCCTGGGTGTTGACGACCCAGCCGATGATCCTCAGATCCGCCTTGCGCGCGTGCTCGACGACCTCCAGGGTGAGCCGGCGGATGTTGAGGCAGAGCGTCGCGGCGCCGGCCGCGGTGGCGCGTTCGACGACGTCGGTGCCGTAGCGGCTGGCCACGAGCGCCGTGCGCACGCCCGGCACCAGGCGGGCGATCTCGGCGATCGCCTCGTCGTGGAACGAGGACACCTCCACCCGGGAGACCAGGTCCCGCTGCCGCATGACCTCGCTCAGCGCACGGGCCGCGGCCACGTCCTTGATCTCCGCCTGCAGTGGGGTGTGCACGGCGTCGAGGACCTCCTCGAACACGGGGACCCGCTCGCCGCGCCCCGCGTCCAGCGAGCGCAGCTCGGCGAGGGTCTTGTCGGCGATCGCGCCGCTGCCGTCGGTCGTGCGGTCCACCTTGGGGTCGTGCATGACGACGAGCGCGCCGTCCTTGCTCAGGTGCAGATCGAGTTCGATGACGTCCAGGCCGGCCTGCTGGGCGGCGACGAAGGAACGGAGGGTGTTCTCGGGCTCGACACCCATGACTCCGCGGTGACCGAGGGTAAGGAAGTTCAAGGTTCAACTCGCTTCCGTCGACGGCGGCTCGGCGCGGCGCGGAGCGGACGGACCCCGTCCGCGCGGCAGTGCCGCAGCCTAATGGCCCGGCGGCGGGTTGAACCCCCGCGTACACGGGGCAGTGGGGTGACGGCCGGGCGGGAACGGGGGTGCGCCCGCCGGGACGGTCACTCCGGCGTGGGCGGGTCGCCCGCGTGTTGACCGAGGGGGCCGAGGCCCGCGCGCGGCCGCCCGCGGCGGGAAACCGCCCTCGGCGCGGTGAGGTCTGCGTCACTCCACCGACCCGGTAGAACTCGCGCTGACTGGGTAGGCGACCGGAAAATAAGCGGCGACGATGGGGCTGAGCAGGATAATTTCCCGAATGGCCCCTTGCTGGGAGAAACCTCGTATGTATACGGTCTTCGTACGCGAGGTTCTCCCGTGGAGGATGGGAAATGACGGAAGTTCTTGTGCAGGTGGGTACGGAGGGGCAGGTTCCTCCGGTGAGCAGGGTGGTCGAGCACCCGGCGTGGCCCGCGCTCAAGGATGCCGTGGAGCGCATCCGGCCATGGCAGTCCAAGGACGGCTCGATCGACTTCACGGCCGAGGGCGCCCCCGGCCGTGCGGACGCCGACGCCGCCGTACGCCGCGTGACCGACGCCGTCGAGGAGCTGTCCCCGCTGCTGCCGCACGACGCCGCCTACCACGAGGCCCTCGTGAAGGACCTGCGCCGCTGGGCCGAGGGCGGCTTCGGGGTGCCCGACTTCCTCGACTCGCTGCTGGCCTTCCAGCCCGCCGCGAACCGCGTGGACGGCCTGCAGCACCTGGTCGTCTTCCCGATGTACACGCAGAACGGCAACCCGGACCGCAACCTGGAGGCGGTCGTCCTGCGCATGGTCTGGCCGGACTGGCTGGCCGAGCTGGAGCGCACCCGCTACGACAACCCGCTGTTCTGCGGCATCACCTTCGAGGACTTCACGGCCGGCTACGACACCAACTCCGCCGTGCTCTTCCCCGAGACCATCGCCGTGCGCGAGGCGCCGGAACGGTTCTCCTGGGGTGGCATCTTCTGCGACCGCGAGGCCGCCCGCTTCCGCCGCGTGACCGCCGCCGCCGTCGACCTCCTCGGCCTCGACCTGCCCGAGGACATCGCCGCCATGGTCCACGACCAGAAGCGCTGCGAGGAGGCCTTCGTGCTGTGGGACATGATCCACGACCGCACCCACAGCCGCGGCGACCTGCCCTTCGACCCGTTCATGATCAAGCAGCGCCAGCCGTTCTGGATGTACGGCCTGGAGGAGCTGCGCTGCGACCTCACCGCCTTCAAGGAGGCCGTGAAGCTGGAGAAGGACGGCGTCGCCCAGGCCCGCGACGTGCAGTACGCCGTGCTGTTCGACCGCATGTTCCGCTTCCCGGTCACCGGCGAGCGCGTACGCAACTACGACGGCCTCGGCGGCCAGCTGCTCTTCGCCTACCTGCACCGGCACGACGTGGTCCGCTGGACCGACAACAAGCTCTCCATCGACTGGGAGCGCGCCCCGCAGGTCACCAACCAGCTGTGCGCCGAGATCGAGAAGCTCTACCGCGACGGCATCGACCGCCCCAAGCTGGTGCACTGGTTCGCCGGCTACGAGCTGGTCTCCGCCTACCTCGCCCCGCACCCGGGCTCGAAGTGGGCCAAGGGCCCCGACGCCCTGGACCTGACCCAGCCGCCGCGCAAACTCGTCGACGACGTGCTTCCGGACGAGTTTCCGCTGAGCATGTTCTACGAGGCACTGTCCAGGAAGATGAAGAGCGTGATCGCCTCAACCAGAGGCATTACGGCGGACAGCGCCGAGCGGGTCGCCGCGTGAGCGGCCGCGGTACCAGGAACACTGCTCAGGAGGCGAGGAACATGGCGGGGAACGGGGCTCTCAGCGGTGCGGTGATCGCGGTGGCCGGCGCGGGCGGACCGGCCGGCCGGGCGGCGCTGCTCCGGCTCGCCGAGGCGGGGGCGACCGTCGTCGGCGCGGACAACGACCCGGAGCGGCTCTCGGAGGCCGTGGACGCGGCGAGGTACGCCGCCGGCGGCGCCACCGTCACCGGGGACACGGTCGACCTGCTCGACCTGCAGTCCACCCGCGAGTGGGCCGCCCACATCGAGAAGAACTTCGGCCGGATCGACGGCCTGGTCCACCTCGTCGGCGGCTGGCGCGGCAGCGAGACCTTCACCAAGACCAGCCTCGACGACTGGGACTTCCTGGAGCTGCTGCTCATCCGCACCGTGCAGCACACCTCCCTCGCCTTCCACGAGGCGCTGCAGCGCAGCGAGCGTGGCCGGTACCTGCTGATCAGCGCCGCGGGCGCCAGCAAGCCCACCGCGGGCAACGCCGCCTACGCCGCCGCCAAGGCCGCCGCCGAGGCGTGGACGCTGGCCATGGCCGACTACTTCCGCAAGGCCGGGGGCCCCGACGGACCGACGTCGGCGGCTGCGATCCTGGTGGTGAAGGCGTTGGTGCACGACGCGATGCGCGCCGAGCGCCCCAACGCGAAGTTCGCGGGCTTCACGGACGTCAAGGACCTGGCCGACGCCATCGTCGACGTGTGGAGCGAGCCCGCCGCGGAAGTGAACGGAAAACGTCTGTGGCTGACCGAGAAGCCGTGAACCCTCCCAGGACCGACGCCCGTCGTCACCACGACCCTCAGGTCCGCGGCTTCGCCAGCGACAACTACGCCGGGGTCCACCCGGAGGTGCTCGCCGCCCTGGCCCTGGCCAACGGCGGGCACCAGGTCGCGTACGGCGAGGACGACTACACCGAGAACCTCCAGCGGATCGTCCGCAGCCACTTCGGCGCCGGCGCCGAGGCGTTCCCGGTGTTCAACGGCACCGGCGCGAACGTCGTCGCGCTCCAGGCGGTCACCGACCGCTGGGGCGCGGTGATCTGCGCCGAGAGCGCGCACATCAACGTCGACGAGGGCGGCGCGCCCGAGCGCGTGGGCGGCCTGAAACTGCTCACCGTGCCCACCCCCGACGGCAAGCTCACGCCCGAGCTGATCGACCGGCAGGCGTACGGCTGGGAGGACGAGCACCGCGCGACGCCGCAGGTCGTCTCGATCACCCAGAGCACGGAGCTGGGCACCCTCTACACGCCCGAGGAGATCCGCGCCGTCTGCGAGCACGCCCACGCGCGCGGGATGACGGTGCACCTGGACGGCTCCCGCATCGCCAACGCGGCCGCCTCCCTGGACGTCCCCATGCGGACCTTCACCAACGCGGTCGGCGTCGACATCCTCTCCCTGGGCGGGACGAAGAACGGCGCGATGTTCGGCGAGGCGGTCGTCGTCATCAACCAGGACGCCGTGCGCCGCATGAAGCACATCCGCAAGATGAGCATGCAGCTCGCCTCCAAGATGCGCTTCGTCTCGGTGCAGTTGGAGGCGCTGCTCGCCAAGGACCTCTGGCTGCGCAACGCCCGCCACGCCAACGAGATGGCACAGCGCCTCGCGGAGGGCGTGCGTGCCGTCCACGGGGTGGAGATCCTCCACCCGGTCCAGGCCAACGGCGTCTTCGCCAAGCTCCCGCACGACGTGAGCGAGCGCCTGCAGAAGCGCTTCCGCTTCTACTTCTGGGACGAGGCCGAGGGCGTGGTGCGCTGGATGTGCGCCTTCGACACCACGGAGGACGACGTGGACACGTTCGTGGCGGCCCTGAAGGAGGAGATGGCGCGCTAGCGGTCCCCTCGCATTCCTGCGGTCTGCGGGCGTGGAGCCGAGCCAGGCCCCCCGCCCGGCCTGGCCGCCCATCCGGCCGCCGGCGAGGCGGTACTCGCAGGACTCGGGCGCCCCGCGTGTGACCCGACGGGCTTCCGACGCGTCGACACCCGGTCCTCCCTCGCCGGTGAACGCCCGGCCTTCGTGCCGGACCCGGAGTCGAATGAGATGCACTGTCCAGTACTGTACGCTGAACCACGCCCGGTCGTACCGGCCGCCCTCAAGGCAGCCCTCGACCGGTCGCGGCCGTGGAAGTCGCCGCCTGACGCACTCTGATTCCGAGGCAAGAGAAGATGACGCTGTCCCTCACCGTGTCCGACGAGGTGCGTGCGCTCGCACCCGGCTTCGCCCACGTCGCCGTGGAGGCCCACGGGCTGGTCAACGGTCCGAGCACCGAGGCCAGTTCGGCGCTCCTGGACGACGCGGCCCGCCGTCTGGCCGTACGCCTCGACGGGCGCGCCCCGCACGAGGACCCGCACATGGCCGCCTGGCGCGCGACGTACACCGCGTTCGGCTCCAAGCCCTCCCGCACCCGCAACTCGGCCGAGGCGCTGGCCCGGCGGGCGCTGACGGACGCCGGGCTGCCCCGCATCAACGTCCTCGTCGACCTCTACAACGCCATCAGCGTCGCCCACCTCATCCCCGTCGGCGGCGAGGACCTCGACCTCGTCCAGGGCGGCATGCGCCTGGTGCGCGCCAGTGGCGAGGAGGACTTCGTGACCGTCGCCGGCGGCGAGGAGACCGTCGAACACCCGGACGCCGGCGAAGTGGTGTGGCGTGACGAGGCCGGCGTGACCTGCCGCCGCTGGAACTGGCGCCAGGGCCCCCGCACCCGCCTCACCGAGGGGACCACCTCGGGCATCTTCCTGCTGGAGAGCCTGGCCCCGGTGCCGGTCGCCGAGGTGCAGGCGGCGGCAGTCGAACTCGCCGAACTGCTGGAGAAGTTCAGCCCCGGAGCGCGCATCACCGTACGGGAGCCGCAGTCCGCGGCCTGAACCACCCGGCCGTCGGCGCTAACGGCGGCGGTACACGTCGCTCATGGTCGGGCTGGAGCTGTGCACCGTCGTGGCGCTGTACGACACGCGGTCGTGTTGTGCCTGGACCCGGCGGGCCTGCTCGATGCGGAGCCCCTCGGGGTTCTCCGTCACGCTGTTGCCGCGCCGCAGGAGCACGGCGATCAGAAGCAGCGCGAGCGCCGCGAGCGCACCGAACATGACGCCGACCGTGACCATGGACATCCCCCCGCTCCCCGCATGGACACTGACTCGATGTCAGGATAGTACGGCCCGGAAGCGGCACCCGGGTGACGCGTCACGCGTCAGTGCGCCCCGGCCGTGCGCAGCTGCTCCGGGGTCGGCGCCGTGCCGCCGAGGTGGGCCGGCATCCACCAGGTGTCGTGCTGGTCCCTGGGGCGGACGGGGTAGGCGCGCTGGGCGGCTTCCAGGAGTTCCTGGACGCGCTCGCGCAGACGGCGGGTGATGGCGCCCGCGTACTGGTCGCGAGGGGCTTCCAGGGCCTCGCCCACCCGGATCGTGATGGGGGTGTGGCTGCGCTTGAAGTTGCGCGGGTGGCCCTTGGTCCACAGCCGCTGCGTACCCCAGACCGCCATCGGGATCAGGGGGACGCCCGCCTCCTGGGCCAGCCGCGCCGCACCCGACTTGAAGCTCTTCAGGGTGAACGACTGCGAGATCGTGGCCTCCGGGAACACCCCGATCACCTCACCGGACCTCAGCGAGTCCAGCGCGTGCGCGTACGCCGCCTCGCCCTGGGACCGGTCCACCGGGATGTGCTTCATGCCGCGCATCAGCGGCCCGGAGATCCGGTGCCGGAAGACCGACTCCTTCGCCATGAAGCGCACCAGACGCTTCTGCGGAAGCGCGGCGAACCCGTTGAAGATGAAGTCCAGATAGCTGATGTGATTGCTCACCAGCACGGCGCCGCCCGAGCGCGGGATGTACTCCGACCCACGGCAGTCGATCTTGAGATCCCACACCTTGAACATCGTGCGGGCGAGACCGATGACGGGACGGTAGACGAGCTCTGCCATGGGCGCGGCGGACCCTTCTCTCTGCCAGGGAAGGGGATCCCGGCGGAAGTTACGCTGCCGTAGGTTTACGGCCTGTCGCAGATCGTGCCCCAAGAACGGCCGCGGAGCCAGTCCACGTGCCCGTCCCCGGCGAGATCCTCGTCACGTCGGCCCTGTGATTACCTCCGTCGGCCCACTGAACGGGAATCATCATGCCCCTGGAAACGCTGAGGAAAGAAGTGACCGAACCGGTGATGCGCCGAGGTGGAACGGGAGAGTGCGGGTGCGCGGACAGGACGAGGGCAGGCGGCTCGGGCCGGCCGAGCTGGGCGAGGACCTCGGCGCCCGCGCCACGCTCGTGCAGTTCTCCAGTGCCTTCTGTGTCCCCTGCCGGGCGACCCGGCGCATCCTCGGCGAGGTGGCCGGCATGGTCCCCGGAGTCGCCCACGTCGAGATCGACGCCGAGGCCCGCCTGGAACTCGTACGCGGGCTCGGGATCCTGAGGACGCCCACCGTGCTCGTCCTCGACGCCGACGGCCGCGTCGTGCGGCGCGCCACCGGACAGCCGCGCAAGGCGGACGTCATCGCGGCCCTGGGCGAGGCGGTGTGACGCCCGTGCCCGTGACGGTGAGACGTCTCCCAGATACCGGGACGTACTTGACTGCGCCCACCAACTATCGTCAGCCTGACCGTATGTCCTCGGAACTCCTTCTCCCCGGGCGGGTCCGCGCCGGTCTCGCACGCCGCGCGAGCGCGCGCTGTCCGGACTGTTGAGCAGCCGCAGTTCCCGCTCGTCCCCCAGCAGAAGGACCACTCCATGACGGCCAACGCCCTGGCGGCCACGACCGGCCTCACCACTCCCGGCACTCTCCGGCGCGCCTCTCCCGACCTGCTGCGCTCCGTCTTCCGGCGGCACGCGGCGGGCGTCGCGGTGATCACCGCCCGCAGCGAGGCCGGCCCGGTGGGCTTCACCGCCACCTCCCTCACCTCCGTCTCCGCCGAGCCCCCGCTGCTCTCCTTCGGCGTCGGCACCGGCGGATCCAGCTGGCCGGCGATCGCCGCGACCGACCACATCGGCGTCCACATACTCGGTGAGCACCAGGAGGAGCTGGCCGCCACCTTCGCGCGCCGCGGCGCCGACCGCTTCGGGGCGCCGACCTCCTGGCGGAAGGGCCCCGAAGGGGTCCCCGTCCTCGACGACGTGCTCGCCTGGCTGGTGTGCCGCGTCGTCGCGCGCGTGCCCGCCGGGGACCACCGCATCGTGCTGGCCGAGGTCGTGCTCGGCGACCCCGCGGGCGCCGGCCGTCCGCTCCTTTACCACCAGGGGCGCTTCAACGCGCTGCGTGATTGATCACTGCCCCGCTCTCCTGCGAAGCCGTTGAGTTCCGGTTACGCTGCGTTGCGAAGGTCACAGTTCAAAGCGCTTGCTCAGCGGGCATGCACTGGGTGTACTGATGAGTAATATTTCGCTCGGAGCGCGCGGTCGTCCCGAGCGGGATCGGCCACTGCAGGCGCCTATGCTGCCTGCGAGAAGGCAGCCCAGAAATGACGATGCAGTAGGAGAGCCGGCGTGAGCTTGAGGATCGTTGTCACTGTGAAGTACGTGCCCGACGCCACCGGCGACCGGCACTTCGCCGAGGACCTGACCGTCGACCGGGACGACGTGGACGGGCTGCTCTCCGAGCTGGACGAGTACG
>NZ_POTZ01000203.1 GCF_003236365.1 Streptomyces sp. NTH33
CCCCGTGGCCGGTACCACCGGCGCGTGCGCACGAGGCCGGGCCCCGCCCTGCCCTCGTACGGGTGCGGCCGTGTCGCACGAAGGAGTTGATCCTGCGTCGAGGCGTCGTATCGCCGCCGTCCTGACCTCGCTCGCCGTCTCGGGCGCCGCCCTGGCGCTCCAGTCGGCCCCCACCGCCTCCGCCGCCGGATTCGTCGTGAGCGAGGCGCAGTTCCACCAGATGTTCCCGAACCGGAACTCGTTCTACACCTACAGCGGGCTCACCGCCGCCCTCGGTGCCTACCCCGGCTTCGCCAACACCGGCAGCGACACCGTGAAGAAGCAGGAGGCCGCGGCGTTCCTCGCCAACGTCAGCCACGAGACCGGTGGACTGGTGCACGTGGTCGAGCAGAACACCGCCAACTACCCGCACTACTGCGACTGGAGCCAGTGGTACGGCTGTCCGGCCGGCCAGGCGGCGTACTACGGACGCGGTCCGATCCAGCTCAGCTGGAACTTCAACTACAAGGCCGCGGGCGACGCGCTCGGCATCGATCTGCTGGGCAACCCCTACCGGGTGCAGAACGACGCCGCCGTCGCCTGGAAGACGGGCCTGTGGTACTGGAACACCCAGTCCGGCCCCGGTTCCATGACCGGCCACAACGCCATGGTCAGCGGTGCGGGTTTCGGCCAGACCATCCGCAGCATCAACGGCTCCCTGGAGTGCGACGGCCGCAACCCCGCCCAGGTGCAGAGCCGCGTCGACGCCTACCAGAGGTTCACGCAGATCCTCGGAGTTCCGCCGGGTGCCAACCTGTACTGCTGACGTCCGGGTGCGCCGCATGGTGTCATGCACCTGACTATCTGCACGGCCGGGTCGCGGCCCTCGCGTCGCGGCCCCGCGTCACGACCACGTCCGGACGAAGGGCACACCGCCATGCGCACCCCCCACGCCCTGCTCGCCACGACCGCGGCACTGGCCGCCGCGGTCGTGGCGCCCCCAGCCGCCGCCGGCGCCGCGGCGAACGTCCCGCCCGACGGGACGTACTACGTCCAGAGCGCCACGACCGGCCTCAACGCCGCCGCCGGCAAGAGCGCCGTGGAACAGCACAACCCCAAGGGCGACGAGGACCGCCAGCAGTGGAACCTCCGCGCAAGCGGGGCGTCGTACGTCCTGGAGAACGCCGACACGGCGGGCAGCTGCCTCGGCCGCTCGGGCGACCAGGCGCGCACCGTCGCCTGCACGAGTCCCGACGCGGTCTGGGAGATCGCACCGGCCGGAGACGACCAGTACACCCTCAAGGCCCCCGGCACCGACCGTCACCTGACCGTCGCCGTCAAGCCGGCCGGCGCCAACTACCCCGCCCAGCTGGCCGTCGGCTCCGCGGGCGGTCTCGCCCGCTGGTACCTCACTCCGGTGAGACCGGTCACCCGGCCCATGCCGCCGGCCGACCGGCGCACCCTCGACCAGGTCACCTTCCTCACCGCCCACAACGCCTACGCCAACGGGGTCGACGGCGGCTTCGCCCCGCCGTTCGTCAACCTCGTGCCCAACCAGACCCGCGGCATCGACCGGCAACTCGCGGACGGTGTACGGGGGTTCATGCTGGACATCCACCAGACCCGGGACGGCGCGATCCTCTGCCACAACAGCTGCACGCTGGTCAGCAAGCCGGTCGCGCTATGGGTGGACCTGCAGCGCATGGTCGACTTCCTCAAGGCACGTCCCGATCAGTTCGTCACCGTCTTCCTCGAGGACTACGTCGACCCCGGCGTCCTGCGCGGTGAACTCGCCCGCGTCGACGGCCTGTCCGACGTGCTCTACCGGCCCGACCGGACCGGCGTGCGCCAGAACGGCTGGCCGAGGACGGCCGATCTGATCGCGGCGAACCAGCGGCTGCTGATCCTCACCGACCACAGCCGCTCCGCCGACGAGGCCGCGGGCCTGACCCGGGACAGCTTCGGCGTGATGTACCAGCGCGAGTGGACGGTCGAGAACCACTGGTCGATGGGGTCCGGCCTGGGCTCCTCTGACTGGTCCTGCCACAGCCGCTGGTACGGCGCCGACCTCAACATCCCGCTGACCCGCACCGAGCCCGGCTTCCGCCCGCTGTTCGTGATGAACCACTTCCGCGACACCACGGTCTCCGGTACGGCGCAGACCGACAACGGCAAACTCGCCGACCGCGCCGAGCGGTTCTGCGAGCCCGCCGCGCGCAAGAAGCCCAACTTCCTCGCCGTGGACCGCTACGACCTGGGCGACCCGGCGGCCGCCGTCGACGCCCTGAACACCCACACCTATCCGTGAAAGGCGGCCGTCCGCGGCGCACGGGGTGTGCGAGACTCCGGCGATGAGCTCCGAAACGATCACCGCGGACGCCGCGGGCACCTTCGAACTCGGCGATCTGACCGTCAACCGTGTCGGCCTGGGCGCGATGCGGCTGACGGGCAGCGCCGCCTTCCACCTCGGCACACCGAGCGACCGGGCACGCTCGATCTCCGTCCTGCGCAAGGCCGTCGAACTCGGCGTCAACCACATCGACACGGCGGCCTTCTACTTCTCCGCGCGCCGCTCCGCCAACGAGCTGATCAACAGCGCGCTGTCCCCGTACCCGCAGGACCTGGTCGTCGTCACCAAGGTGGGTCCCTTCCGGAACTACTCGGGAGAGTGGGGCACCTCCGCGCGCCCCGACGACCTGCGCGGCCACGTCGAGGAGAACCTGCGCCAGCTCGGCCGCGACCACCTCGACGTGGTCAACCTGCGCCGGATGCGGCAGGACTCGATCGCCGAGCACTTCGGCGCGCTCGCCGAACTGCGCGAGGAGGGCCTGATCCGGCACCTGGGCATCTCCGACGTCGAGCCGCGCCACCTGGCCGAGGCCCGGGCCATCGCACCGGTGGTGTGTGTGCAGAACCGCTTCGGGCTCGACCTCCGCGACCCGGCGACCGACGAACTGCTGCGCGTCTGCGGCAAGGAGGGCATCGCCTTCGTGCCGTTCTTCGCGATCGCCGGCGAGGGCGGCTCGCAGGGTGCGAGGAGCGGTGACGACGACGAGACGGTCACCGCCGTCGCACGGGCCCACGGCGCGACGCCCGCCCAGGTCCGGATCGCCTGGACCCTGCAGCAGGGGCCGCACGTGCTGGCCATTCCCGGCACGGGCGACCCCGGCCACCTGGTGGAGAACGTGGCCGCGGGCGCGCTGCGGCTCACCGACGAGGAGATGGCCCGTCTCGACGCGCTGCACGCCGGGAGCGAGTGAGAGGCCTCCGTCACGCTTTCCGGGGCACCCGGCCGCCGCTGCCGGTCAGCCCAGTTGCCGGTACAGGAACGCGACGGTGCTCTCCCAGGCCCGGGCGGCGGAGTCGGGATGGTGGCTGGGGCGGCGGTCGTTGAAGAAGGCGTGGCCGGCCGGGTACAGGCGGAAGTCCGGGGCGGCGCCGGACTGCCGCCGGATCGTCTCGGCCAGTTCCTCCACCCGCTGCGGCGGAATGCTCCGGTCCTGCTCCCCGTAGTGGCCGAGGATCCGGGCGCGCAGCCCGGAGAAGTCGGGCAGCTCGTCCCGGACGACGCCGTAGAACGGCACGGCCGCGCTCACCCGCGGCTCGACCGCGGCCAGGTACAGCACGAAGCCGCCGCCCATGCAGAAGCCGACCGCGCCGACCGTGTCCGAGGTGGCCTCGGGCAGGCTCAGCAGGTGGCCGACGGCGCCGGAGAGCAGTTCGACGCCCCGGGAGACCGGCAGGGCCTTCGCCATCCGCCGCGCCTCCTCGCTGTCGTGCGCCACGCTCCCGCCGTACAGGTCGGGTGCCAGGACGACGAATCCCTCGGCGGCGAGCCGGTCGGCGACGTCGGCGATGTGGTCCGTCAGCCCCCACCACTCCTGGATGACCAGGACGCCCGGGCCGCGTCCGGACGGCGGCAGCGCGAGGTAGCCGTGAGCGGTGGCTCCCGCGCTCGGGAAGGTGGTGTTCTGGCGGGCGGGCGTCTCGGCGGGCCTGGGCCGCTCGGGCATGGTGCTGCGCTCCTGTCCGGTCGTCTCCACTTCTTTCATAACGGGCGGGCGGCGTATCCGCGAGCGGGCCACGACATCCGGCCGACTACACTCATGTAGACGATCTGGATCGGACCTGCTGGACTGCGGGCGACGACGGGGTGAAGGACGTTCCCATGACCGACGCGAAGGACGAACGCCGGCCGGCCGGTGAGCTCGAAGCGGGCGTCATGGCCGTCCTGTGGGCCGCCGGCGCGCCACAGACGCCCGGCCAGGTCCAGCGCGGCCTCGGCAGCGGCCTGGCCCGCACCACGGTCACCACGATCCTGACCCGGCTGTACGACAAGGGCGTCGTCGAGCGCCGCCGCCAGGGGCGGGGCTACGCCTACTACCCCGTCCAGGACGCGCACGGGCTCACCGCCCGCCGCATGCACTCCGAGCTCGACCGCGACACCGACCGCGAGACGGTTCTCGCCCGCTTCGTCGCCCAGCTCAGCCCCGACGACGAGCGCGTCCTGCGGGATCTGCTCGAACCCGGTGAGCGATGACCGCGGCTCTGCTCCTGCTCCTGCCCCTGCTGCTGCCGTTCGCCGCGCCGGCACTGGCCCGGCGCGCGCTCGACCGCCTCGCCCCCGTGACCGCACTGTGGATGATCACCCTCTTCGCGGTCGTGCTCGCCGGGTGCTCCCTGGCCGCGCTCGGCGCCTTCGTGCTCACCGGACTGCTCAGGCTGCCGGTGTTCGCGGCGCTCGGGAAGCTCGTACACCCCCTGTCCACCGCGTCCGGCCTGGTGGTCTTCCCGGCGGCGGCCGTCTCCGTCGGGGCGCTCGCCGTGTGCGCGGGCACGCTCGGGCGCGCGGTGCTCAAGGAGTTCCGCGCCTTTCGCCGGGCGCGCACCGAGGCCGGACGCAGGCCCGCGGCGGGCGACCTGTGCGTGATCGACTCGCCGCGGCCCGACGCGTACGCCCTGCCCGGCCGCCCGCACCGCATCGTCGTCACCAGCGCGATGCTGCGCAGCCTCGACGCGGCCGAGCGGGAGGCGCTGTTCGCGCACGAGCGGGCGCACAACCGGGGCGGCCACCACTACTTCCTGGCCGCCGCCGAGCTCGCCGCCCACTGCCATCCCGCGCTGCGGCCGGTCCGCCGGACGATCCGCCTCGCGGCCGAGCGCGCCGCCGACGAGGCCGCGGCCGCGGCCGTCGGCGACCGCCGTCTGACCGCCCGGGCCATCGCCCGCGCCGCCCTGGCGGGCCAGGAGGCCCGGTCCGCGCGCCCTGGTCTCGCCCCCGCCGCCGCCTCCGGCCCGGTCCCCCACCGCGTCAGGGCGCTGCTGACCACCCCGCACGTCACACGCCGCGCCGCGACCCGCGTCGCCGCGCTGCTGCTGGTCTGCGCCACGGCCTCCTTCGCCTCCTCGGCCACCGGCCTGATCGACTTCCACCACCGGGTCGAGATCGCCCAGGGCGAAGAGCCCCGCTGACCACCTTCCGCGCCTGTCCCCGAGGGACTGGCGCCCGTGAAGTTTTACGTATAACCTCACTCGGCGCCCGCCCGTCCCGAAAGGCCCCGATGAGACGTATCGCCCTGGTCACCCTCGTCGTCGACGACTACGACGAGGCGATCCGCTTCTACACCGGGGCGCTGGGCTTCCGGCTCGCCGAGGACACCCCGCGCCCGGACGGCTCCCGCTGGGTCGTCGTCGAACCGGACGGGAAGCCGGACGGGGAGCCGGCCGGGAACAGCGCCGGTACCGCGCTGCTGCTCGCCCGCGCCGGGACCGGGTCCCAGCGGGCCCGGGTCGGCGACCAGACCGGCGGGCGCGTCGGGTTCTTCCTGCACACCGACGACTTCGCCCGCGACCACGCCCGGATGCGGGCGGCGGGCGTGACCTTCCTGGAGGAGCCGCGGCACGAGCCGTACGGCACCGTCGCCGTCTTCGAGGACCTGTACGGCAACCGCTGGGACCTGCTCCAGCCCGCCACCCCGTGACACCCACCACCTGCCCGAGGAACCATTCATGACCGCGCCCCGCGTCGACATCGACACCCTCCGCCGGCTGCCCAAGGCCGTGCTGCACGACCACCTCGACGGCGGGCTGCGCCCGGCCACCGTCGTCGAGCTCGCGGAGACGGTCGGCCACACGCTGCCCACCACCGACCCCGACGAGCTCGCCGCCTGGTACTACGACGCGGCCAACTCCGGGGACCTGGTGCGGTACATAGCCACCTTCGAGCACACCCTCGCCGTGATGCAGACCCGTGAGGGCCTGCTGCGCACCGCCGAGGAGTACGTGCTCGACCTGGCCGGGGACGGCGTCGTCTACGGAGAGGTCCGCTACGCCCCCGAGCTCATGGTCAGGGGCGGGCTGACGCTGAACGAGGTCGTCGGGACCGTCCAGGATGGTCTGGCCGCCGGCATGGCCAAGGCGGCGGCGAACGGCACGCCTGTCCGGGTCGGCACGCTGCTGTGCGGGATGCGGATGTTCGACCGCAGCCGCGAGATCGCCGATCTGGCCGTCGCCCACCGCGACGCCGGTGTCGTCGGCTTCGACATCGCCGGGGCCGAGGACGGCTTCCCGCCCGCCGACCACCTGGCCGCCTTCGAGCACCTGCGCCGCGAGAACGTGCCGTTCACCATCCACGCCGGCGAGGCCCACGGCCTGCCCAGCATCCACCAGGCGCTGCAGGTCTGCGGCGCCCAGCGCATCGGGCACGGCGTGCGCATCACCGACGACATCGTCGACGGCAAGCCGGGCCGGCTCGCCGGCTGGGTACGCGACCGCCGGATCGCCCTGGAGATGTGCCCGACCTCCAACCTGCAGACCGGCGCCGCCCGCTCGATCGCCGAGCACCCCATCACCGCGCTGAAGGACCTCGGCTTCCGGGTCACCCTCAACACCGACAACCGCCTGGTGTCCGGTACGACGATGACCCGCGAGATGTCCCTGCTGGTCGAGCAGGCGGGCTGGACGGTCGAGGACCTGCGCACGGTCACGGTGAACGCGGTCAAGAGCGCGTTCATCCCCTTCGACGAGCGCAATGCCCTGCTCAGGGACGTGGTCCTGCCGGGCTACGAGTCCGCGCTCTGAAGCAGCCCCCTGGCATAGGCGGCCTGTCCGACGTGCTGCAGATCGTCGGACAGGACGCTGACCAGGCGCACGCCCAGGGTGACCGGCGGATCCCAGCGCTCGTCGACGACGCGCTCGAGGTCCTTGGCGGCCAGGGGACGCAGGGCCTTCAGGGTCTGCTCGTGCACGGCGTCGTAGTAGCCGGTCAGCGGCTCACCGGAGTCGACCCGCACCTTGGCGACCTGCGCCGGGCTGTGCCCGTACCCGGTGTCGTGGCGCTCCAGGCCGAGCCCGAAGCGCTTCTCCCAGCCCTGCGCGAGCCACACCTGTTCGAGGCCGAACGCGTCGGCGATGTGGTCGTCCTGCACACGCGTGAGGTGCCAGACGAGCCAGGCGATGGAGTTGGCGCCGTCGCCGGGGCGGGCGTTGAGCCGCTCGCCCGGCAGGCCGTCGACGACGGCGTGGACCTCTTCCCGGACGCGGCCGTAGCCGTCGATGAGGATCTCCTTCGCATGCATACGTCCACCCTCGCGCACCGGCCCCCCTCACGCTTCCGGAACACCGCCGGACGCCGGGCCCCGTGACTCCAGCAGGGCGATCAGGGCACGGGCGGCGGGGCTGGTGGCCTGTTCGGACGGCAGCAGGGCGACGGTCTCGTACTCCGTGCCGGTGGCGTCCTTCAGCGGCAGCGCGGTCAGCGAGGGCCGCTTGTGCCGGAAGTGGCGGGGCACGACCGCGATGCCGAGGTTCTCGCCGACCAGGTCGAGCAGGCCGTGCACGTCGTTGACCTCCAGGGCCACCGTGCGCCGCACGCCCGCGGCGGCGAAGGCCGCGTCGGTGGTCCGGCGCGGACCCCAGTCCGGGTGGAAGTCGACGAAGACCTCGCCGTCCACGTCCTGCGGCGCGAGGACGGCGCCGGACGCCGCGAGCCGGTGGCCGGGGTGGCACAGCACGGTCATCGGCTCACTGGTCAGTGACACCGAGCGCAGCTGGTCGGTGTCCGCGCGGGTGCGGTAGGCGAACGCCAGGTCGAGCCGCCCGGCCGCGACCTCCTCCGCCAGCGCGCCCGAGCCCGCCTGCCGCAGCCGTATCTCCACATCCGGGTGGAGCCGCCGGAACGCGGCGAGCAGCCCGGCCACGTACACCCCGGCGATGCACTGCTCGGTGCCCAGCGACAGCGTGCCGCGCAGCACGCCCTGCACCGCCGCCACCGCCTCGTGCGCCGCCCGCACCTGCGCCAGGATCCGCTCCGCCTCACCGAGCAGCGCGCGCCCGGCCTCCGTGAGCGTCACCCGGCGCGTGGTGCGCACGAACAGCGGAGCCCGCAACTCCCGCTCCAGCGACCTGATCGACGCCGACAGCCCCGACTGGGAGACCATCAGCCGCTCCGCGGCCCGGGTGAAGTGCTGGTCCTCGGCGACGGCGACGAAGTGCTGGAGGTGACGCAGTTCCATGACTGAGAAGCCTAGTCGTTGAATCCCATCGGATTCTTCTGTTGGACCACTGGCCGCGGGGGACGCCAGAGTGGAGACCGGCTCCACCGAGCCCGTCCCCCCTGCCAACCCCCTCATGGAGGCGCGTTGTACACCGCCCACCCCGACCGCTACGCCGACATGCCCTACCGGCGCACCGGACGCAGCGGCCTGAAGCTCCCCGCGCTGTCGCTCGGCCTGTGGCACAACTTCGGCCCCGACCGCCCGGCCGAGACCCAGCGCGCCGTCCTGCGCCGCGCCTTCGACCTCGGCGTCACCCACTTCGACCTGGCCAACAACTACGGCCCGCCGCCCGGCGCCGCCGAGTCCGCCCTCGGCGAGGCGCTGAGGGCGGACTTCGCGCCGTACCGGGACGAGCTGGTGATCTCCACCAAGGCCGGCTACCTGATGTGGCCCGGCCCGTACGGCGAATGGGGCTCGCGCAAGTACCTGCTGTCCTCCCTCGACCAGAGCCTGAAGCGGATGGGCCTGGAGTACGTCGACATCTTCTACTCGCACCGCCCCGCCCCGGACACTCCCCTGGAGGAGACGATGGGCGCCCTGCACTCGGCGGTCCAGCAGGGCAAGGCGCTCTACGCCGGTGTCTCCAACTACTCCCCCGAGCAGACCCGCGAGGCCGCCCGGATCCTGGGCGAACTGGGCACCCCGCTGCTCATCCACCAGCCGCGCTACTCGATGCTCGACCGGCGCCCCGAGGAGCAGGGCCTGCTGGACACCCTCGACGAACTCCAGGTCGGCTCCATCGCCTACTCCCCGCTGGAACAGGGTCTGCTCACCGCCCGCTACCTCGACGGCATCCCCGAGGACTCGCGCGCGGCGAGCGACAGCCCGTTCCTGGACTCCGACGCGGTCACCGGGGAACTGGTCGGCAGGCTGCGCGCCCTGGACGAGATCGCCAGGTCCCGCGGCCAGTCCCTGGCCCAGCTGGCCCTGGCCTGGGTACTGCGCGGCGGCCGGGTCACCTCGGCCCTGGTCGGCGCGAGCAGCCCGCAGCAGCTCCAGGACAGCGTCGAGGCGATCCGCAACCTGGACTTCGACGCGGAGGAACTGGCCCGCATCGACGCGATCGTCCGGTCGTAGGGGCCTGCCTCACGCCCCCGCGGGCAGCCGGTCGAGGAAGCCCAGTACGGTGCGGATCCTCCCCTCGGCGTCCAGGGTGATCACATCGAAGCCGGCGACCGGGGCGGAGCCTCCCCCAGAGGGGGTACCCCCAGCCCCGTTCACCAGCTCCCAGGAGAAGCGCGCCGTGTCGTGGTGCCCGTCGACGGTCCCGGTGAGCCGGAAGGCGAAGCCGGGGAACTGCTCGCGGGCAGCGGTGATCACGGCCGCGATCCGCTCGTGGCCGCCGGCGTCGGCTGGGGGTCCCCCCTGCTCGAAGAGCTTGGGGGAGGATCGGTGTAACGGCCGTCCGGGGTCCGGGCGGCGGCCACCGCCTTCGCCCGGGTCTCGGCGTCGGCCGCGTTCCATGCCTCGAAGCAGCGGGCGACGGCGCTCTCGTGACGGTCGGTGTGCGCGGACATGGCGAATCAGCCTCCATCGAGGTCGTGTGCGCTGATCAGGACCCGTGCCTCCGTGGCCGGCGACCCGATGGGACCACCCTGCCGGCCTGTGCCGCGCGGGTCGATTACCGCCGGGGTAATGGCCGCGCGGCCACGGACCGCCACGATTTCGGCCACGCGGCGCGCTGAATATGCCAGGAGACTGGCCGGAAAGTCATGGTGACAGCGTTTCAGCAGTGAACATACTCAAGTTTCAGGGCAGTTCACCGCACAACCACCATGCCTCACCGCACGGCAGACGCACGGCAAGCACGGAGAGCACGGAGAGCGAGGCAGCACCGGCAGGGCGACGCGACGGGGAGGAGCAGTGCACAACGAATTTCTGTGCCATGTCACCGCGTACGGCATGTGCGGCGGACGCCGCGTCGGCGTCCCGCTCGGCACCTACCGCGCGCCCACCCTGGCCCTGGCCCTGTGGTGGCTGCGCGACCGCGCCTCCTGGATAGCCGAACGGCTCGACCCCGTCCCCGACAGCCCCCACGTCCCGGCCGGGGCGCTCGTCCCGGTGCCGGACACCGTGCCCGACGTACCGCGCATCCTGCGCGCCTGGTGCGCCGACGTGGCACAACAGGAGATCGTCGCCGATGAGTTGGCCGACGGCCGGCTGGTGCGGATCGCCGCGAGCGACGACACCACCGAGTACGAACTGCTCGCCGAGTCGGTGGACGCCCTGCGCATGCACCGCACCCTCCCGGCCCTCGTCCTGCCGATGGCCTGACCGGACGTGTCGTCACGAGGTGGGAGCCTCGCTCCGGTGAGGACGTACCCATGCGGCCGGCAGGGCTCCCAGGAAGCCGGTGACCAGGCCCCATACGGCGGCCAGGCCCAGCGCACTCCACAGCCGAGGTGTGAGCAGGAGCTCTCCGGACAGGTTGCCGCCCACGTTGCCGATGCCGAGGAGGGACAGGCCGTAGTGGGCGGAGATCCGGCCCACGGCACAGATCGTCAGCACCGTCAGCACCAGCGCGACGGCCATGTGCAGGGCGTGCCGCCAGGCGGGCGTCCGGGCCGGGGAGCGCGTCGCCATCAGGAACGCGGCGCCCAGCAGCAGTACGGCGTCCACGACCACCAGCCACCACACCCGGCCGTCGTGCCCGGCGAGCGTGCCCACGTTGAGCGTGGAGACGTCCGGGGTGCGCAGCACCTGGTCGAGCAGGTGCGGCACGGGCAGCCCGAACGGGCCGTCCACCCTGCCGTGCCAGGTGGCGCCCAGACCGATCGTGAAGGCGAGCCAGGCCAGGTTCGGCAACCCGAGCAGGATCACCGCGAAGTGGTCCGCCGGATGCCCGCGGGTCGCCGCCGTCACGAGTGCGACGACCAGACCCACGACGACGCACGCGAGCAGCAGGGCGGCCATGGCGTACGCCGCCGGGCGTACCGACTCCCGGCACCGCAGCAGCCGCGCCGGCAGCGGCGCCCCGGGCGCCACCAGCAGGGCCAGCACCAGCACGCCGGCCAGCCACAGCAGCCCGAAGAGCACGGTCAGCGGCACCTGCGCGGTGAAACCGACCTCCGGCTCGGCGCCGAACAGGCCGCCGATGGCGCCGAGCACGCCGTTGCCGAGGTCGATGGCGAAGGTCTGCCGGGCGCCGAGGGCCAGGCCGATCAGGGCGAGCAGCCACAGTACGGCGATCCGTGTGGCCCACCCGGCCAGTTCCCGCGCCCCGGCCACCGCGCGGTGCCGCAGCGGCCGCAGGAATCCCGCGGCGACGACGAGCGTGCCGGCGAGCGTGACCGACAGCGGGACCACCGTGATGCCGGCGTGCGTCTCGGCGAGGACGCCCGCGTTCCCCGACAGCTCCACGCTCCCGCCGACCGCCGTCACCACGGTCGCGGCGACCACCCGGGGGAAGGCGTTGCCGGGAAGTCCCGTGGCACCGGCCGCCCACAGTCCCAGCGCGGCGACGGCCCCCATGGTGAACAGAGCGGCCAGCACCGTGGCGACGGCCTGCGCCCAGCCGTGGCGGGCGGCCGGCGCGGCGGTGGGGCTCGGCGGGCTCACACTGCCACGCTAAGTGGTTCGGACCGGAAGTCCTTCGGGGGTTGATCATGTAGCTGGCTCGGCGGAGGATTCTTCGTGGTGATCGGTGGTGTGCCGGTCGAGTCTGGCCAGCAGATCGTCCAGGTCGGAGGTGGTGAAC
>NZ_POTZ01000204.1 GCF_003236365.1 Streptomyces sp. NTH33
CGGGTACGGGGCGCTGCTCCTCGGGGCGCGTTTCCGGGCCGGCATCGAGGTCATGCTGGACGTGCTGGGCTTCGCCCCGGCTCTGCGGCGGGCCTCGCTGGTGATCACCGGTGAGGGCTCCCTGGACGAGCAGACCCTGCACGGCAAGGCCCCGGCGGGCGTCGCGGCGGCGGCGCGCGCCGCGGGCAAGGAGGTCGTCGCGGTCTGCGGCCGGCTGGCCCTCGCGCCGGAGGTCCTGGGGCAGGCCGGCATCCGCCGGGCCTACGCCCTGACCCAGCTCGAGCCGGACGTCTCCCGGTGCATCGCGGACGCGGGGCCGATCCTGGAGCGGGTGGCCGAGCGGATCGCCCGGGATTTCCTGCGCTGACACCGCGGTCGGTCGTGGCGGCGAGCTGCCGCCCCCATGCAGAGGGCCCCGAACCACGTGGTTCGGGGCCCGTCGGCGTCGTGCGACCGGGCGGAGCGCTACGGCAGCTGTGCTGCCCGTGCCTCGCGGCGGTTGTCGCGGAAGTTGTTCACCCGGCGGGCCGTGGCGAACAGGGGGATCACCGCGCCCATGACCAGCTGCAGGGCGCAGCCGGTCTGGAGGAGGAGCTGGCCGCTCGGGGCGTCGAAGGCCCAGGCCGCCAGGAGGCCCATGGACAGGACGATCCAGGAGAGCATGGCCACCGCGAGGCGGCCGCGGGGCTTGGGGTACTCCACTCGGCTCACCATCAGCCACGCGGTGCCGATGATGGCCAGCAGCGTCGCCACGAAGGGCAGCTCCAGCAGGACGATCGAGACCACCGTCAGCGCGCCGAAGGGTGAGGGCATGCCCTGGAACATGCCGTCCTTCAGCGTCACGCACGAGAAGCGGGCGAGCCGCAGGACCACCGCCAGCAGCACCACGATCGCGCCCAGTGCCGCCACCCTCTGGTGGGCGTCGTCCGCGACCATGCCGTAGACGAGGACGAAGTACGCCGGGGCCAGGCCGAAGCTGATCAGGTCGGAGAGGTTGTCCAGCTCCGCGCCCATGGGGGAGGAGCGCAGCTTCCTCGCGACCAGGCCGTCGAACAGGTCGAAGACCGCCGCGCACAGCATCAGGATGACCGCCGTGGCGGCGCTGTGCCGGGCCATGCCCGCCGAGTCGTCGCTGCCGGTCAGGTGCGGGATCAGGATGCCGGTGGTGGTGAAGTACACCGCCATGAAGCCGCACGTGGCGTTGCCCAGCGTGAGGGTGTCCGCTATCGACAGGCGCATCGAGAGGGGCATCTCCTCCTCTTCGTCCACCCCGTCGGCCTCGGGCACCCAGCCCGCCTGGGTCTCGGGATCAATCACGGTCAAGGCGAGTCACCCCAGCCACGGTCTTCTGGCCGACTTCGACCGCGACCTCCACGCCCTCGGGCAGGTAGAGGTCGACGCGCGAGCCGAAGCGGATCAGACCGATCCGCTCGCCCTGCTCGACCTTCGTGCCCGACGGGATGTAGGGGACGATGCGGCGGGCCACCGCGCCGGCGATCTGGACCATCTCGATGTCGCCGAGCTCGGTGTCGAAGTGCCAGACGACCCGCTCGTTGTTCTCGCTCTCCTTGTTGAACGCCGGAACGAACCCGCCGGGGACGTGCTCGACCGACGTGACCGTGCCGGCGAGCGGGGCACGGTTGACGTGGACGTTCAGCGGGCTCATGAAGATCGCGACACGGGTGCGGCCGTCCTTCCACGGCATGATGCTCTGCACCACACCGTCGGCGGGCGAGATGACCCGGCCCTGGGCGATCTCGCGCTCGGGGTCGCGGAAGAACCACAGCATCCCCGCCGCGAGTGCGGTGGCGGGGACGGCTACGGCCTTGGCGGCACCCGAGCGGCGGGCACGGACCAGGCTGACGGCTGCGGTCGCGACGGTCGGAAGAAGCCACGGCGATGCTCCGCGCGCGAGGCGGATCCGGCCGCTGGGTGCAGAGGTTTGGCTGTGGGGCATGGATGACCTTCGTAGCGGATGATGCCGCGCTTTCGACGGGGGACGGCGGCTTTCCGGCGATCGTAGCGGCTAAGCGCCGTAACTGGGTAAGCCGAGCTGCCGAGTCGGCGGCCGAAGAGCGCTGACGGGGTGTGATCTTCTTCTCGAAGAAAACACCCCGCATGCGGACATTCAGCCCTGGAAGCGATACTCTTCGAGCAGTCGGCGGCCGATGATCATTTTCTGGATCTCGGCGGTACCTTCACCGATGAGCAGCATCGGGGCCTCGCGGTACAGGCGCTCGATCTCGTACTCCTTGGAGAAGCCGTAGCCGCCGTGGATCCGGAAGGCGTCCTCCACGACCTCCTTGCAGTACTCGGAGGCCAGGTACTTCGCCATGCCGGCCTCGAGGTCGTTGCGCTGACCGGAGTCCTTCTTGCGCGCGGCGTTCACCATCATCGCATGCGCCGCCTCGACCTTGGTGGCCATCTCCGCCAGCTTGAACTGGATGGCCTGGTGCTGGGCGATCGGCTTGCCGAAGGTGTGGCGCTGCTGGGCGTAGGCCACGCCCAGTTCGAAGGCGCGCTGGGCGACGCCGCAGCCGCGGGCGGCGACGTTGACGCGGCCGACCTCGACGCCGTCCATCATCTGGTAGAAGCCGCGGCCGGTGACGCCGCCGAGCACCCGGTCGGCCGGCACGCGCAGCCCGTCCATGATCAGTTCGGTGGTGTCGACCCCCTTGTAGCCCATCTTGTCGATCTTGCCCGGGATGGTCAGGCCGGGACGGACCTCGCCGAAGCCGGGCTCCTTCTCCACCAGGAAGGTCGTCATCGACCTGTGCGGGGCCGTGCCTTCCGGGTGACCCTCGTCACTGCGGACCAGGACCGCCACGAGCGAGGACGTGCCACCGTTGGTCAGCCACATCTTCTGGCCGGTCAGGACGTACTCGTCGCCGTCCTTCACCGCCTTCGACGTGATCGCCGAGACGTCCGAGCCCAGGGCGGGCTCGGACATGGAGAACGCGCCCCGGACGTCGCCGAGCGCCATCTTCGGCAGGAAGTACTCCTTCTGCTCCTGCGTGCCGTGCTGCTTGAGCATGTACGCCACGATGAAGTGCGTGTTGATGATGCCGGACACCGACATCCAGCCGCGGGCGATCTCCTCCACGCACAGCGCGTACGTCAGCAGCGACTCGCCCAGACCCCCGTACTCCTCGGGGATCATCAGACCGAACAGGCCCAGCTCCTTCAGGCCGTCCACGATGGCTTGCGGGTACTCGTCGCGGTGCTCCAGCTCGGTCGCGACCGGGATGATCTCCTTGTCGACGAAGTCCCGGACGGTGGAGACGATCTCCTGCTGGACGTCGGTCAGACCGGCGGTCTGGGCGAGTCGCGCCATGGCCTACTTCTCCGTCTTTTCCGTAGGTGCGTTCAGTTCCGGGCGGCCGGGCTGCTCGCCGCCGCGCTCCTTGATGTACGTCTCGGTCGGCACCATCACCTTGCGGCGGAAGATGCACACCAGCGTGCCGTCCTGCTTGTAGCCCCGGGTCTCGACGTGGACGATCCCGCGGTCGTTCTTCGACTTCGACGGCCACTTGTCCAGCACCGTCGTCTCGCCGTAGATCGTGTCGCCGTGGAAGGTCGGCGCCACGTGCCGGAGCGACTCGATCTCCAGGTTGGCGATCGCCTTGCCGGAGACGTCCGGCACTGACATGCCGAGCAGGAGGGAGTAGACGTAGTTCCCGACGACGACGTTCCTGCCGAAGTCCGTCGTCTGCTCCGCGTAGTGGGCGTCCAGGTGGAGCGGGTGGTGGTTCATGGTCAACAGGCAGAACAGGTGGTCGTCGTACTCCGTGACCGTCTTGCCCGGCCAGTGCTTGTACACCGCCCCGACCTCGAACTCCTCAAAGGTGCGTCCGAACTGCATGCCGCTCAGCCCTCCGGGATCTCGAACGTGCTGGTGCGCCGCATGCCGGCCGCGCGGCCCTTGCCCGCGATGACCAGCGCCATCTTCCGGCTGGCCTCGTCGATCATCTCGTCGCCGAGCATCGCCGAGCCCTTCTTGCCGCCCGCCTCGGAGGTGCAGTACTCGTACGCGTCCAGGATCAGCTCGGCGTGGTCGTAGTCCTCCTGGGAGGGCGAGAAGACCTCGTTGGCGGCCTCCACCTGGCCGGGGTGCAGCACCCACTTGCCGTCGAAGCCGAGCGCGGCGGCCCGGCCGGCCACCTCGCGGAAGCCGTCGACGTTGCGGATCTGCAGGTAGGGGCCGTCGATCGCCTGGAGGTCGTTGGCGCGGGCGGCCATCAGGATCTTCATCAGGATGTAGTGGTAGGCGTCCGCCGGGTAGCCGGGCGGCTGCTCGCCCACCACCAGGGACTTCATGTTGATCGACGCCATGAAGTCGGCCGGGCCGAAGATGATCGTCTCGATGCGCGGGGAGGCCTGCGCGATGGTGTTGACGTTGTTCAGGCCCTTCGCGTTCTCGATCTGCGCCTCGATGCCGATGCGGCCGACCTCGAAGCCCATGATCTTCTCGATCTGGGTCAGCAGCAGGTCGAGCGCGACGACCTGCTGGGCGTCCTGCACCTTGGGCAGCATGATGCAGTCCAGGTTCTGGCCCGCGCCCTCGACCACGGTCACGACGTCCCGGTACGTCCACTCGGTCGTCCAGTCGTTGACCCGCACCACCCGCGTCTTGCCCGTCCAGTCGCCCTCGTTGAGGAACTTGACGATGGTGTGCCGCGCCTCCGGCTTGGCCAGCGGCGCGCACGCGTCCTCCAGGTCCAGGAAGACCTGGTCGGCGGGCAGGCCCTGCGCCTTCTCCAGGAAGCGGGGGTTCGAGCCCGGTACGGCCAGGCAGGAGCGCCGCGGGCGAAGACGGTTGACCTGGGGAGCAGGGCTGGTCATGCGGGGACCTCCAGGGGGTCGAGCTTGTTCGCTTTCCGGATCTCGTCGACGATACGGCCGATGATCCCGGTGATGTCGAAGTCCTTCGGGGTGAAGACCGCGGCCACTCCCGCGGCCCTGAGCTGTTCGGCGTCGCCGCTGGGGATGATCCCGCCGGCGATCACCGGGATGTCGGCCGCGCCGGCCTCCCGCAGCCGCCGGAGCACATCCGGCACCAGCCGGGCGTGCGAGCCGGAGAGGATGGACAGGCCGACCGCGTGCACGTCCTCGGAGAGGGCCGCGTCCACGATCTGCTCGGGGGTGAGCCGGATGCCCTGGTAGACCACCTCGAACCCGGCGTCGCGGGCCCGTACGGCGATCTGCTCGGCGCCGTTGGAGTGCCCGTCCAGGCCCGGCTTGCCGACCAGGAAGCGCAGCTTGCCCACGCCGAGGTCCCGTGCCGTCGCGTCCACCTTGCGGCGGACCTCGGACAGGGCCGAGCCCGCCTCGGCGGTCACGGCCACCGGCGCGGACGACACCCCGGTCGGTGCCCGGAACTCGCCGAACACCTCGCGCAGCGCCCCGGCCCACTCTCCGGTCGTGACACCC
Organism: Streptomyces sp. NTH33; assembly: GCF_003236365.1. GTDB lineage: Bacteria > Actinomycetota > Actinomycetes > Streptomycetales > Streptomycetaceae > Streptomyces. The sequence goes on from NZ_POTZ01000204.1 coordinate 5,431, forward strand.
GCGCGGGCGCACTCCAGGGTGGCCTCCATGAGGTTCTCGGTGCCCTTGGCGGCCTCCTTCAGCCGCTCCAGCGCCTTGCACGGGCGCGGGTGGTTGAAGGGCGGCTGGTACCGCGTGTCGCGCCAGTTCCGCAGCGAGGCGATCACACGGGCCTCGACCGCCGGGTCGACCGTCTGGATCGCGGTGTCCAGGTCGGCCGTGAGCGGGTTGGACTCGGTGCCCTCGAACACGTTGACGCCGACGATCTTCTCCTGGCCCGACTCGATCCGGGCCCGGCGCTCGGCGTGCGAGGCGACCAGCTGCGACTTCAGGTAGCCGGACTCCACGGCGGCCAGCGCGCCGCCCAGCTCCTGGATGTGGTCGATCTCGGCGAGCGCCGCCTCGACCAGTTCGTCCACCTTCGCCTCGATCACCTTCGAGCCCTCGAAGATGTCGTCGTACTCCAGCAGGTCGGACTCGTACGCCAGCACCTGCTGGATGCGCAGTGACCACTGCTGGTCCCAGGGCCGGGGCAGGCCGAGGGCCTCGTTCCAGGCCGGCAGCTGCACGGCACGCGCGCGTGCGTCCTTGGAGAGGGTGACCGCCAGCATCTCCAGGACGATCCGCTGGACGTTGTTCTCCGGCTGGGCCTCGGTCAGGCCGAGGGAGTTGACCTGGACGCCGTAGCGGAAGCGGCGGTGCCGGGGGTCCTCGATGCCGTACCGCTCACGCGTGATCCTGTCCCAGATGCGGCCGAAGGCGCGCATCTTGCACATCTCCTCGACGAAGCGGACGCCCGCGTTCACGAAGAAGGAGATCCGGCCCACCACGTCGCCCATGCGCTCCTGCGGCACCTGGCCGGAGTCGCGCACGGCGTCGAGCACGGCGATCGCGGTGGACATCGCGTACGCGATCTCCTGCACCGGGGTGGCACCCGCCTCCTGCAGGTGGTAGCTGCAGATGTTGATCGGGTTCCACTTGGGGATGTGGGAGACCGTGTACGCGATCATGTCCGTCGTCAGGCGGAGCGACGGCCCCGGCGGGAAGACGTGCGTGCCGCGGGACAGGTACTCCTTGACGATGTCGTTCTGGGTCGTGCCCTGGAGCCTGGTGATGTCCGCGCCCTGCTCCTCGGCGACGACCTGGTAGAGCGCCAGCAGCCACATGGCCGTGGCGTTGATCGTCATCGAGGTGTTCATCTGCTCCAGGGGGATGTCCTGGAACAGCCGGCGCATGTCACCCAGGTGCGCGACCGGCACGCCGACCCGGCCGACCTCGCCGCGGGCGAGGATGTGGTCGGGGTCGTAGCCGGTCTGCGTCGGCAGGTCGAACGCCACCGACAGCCCGGTCTGGCCCTTGGCGAGGTTGCGCCGGTACAGCTCGTTGGACGCCTCGGCCGTGGAGTGACCGGCGTAGGTGCGCATGAGCCAGGGCCGGTCCTTCTCCCTCCGCTCTCCGGAGGACTGACGCTCGTTCATGTGCGCCTCTCAGATGTTCCGGAAGCGGTTGATGGCGTCGATGTGCCGGGCGCGCATCTCCTCGTCGCGCACGCCCAGGCCCTCCTCGGGGGCCAGGCACAGCACGCCGACCTTGCCCTGGTGCAGGTTGCGGTGCACGTCGTACGCCGCCTGCCCGGTGTCCTGGAGGGAGTAGACCTTGGACAGCGTCGGGTGGATCTTGCCCTTGGCGATGAGCCGGTTGGCCTCCCAGGCCTCGCGGTAGTTGGCGAAGTGCGAGCCGATGATCCGCTTCAGGGACATCCACAGGTAGCGGTTGTCGTACTCGTGGTGGTAGCCGGAGGTGGAGGCGCAGGTGACGATGGTGCCGCCCTTGCGGGTGACGTAGACGGAGGCGCCGAAGGTCTCGCGGCCGGGGTGCTCGAAGACGATGTCGACGTCCTCGCCGCCGGTGAGTTCGCGGATGCGCTTGCCGAAGCGCTTCCACTCCCTGGGGTCCTGGGTGTGCTCGTCCTTCCAGAACTTGTAGTCCTCGGCGGTGCGGTCGATGATCGCCTCGGCACCCATGGAGCGGCAGATGTCCGCCTTCTGCTCGCTGGAGACGACACAGATGGGGGTGGCGCCGCCGGCGAGGGCGAACTGGGTGGCGTAGCTGCCGAGGCCGCCGCTCGCGCCCCAGATGAGCACGTTGTCGCCCTGCTTCATGTCGGCGCCGTTGCGGGAGACCAGCTGGCGGTAGGCGGTGGAGTTGACCAGGCCCGGGGCGGCGGCCTCCTCCCACGACAGATGCGCCGGCTTCGGCATCAGCTGGTTGGACTTGACCAGGGCGATCTCGGCGAGCCCGCCGAAGTTCGTCTCGAAGCCCCAGATGCGCTGCTCCGGGTCGAGCATCGTGTCGTTGTGGCCGTCGGAGGACTCCAGCTCGACGGACAGGCAGTGGGCGACGACCTCGTCACCGGGCCTCCAGGCGTTGACGCCGGGGCCGGTGCGCAGGACGACGCCCGCGAGGTCGGAGCCGATGATGTGGTACGGCAGGTCGTGGCGCCTGGTGAGCTCGGAGAGCTTGCCGTAGCGCTCCAGGAAGCCGAACGTCGACAGCGGCTCGAAGATCGAGGTCCACACCGAGTTGTAGTTGACCGAGGAGGCCATGACGGCCACCAGGGCCTCGCCCGGCCCGAGTTCGGGCAGCGGAACGTCGTCGAGGTGGATCGACTTGCGCGGGTCCTTGTCGCGGGTTTCGAGTCCCGCGAACATCTCCGTCTCGTCCTTGTGCACGGTGATCGCGCGGTACGACTCGGGGAGCGGCAGAGCGGCGAAGTCCTCCGACGTGGAGTCGGGCGACTGGATCGCGTCCAGGATGTCCTTCACGGTCACGGTGTTGCCTCCGGCGATGAGCGCCCTGAGGGAGGGGCGCTGAGGGTTACGTCGGTGCTGCTGGGGATCGGGTGAGGGTGTGCCGTCGGTCCGGCCGGGATGCCGTCGGTTCGGCGGGTGGAACTTCGGCGGCGCTTTGTGGCGCGGGAGGTGCCTGTGACGCAGGCGTCCGGGCGGGCGGGCCGGTCGGTCCCGGCTCGCTGGGACAGCCGGCGTGCGTACGGTCCCCGCACGCCGGCCGCCCGGACACCTTCAACGTATGACACCGCGTGTCACCTCGCAAGGCACTGAGTGTCAGAATTTTCGCTCAGACGAAAACTTTGCGCATCAAATGAGCGATGATCGATCGAATCGACCCTCGGAGGCGGGTGAAAAGGGGCTCTGACATGCCAAAACGGCCACCCCGCAGGGTGGCCGTCGTCACACGGTGCGCGGTGCGGCGAAAGACTCTCAGCGGCCCTTCAGGGCCTCCTCGATGGTCCGCATGACCTCCGCCAGCGGGGCGTCGGTGCGGGCGACCGTCACCAGGACCTCGCCCTGCCGGGTCGCCGCCGCGGAGGAACCGCCGGCGGGCGCCGACGACGCCGTGGAGCGGCCGGCCCCGATCCCGCTGCCGAAGGTCCTGCGGACGATCGCGAAGGCGTGGTCCAGCTGCGCCTCCACATCCCCCTGGCCGTCCGCCCGCAGCCAGCGCCGCAGCACGTGGTTGTGCGCGGTGACCACGGCCGAGGCGGCGACCTCCGCGAGCAGCGGGTCGTCGTTGGCGTCGTCGGCGTGCGCGCGCTCGTCGAAGTGGCCCAGCAGGTAGCGCGTGAACAGCCGCTCGTAGCGGGCCACGGAGGCGATCTCCGCCTCGCGCAGCGTGGGGACCTCGCGGGTCAGCTTGTAGCGGGCGACCGAGATGTCCGGCTGCGCCGCGTACATCTTCATGACTTCCTTGATGCCCCGGCACACCGTGTCGAGCGGGTGCTCGTGCGCGGGCGCGGCGTTGAGGACCGCCTCGGCGCGGATCAGGGTGTCGTCGTGGTCCGGGAAGATCGCCTCTTCCTTGGAGCGGAAGTGGCGGAAGAAGGTGCGGCGGGCGACCCCGGCCGCCGCGGCGATCTCGTCGACCGTGGTCGCCTCGTACCCCTTGGTCGAGAACAGCTCCATCGCGGCGGCCGCCAGCTCCCGGCGCATTCTGAGCCGTTGGGCGGCCGCGCGAGAGCCCGCGGCGCTCTCCGGCGCGTCGGGCGTGGCTGGTGTGCGTGAGGACTTGGCGGGCTGGGGCATGACCCGAACGTACTGCATTCGTGCAGCGTGCTGCGCACGTCCCCGGTTTCCGCCGTCCTCGGCGGGCGGGGGAGCGGCCGCCGGGTCCAGCAGACCGCCCCACTCCCGCCCGTCTCGGAACCAGTCGCCGGGACGCTCAGCGGCGGGCATATTCGCGGAAGCCGCGGCCCGTCTTGCGGCCGAGGCAGCCCGCGGCCACCAGGTGCTCCAGGAGCGGAGCCGGGGCCAGGCCCGGGTCGCGGAACTCGCGGTGCAGCACCTTCTCGATGGCCAGCGAGACGTCCAGGCCGACGACGTCCAGCAGCTCGAAGGGGCCCATCGGGTAGCCGCCGCCGAGCTTCATCGCCGCGTCGATGTCGTCCAGGGACGCGTAGTGCTCCTGCACCATCTTGATCGCGTTGTTGAGGTACGGGAACAGCAGGGCGTTGACGATGAAGCCCGCGCGGTCCCCGCAGTCGACGGCGTGCTTCTTGACCTTCACGCACACCTCGCGGGCCGTCGCGTGGACGTCGTCCCCGGTCAGCACCGTACGGACGACCTCGACCAGCTTCATCGCCGGCGCCGGGTTGAAGAAGTGCAGGCCGACGACGTCCTGCGGGCGCGAGGTGGCACGGGCGCAGGCGACCACCGGGAGCGAGGAGGTGGTGGTGGCCAGCACCGCGCCCGGCCTGCAGACCTTGTCCAGCGTCGCGAACAGCTGCTGCTTGACCGCCAGGTCCTCGGCGACGGCCTCCACGGCCAGGTCCACGTCGGCGAAGTCGTCCCAGGAGCCGGTCGCCCTGATTCGGTCCAGGGTCCGCGCGGCGGCCTCGGCGGTCAGCCGCCCCTTGTCGACGGAGCGTGAGAGCGACTTGCCGATACGGGCCCTGGCGGCCTGCGCCTTCTCCTCGCTGCGGGCGGCCAGCACGACCTCGTACCCGGCTTTGGCGAACACCTCGGCGATGCCGGAGGCCATGGTGCCCGAGCCGGCGACGCCGACCGAGCGGACCGGACGGCCGGGGGTGAGGGTGGCCCCCTCCAGCGGGGTCAGGGCGTCCCGCACGACGGTGCCGCTGCCCGGAGCGTCGTAGGTGTAGAAGCCGCGGCCTGCCTTGCGGCCGGTCAGGCCGGCCTCGCTGAGCTGCTTGAGGATCGGCGCGGGGGCGTGCAGCCGGTCGCGCGACTCGGCGTACATGGCCTCCAGGACCCTGCGGGCGGTGTCGATGCCGATCAGGTCGAGCAGCGCCAGCGGGCCCATCGGCAGGCCGCAGCCGAGCCGCATCGCGGCGTCGATGTCCTCGCGGGAGGCGTACTTCGCCTCGTACATCGCGGCGGCCTGGTTCAGGTAGCCGAACAGCAGCCCGTCGGCGACGAACCCGGGCCGGTCGCCGACCGCGACGGGCTCCTTGCCGAGCTCCAGGGCGAGGTCGGTGACGGCGGCGACGGCCTGCGGGGCGGTCAGCACCGAGGAGACCACCTCGACCAGCTTCATGGCCTGCGCCGGGTTGAAGAAGTGCAGGCCGAGGACGCGCTCGGGGCGGGCGGAGTCGGCGGCCAGGCGGGTCACCGACAGGGCGTTGGTGCCGGTGGCCAGGATCGTCCCCGGGCGGACGATGCCGTCCAGCTCCCGGAAGATCTGCTGCTTGACCTCGTACGACTCCGGCGCCACCTCGATGACCAGGTCGGCGTCCGCCGCGGCGGTCAGGTCGGTGGAGGTGCGCACCCGGGCGAGGACGTCCGCGCGCTCCTGCCCGGTCAGGCGCCCGCGCTCCACGGCACGGGCGGTGGAGGACGCCAGGGCGTCGACGGCCCTGGCGGCCGCGGCCTCGCTGACGTCGATGCCGACGACCTCGCGGCCGGACCGGGCGAGGACCTCGGTGATGCCGGTGCCCATGGTGCCGAGGCCGACGACAGCGATCGTCTTCAGCGGGGACAGAGGGGTGTCGGAGAAGGGAGTGGCCATCGCGGAACTCCAGAGATGAGGGTGACGACTGGGAGCACGCCCCGGTGCGCCGAGGGGCGCACCGGGTGCGGAGGGAAAGGAGTGCGGGTGTGGCCGGGCTACGAGCGCACACGCCCGGTGCCGGTCGCCGCGGGCGCCTGCGCGCCCGGCGAACGGAGAAACCGACCGGCTCTGTCCCGAAGCCGAGTCGTACTGCGGTACCTGGTGTACCGAACCGACAACACTCGCGGTGGCTGCGTCACCAGGCCCCTGCGAGGTGGTGCGAGTGGGTGACTCGCTCGTCTGAGCTTAACCCGTGGGTAACGAGCGCGCCACCCCCTTGAGTTTGTGAGGTGGGTCCCGCGCGGGTGGCCGCACCCCTAGGCTGGCGTCGTGGACGAAGAGTTGCGATCGCTCACGGAGCGCTTACAGCAGGAGTCGGGCGGGTCGGCGGCGTACGAGCACCTGGCCGCCACCCGGGACACGGACGAGCTGGCCGAGGTCCTCACGGCCCCCGGACAGCCGCTGTGGGCCAGGGAGCTGGCCGCGTTCCGGCTGGGCCTGGCCGGCGACCGGCGGGCCTTCGAGTCGCTGGTCCTGCTCCTGAACCACCGCGACCCCCAGCGCTGCGCCTCCGCCGCCTGTGCCCTGGCCCGCCTCGGCGACCCCCGCACCGCCCGCGCGGCGGCGGCCCTGGCCACCAACGAACTCCGCGTCGCCTACGCCCTGCACCCGGTACGGCTCCTGGTGGAACTCCAC
>NZ_POTZ01000205.1 GCF_003236365.1 Streptomyces sp. NTH33
AGGTGGGGGGCGAGGCGCCGGGGATCCTGCTGCGCGCGGAGGAGACGTTCGGGCACCGGACGCCGCCGTGGCCCTCGCCCCGGGTGTGGCTGGAGGTGCCGGACGCGCGGACGGCGGCGCGGGAGCTGACGGCGGCCGGGATCGCGCTGCTCGACGAGCCGTCCGCGGGGGCGACCGGCTGGACCGTCGAGATCGCCGACCCGTGGGGCAACGTCCTGGGGTTCACCGACTACAGCAAGCGGCCGGAGCTCGGCCGCAGGCCCTGACGGAGCCCGCCCCGGCCACGCCCGCTTCCGGGCGCCGCGGCCGAGTGATCACTTTCGGGTGAACGGGCCGGAACGGGACACCCGGGGCCCTGCCTGCCTACGATGATGCTCTCGACACCAGCCCCTAGGAGGCACGCGATGTCCGCCGCATCCGTCGAGCAGCCCTTCGACGACGACCGGCCGTTCTCGCTCACGGCCATCGCCGACGAGATCATGGAGCGCCATCCGGGCTACCGCGTCGAGATCATCGGAGGCCACCTCCTCGTGACCCCATCACCGGATGTCCCCCACGCCCGCGCTCTGACGAAACTGATGCGCCCCTTTATCGCAGCAGGACTCGACGACGGCGAAACCGAGGTCCTCCAGAACGTCGGGCTCTGGCTGCCCGCCGGCGCCGAGGACTACGCCATCCCCGACCTCGTCGTGGTGGACGCCGACATCGACGAGCACTTCGTCGAGAACAACGCGTACGACCCGGTCTGCTTCCGTCTCGTCCTGGAGGTCACCTCCAGCAACTGGAAGGACGACCTGAAGACCAAGGTCGCCGCCTACGCCGAGGCGAAAGTCCCCGTCTACGTCATCGTCGACCGCAAACATCAGCGTCTTCACGTCCTGGCGGATCCGGTCGAGGGCAAGTACGAGTACCACCGCCCCCACGCCCCCGGCGAGCTCGTCACCCTCCCCGACTCCATCGGCGCCAAGGTCACCCTCGATGTGACCGAGATCCTCAGGGCCGGGCAGAAGAAGACTTCCTGACCACGTCGGCCTCCGGCGGACACCGGTCAGATCCAGTCGAGCTTCCACAGCCGGAAGGCGCCCGAGCCGTCCGACAGGTACTGGCCACCGCCGACGTCCTTGCTGGTGACGACGTACTCCTTGCGCTGCCACAGCGGGATGAGCGGCACGTCGGTGGCGATCTCCGCCTGCAGGGCGCGGAAGTCCGTGACGACCCGGCTGCGGTCGGCGTGCTGCTGGCTGTCCAGGATGAGTTTGTCGACGGTCTTGCTGCTGTAGCCGGTGTTCATGACACTGCCGGTGCCGACGAGCCCGGAGCCGAAGGTGTCTGGGTCCGGGTAGTCGGCGACCCAGCCGACCGCGTAGGCGTCGAGCTTGCCGCCCACCCAGCGCTTCTGGAAGTCGGCCCACTCGTAGCCCTTGACGTCGACCTTGAACAGGCCGCTCGCCTCCAGCTGCCGTTTGAGCTCGGCGGCCTCCTCGGCGGCGACGCCGCGCTTGCCGTAGCCGTAGGTGAAGCGCACCGGGAGCGACACGCCGGCCTCGGTCAGCAGCGCCTGCGCCCGCTTGACGTCCTGCGTCGGGTAGGCGTCGAAGAACGACGTGCTGTGGCCGGTAATGCCGGTCGGGATCAGCGAGTACAGCGCGTCGACGGTGCCGTCGTACACGGAACTGGTCAGCTGCTCACGGTTGATCAGCCAGGCCATGGCCCGCCGCACGCGGACGTCGTGCAGCGGGGAGGAGGCACGTGTGTTGAGGTAGAGGTTGCGGACGTCGGAGCTGCCGGACACCGACACGCGATGCTGGGGGTCGCTCGCGTTGAGTCCGGCGAGGACCTTCGGGGACAGGGTGCGGGCGGCGACGTCGATCTCCTTGCCCTGCCAGGCCCGGTCGAGCTCGCTCGCGGTTTTGTAGTAGCGCAGCTCGACCGGTCGTCCGGTGCCGCTGACGGCTCCCTTGTAGGAGCCGTTCGGCTCCAGCACCGCTCTCTTGTCCTTGGCGTACTCCTTCAGCCGGTACGGTCCGGTGCCGTCGACCTGGGTGCCGGTACGCAGGGCGTCCTTGGAATAACGAGTGTGGTCGACGATGGTACCGACTCCCGAAGCCACCTTCAGGGGGAACGTGGCGTCCGGCGACGACAGGTGGAAGGTGACGGTCGAGCCGGCGGCCTCGACCGAGCCGAGGGTGGAGAGCAGGGGTGCCGGGCCGACGTCGGAGTTGATCTTCTTGATGCGGTCGAAGGAGAACTTCACGTCCTCGGCGGTCATCGTGCGTCCGCTCGGGAACTTGATGTCGTCGCGCAGTTCGCAGCGGTAGGTGCGCAGTCCGCCGTCGACGAAGTCGCAGCTGCTGGCCGCGTCCGGCACGGGAGAGATGGCGCCCGGCTCGAACGTCAGCAGGGACTGGAACACGTTGCTGCTCAGCGCCCAGGAGCCGGCGTCGTAGGTGCCGGCCGGGTCGAGCGACGTGGCGGCGTCCGTCGTGCCGACGACGATCGCCTTGTCCTTGTCCTCCTGCGACGGCAGCAACTGCCAGCCGCCGACGCCCACGACGCCCAGTACGAGCAGCGCCGCGAGTATCCGTATGCGAACCGATCGCATCGGTAGCCTCCCCAGACCCTTCGCGGGCCCTTTACACGTGCCACGTCCTCGTGGCGCCGACACCTAATCACACGCCTCTCACCTGGGGGAAGCCGGGTGTGGAGGCGGGGAGAATAAGTTACGAAGACGTGTTTCGCACTTGCTTCACAAGGCGTTCTCAGCCGGTGCTCAGGCCTGCCGGGAGGCGAGTTCGACGACGGTGATGTCGGAGGGGGCGCCCACGCGCGTGGGCGGGCCCCAGGCGCCGGCGCCGCGGGAGACGTACAACTGGGTGTCCCCGTAGCGCTCCAGGCCCTCGACGGTCGGGTTGGCGGCGGCCGCGAGGAGGTTGCCGGGCCAGAGCTGGCCGCCGTGGGTGTGGCCGGACAGCTGGAGGTCCACGCCGTGCCGGACGGCCTCGTGGATCTGCACGGGCTGGTGGGCGAGCAGCACGCACGCGCGTGCGGGGTCCCGGTCGCCGAGCGCCCGCTCGAAGTCGGGGCCCTGTCCCTCCCGTTCGCCCATGAGGTCGTTGACGCCGGCCAGGTCGAAGCCGGGCAGTTCGGTGCGCGCGTTCTCCAGGGGGAGCAGGCCGAGGCGCCGTACCTCCTCGACCCACTGCTCGGCGCCGGAGAAGTACTCGTGGTTGCCCGTGACGTAGTACGCCCCGTGCCGCGCCCGGAGTCCCGCCAGCGGCGCCGCCGCCGGCCCGAGGTCCTTGACGTCGCCGTCCACCAGGTCCCCGACGACCGCGATGAGGTCCGGCTGGGTCGCGTTGATCGTGTCGACGACCTTCTGTGCGAAGCCGCGCCCCAGGACGGGCCCCAGGTGGATGTCACTGACCACGGCGATCCGGAAACCGTGCACGGCCCGCGGCAGCTTCGCCAGCGGCACGGTGACCCTCTTCACCCGCGGCCCCCGCAGCACGCCGTACGTCCCGTACCCGACGGTCCCCACCGCGGCCGCCGCAGCGGCCCCGGCCACCACCCGGGACACGAACAGCCGCCGGGTGGGCACCTGGACCACCGCCTCTTCCCCGGCCGGGGGCGCCTGCCCGGAAACGGGGTGCGCCTCGGCGACGGGACAGCCGCCGGGCCCCGCCTCGGGGGCGGGCGCCGGGCCGCCGGGCGCCGTCGCGCGGGCGGGCGCCGGACCGCCGGGCACCGTCTCACGGGCAGGCACCGTCTCACGGGCAGGCGCCGCCTCGCGGGCAGGCGCCGTCGCGCGGGCAGGCGCCGTCCGCCCGTCGCGCCCCGGCCCGGAGTCCCGTACCGCCGGGCGGGCGAGGAGGCGGTGGAGGACCGGCCGCAGGAGTTCGGCGGCCAGGACGGCCAGCAGGAGGTAGAGCGACAGGGCCAGCCAGAGGAAGCCGGGCCAGGCCAGGATGCGCTGGAGCCAGAAGGGGGCGCCGGCGCGTGCGCCGGCGAAGGCCGCGATCGCCAGCAGCCAGCCACCGGTGATCAGGACCGCCCCGGCCCGCCGCACCGGGCCGGGACCGCGGGTCGTGTCGCGGAACAGGCGCCGCCACAGGTACCAGTTGGCCGCCACCACGCCGGCCAGGACGAGCAGTGCCACGAGCACGAAGACGACCACCATGCCGTACGTACCTTCCGGTCGGGGAGCCGAGAACGCTATGACGTCCGGCGCAGTGCACGCACTCCGCGCAACCCGATGGCCCCGATGACCGTCCCCAATACGAAGGAGACGACGGCGAGCGTCAGATGCACCCAGAAGTACGCCGTCGGATGCCCTTCGTCGAACGCGAGCCCGCTGCTGTCCTTGACGAGATTCTTGACGAAAGTGACCCAGATGACCCAGCTCCACACCCCGAAGGCGAGCAGGAACCAGGAGACGGGGCGGCTGAGCTTCATGCTTTCAGTATCGCTGCCGGGCGCCGGGCTCCGCGCCCGGGGTGGGAGGCCGGGCGGAACGTCACTGCCGGCGCCAGGTACGTTTCCGGTCGTGCCCGCACCCCAGAGGACCGCCAGGCGCTGCCTGCTGGTCGCTTCCGCCGCCCTGTTGTCCGTCTCCCTGGCCGCGCCCGCCGCCCTCGCCGCGCCGGCCGTCCCGGAGACGAGTCCGTCGGCCACTCCCCCGGCGCAGATGTCCACCGTGGGCGGCGCCCTCCTGGGCCGGCCGGGCACGCAGGTCGACCTGGCGAACGGCGCTCCGGTCCTGCCGAAGGACATCACCGCCCGCTCCTGGATCGTGGCCGACGCCGAGTCCGGCGAGGTCCTCGCCGCCCACAACGCGCACTGGCGGCTGCCCCCGGCCAGCACGCTGAAGATGCTGTTCGCCGACACCGTCCTGCCGAAGTTCCCCAAGACGCAGACGCACAAGGTCGACCCGGCCGACCTGGCCGGTGTGGGCCCCGGCTCCAGCCTGGTCGGCATCAAGGAGAACGAGACGTACACGGTCCACGACCTGTGGCTGGGCGTCTTCCTGCGCTCCGGCAACGACGCCGTGCACGTCCTGGCCGCGATGAACGACGGCGTCAAGGAGACTGTCGAGGACATGAACGCGCACGCGCAGGAGCTGCAGGCCCTCGACACGTACGTGGTGAGCCCGGACGGCTACGACGCCAAGGGCCAGGTCTCCTCGGCGTACGACCTGACGCTGATCGCCCGCTCCGGGCTGCAGAAGAAGGACTTCCGCGAGTACTGCTCGACCGTACGGGCCCCGTTCCCCGGCGAGACGAAGAAGAACAAGAAGGGCAGGACCACCCGCGGTTCCTTCGAGATCCAGAACACCAACCGGCTGCTGAGCGGCGACTACGACGTCTCCGTCTACCAGGGCATCGCGGGGGTGAAGAACGGCTACACCACCAACGCGGGCAACACCTTCACCGGCGTCGCCGAACGCGACGGCCGGGTGCTGCTCGTGACGGTGATGAACCCGGAGAAGAAGGAGCACAACAAGGCCTACAAGGAGACCGCCAAGCTGTTCGACTGGGGCTTCGCCGCCGCGGGCAAGGTGCGGCCGGTGGGCGAGCTGGTGCCGCCGAGGAGCGCGGTCGGCGCGAAGGGGCAGCCGGGCGCCACGCCCTCGGCCGGCCAGGCGGGCGGCGGCGGATCGCCGTCCGGGCCCGTGGCGAGCGCCTCCGTCAGGAGCGGCTCCAGTGGCGCCGGTACCGCCCTCGGCATCGCGGGCGGCGCCCTGGCGCTGCTCGCCGCCGGGGCGTTCCTGGTCAACCGCCGCTGGCCGCTGCCGAACTTGGTGCGCCGCCGGAGCCGCCCCTGAGCCGGACGCCCCTGCCGCCGGCGCCGCCCCGGCCGCCGCCGTCGCCGTCCTCGCCGCCCCGGCCGCCGGCTTCGTCCTCCTTGCCGCCCGTCGCCGTCCAGGCGGCGCAGTACAGAACCAGCTTGGAGGTGAAGTTGATCCACAGCAGCAGGGCGACGGGGACCCCGAAGGCGCCGTACATGCTCTTCGCCGCCACTCCCTGGATGTAGCCGCTCAGCAGCAGCTTCAGCAGTTCGAAGCCGACCGCGCCGAGCAGTGCGGCGACGAGCAGCCGGCGGCGCGGCGGTTCGACGCCGGGCAGCAGGGTGAGGACGTACAGCAGGACCAGGAAGTCGGCCAGCACGGCGACCACGAACGCGACGACCCGCAACACCACGCTGCCCCAGCCGTGTTCGTCCAGCCCGATCTGCCGGGCGGTCCAGCCGATGGCGGCCGAGGCGACGGTGGACACGGCGAGCGTGACGAGCAGCGCGCCGCCGAGGCCCACCAGGACGCCCGCGTCCTTCACCTTGCTCAGCAGCGGGTTCTCCTCCGAGTCGGCCAGCTCCCACACCGCGCGCAGGCAGTCCCGCGCCTGGGCGACCCAGTTGACGCCGGTCAGCAGCAGGGCGGCGCCGGCGATGACCCCGACGGTGCCCGCGTTCTGCACCAGGGTGCCGATGTCCAGCTGACTGCCGAGACCCGGGAACTGCTGGGCGATCTCGTTCTGGAGCGTGTGCTGCTGCCCGGCGCCGAGCGTCGCCGCGCCGATCGCGGCGGCCACCGTCAGCAGCGGGAACAGGGCGACGAAGCTGATGAACGTCATGGCGGCGGCCAGCCGTGTCCACTTCACCCGGTCCAGACGCTCGTACGACCGCCACGCGTGCGTGGTCATCAGGCGCGCCGCCCACGGCCCGACGACGGGGAGCCTCTTCAGCCAGTCCATGATGCGGACTGTGCCCGCTCGGCGAGCACGTCAACACCGCGTTTCTACGGCAGACCGTGCATAACAGGACGATACAGTCCTCTGCCGTGAGAGCTGCCCCCGGTCCGACCCGTCTCCCCCGGTCCCTGCTCGTCCTCGGCGGCACATCAGGGATCGCCCTGGCCGTCGCGCGCCGCCTGATCGCCCGCCGCACCCGCACGGTGTGGCTGGCGGGCCGCCCGTCACCGGCCCTGGAGGAGGCCGCCGCACACCTGCGCACCCTGGGCGCCGACGTGCGCACCGTCCCCTTCGACGCGCTCGACCCCGCGTCCCACGAGACCGCCCTCGGCAAGGTCTTCGCCGAGGGCGGCATCGACATGGTGCTGCTGGCCTTCGGCGTCCTCGGCGACCAGGCGTACGACGAACGCGAGCCGCTGAACGCGGTCCGGGTCGCACAGACCAACTACACCGGGGCGGTGTCCGCGGGACTGATCGCCGCCCGGTCGCTGCAGGACCAGGGACACGGCTCGCTGGTGGTGCTCTCGGCGGCGGCCGGCGAACGCGCCCGCCGCGCGGACTTCATCTACGGCTCCAGCAAGGCCGGTCTGGACACCTTCGCCCAGGGTCTGGGCGACGCGCTGTACGGCACGGGCGTGCACGTGATGGTCGTACGCCCCGGATTCGTACGGTCCGGGGCGACCGCCGGACGGGCGGCCGAGCCCCTCGCCGTCACCCCCGAGGAGGTGGCCACCGCCGTCGAACTGGGTCTCAGACGGCGCTCGGAGACGGTGTGGGTACCCGGTGCGCTCCGGCTGGTGACGTCCGTACTGCGGCATCTGCCGCGCGCGGTGTTCCGTCGGCTGCCGCTGTAGCCCTCACGGACCGTCAGCGGGTGGGCAGCGTGCCGCGGTCCACGGGGCCCGCCTGCGGGGGAACGACCGCGCAGCCGCCGAAGCCGAACTCGCGCAGCTTGCGCCAGACTCCGTCGGGGCCCTGCTCGTGCAGGGCGAACCCGGTGCACGGCCACTCGGCCTCGTACTCGGCGAGTTCCTCGAAGGCACGGTCCATGGCCGCGTCGTCGATGCCGTGCGCCACCGTCACATGCGGGTGGTAGGGGAACTGGAGTTCGCGCGCCACGGGTCCGGAGGCGTCGCGGACCCGCTTCTGCAGCCACGCGCACGCCTCGGCGCCCTCGACGACCCGTACGTACACCACCGGCGACAGCGGCCGGAAGGTGTCCGTGCCGGACAGCCGCATGGTGAACGGGCGTCCGGCCGCGGCCACCTCCGTCAGATGGGCCTCGACGGCCGGCAGCTCGGCGTCGTCGACCTCCGTCGGCGGCAGCAGGGTGACATGGGTGGGGATCCCGTGAGCCGCGGCGTCGCCGAAGCCCGCGCGCCGCTGCTGGAGCAGGCTGCCGTGAGGCTCCGGGACCGCGATCGACACCCCGATCGTTAGGGTCCCCACGTCGTCTCCTGTCGTCGTGTCGGAAGCGCCGTCTGTTCGGTTCTCGTGGTTCTCGGCCGTTTCGTCACTGCCGTCCGGCTTCGACTGTACGTCTGCCGCCGTGTTGTGGGCAGGCGCGGCCGTAGTGATGTACAGCGCTCTGCCCGGTGCCGGGTGTGTGCGGTGGTGCGCCTCAGCGCTTGGCGGGCAGGAAGCCCACCCTGTCGTACGCCCGGGCGAGGGTCTCCGCGGCGACCGTGCGCGCCTTCTCCGCGCCCTTGGCCAGGATCGAGTCCAGTGTCTCGGGGTCGTCCAGGTACTGCTGGGTCCGCTCCCGGAACGGCGTCACGAACTCGACCATGATTTCGGCGAGGTCCGTCTTGAGCGCACCGTAGCCCTTGCCGGCGTACTTCTCCTCCAGCTCGGCGATCCCCGTCCCGGTGAGGGTCGAGCAGATCGACAGCAGGTTGCTGACGCCGGGCTTGGTCTGGGGGTCGAAGCGGATGACGGTGTCGGTGTCGGTGACCGCGCTCCTGACCTTCTTCGCGGTGGCCTTGGGCTCGTCCAGCAGGTTGACGAGGCCCTTCGGCGTCGAGGCCGACTTGCTCATCTTGACCGTCGGGTCCTGCAGGTCGTAGATCTTCGCCGTCTCCTTCAGGATGTACGCGCCCGGGACGGTGAAGGTCTCGCCGAAGCGGCCGTTGAAGCGCTCGGCGAGGTCGCGGGTGAGCTCGATGTGCTGGCGCTGGTCCTCGCCGACCGGCACCTCGTTGGCCTGGTACAGCAGGATGTCGGCGACCTGGAGGATCGGGTACGTGAACAGGCCGACCGAGGCGCGGTCGGCGCCCTGCCTGGCGGACTTGTCCTTGAACTGGGTCATCCGGGACGCCTCGCCGAAGCCGGTGAGGCAGTTCATCACCCAGGCCAGCTGGGCGTGCTCGGGGACATGGCTCTGCACGAAGAGGGTGCAGCGCTCCGGGTCGAGCCCGGCGGCCAGCAGCTGGGCGGCGGCGAGCCGGGTGTTGGCGCGCAGCTCGGCCGGGTCCTGCGGGATCGTGATCGCGTGTAGGTCGACGACCATGTAGAACGCGTCGTGGGTCTCCTGCAGGGCCACCCACTGGCGGACGGCGCCGAGGTAGTTGCCGAGGTGGAAGGAGCCTGCGGTGGGCTGGATTCCGGAGAGCACGCGGGGTCGGTCAGAGGCCATGCCCACCATTCTCTCAGGTGCTGGATCCTCCCCGGCCCGGGAGGTGCTGGATCCTCCCCGCCCCGGAACTGGTCGGGAAAAGGTGGGAACCACATCGGCCCGCGCGGTGTAACAAGGGTGTGAGAACGCGGGAGGGGGGCCGCATCGTCGACGAGGCCGAGGTGATCGCCCGTGTACGCGCCGGGGAGCCGGAGGCGTACGCGGAGCTGGTGCGGGCCCACACGGGCATCGCGCTCAGGGCGGCCGCGGCGCTCGGAGCGGGGGCGGACGCGGAGGATGTGGTGCAGCAGGCCTTCGTCAAGGCGTACTGCGCCCTGGGCCGGTTCAGGGACGGCTCGGCCTTCAAGCCGTGGCTGTTGTCCATCGTCGCCAACGAGAGCAGGAACACCGTGCGCACGGCGGCCCGGCAGCGCACGCTCGCCGGCCGGGAGGCCGCCTTCGTGGAGGCCGAGTCGTTGATACCGGAGTCGGCGGACCCGGCGGTGGTGACGCTGCAGAGCGAGCGCCGCGCCGCTCTGCTGGCCGCCCTGGAGCAGCTGGGCGAGGAGCACCGCCTGGTCGTCACCTACCGCTATCTGCTGGAGATGGACGAGTCGGAGACCGCCCAGGCCCTGGGCTGGCCCCGCGGGACCGTCAAGTCCCGGCTCAACCGCGCCCTGCGCAAACTGAGCCGTCTGCTGCCGGATTTCCGACCCCGGGAAGGACGGGAAGGGGGTGAGGAGCGTGCGTGAGCCGGAGGACGCCTCTCGGCTGCGAGAGGAGCTGCGGGCACTGGGGCGTTCGCTGGACGCGCCCGGGGAGGCGGGTTCTGCGGGTTCTGCGGGTTCTGCCGGTTCTGCTGCGGGACCGGAGACGATGGTCGAGCGGGTACTGCAGCAGATACTGGCCGATCAGGTGCCGGTGCCGGTGGCCGAGCCGGTGGGTGCCGGTGAGCGGCTGCGGGCGGTGCGGCACTGGACACGGACGCGGTGGCGCTCGCTGACGGCGGCCCTGTGCGGTCTGCTCACGGTGCTCGCGCTCACTCCCCCGGTGCGGGCGGCGGTCCTCGACTGGTTCGACTTCGCGGGCGTCGAGGTGCGCTACGACCCGTCGGCGGTGCCCTCGCCGGGGGCGCGGGTCCCCGAGTGCGGCCCGTCCCTGTCCCTGGCACAGGCCCGGCGGCAGGCCGGCTTCGATCCCGTGGTGCCGGACGTGCTCGGCGTACCGGACGCGGTGACGGTGACCGATGAGCCGCAGGGGCGGTCGCTGGTGTCCCTGTGCTGGCACGAACACGGACGGACGGTACGGCTCGACGAGTACCGGGAGCGGTTGGACGTCGGCTTCGCCAAGAGTCTGCGGGAGCCTGCGGAGTGGGTGCGGTTGGACCGGACGGCCTCGGAGGACGGGATGCGGAACTCCGCCCTGTGGTTCCGGAACCCGCACGTGCTCACCCTCTGGCTGGTGGACGCCGACGGCCACCGCTTCACCCGCAGCAAGCGGACGGCCGGCCCGACACTGCTGTGGATCCGGGAGACCCGCGACGGCGATGTGACGCTCCGGCTGGAGGGAGTGGCCTCGAAGGAGCGGGCGGTGCGGATCGCCCGCTCGGAAGTCCGGGGGGCCGAAACGTCCGGGCGTCCGCCGAAAGAGCCGAAATAGTGGACGCGGGGTGGGAACCCCGGCGGGCCGGGCGGTGTACCAGAAGTGACACGCGGCCGGGGACGGGCCGCACGAGGACCGGTCAGGGGGGTTCGGATGGGCAGGTGGAAGGTTCGAGGAATGACCGCGCTGGCGGGCGCGCTGGCGGTGGTGCTCGCCGTGATGGTGTGGGGCGCGTCCTCCGCGTCGGCCGGCGGACCGACAAGCGTGCTGGTGACCTCGCCCTCGAGCGCGAAGGCCACGGGGCTGTACCACTCCGACAAGGACTATCTGGCTCTGGAGCAACTCCTGGGCCCGCTGGGCTCGGGCGGCCCGAAAGCGCCGTCCGAGGCCGACCTGGCCAACGCCCGGCAGATCAACGCGACCTGGCTGATACACGACATAACGGTGTGGCGGCTCGACCGCATCTTCCCGTTGACCGACAAGAACGCCGTCTGGATCCACACGGCGGCCCACGCGTCCGACTCCAGGGACAGCAACTGGCACCTCGCCCAGCAGCCCGACCAACTTCGGACCCTGCTCAAGAAGCTGGACATGATGAGGAAACCCTCAGACAGCGGACACAGCGGCATCTTCCCGGTGCCGTCGGAGGGGGACGCAGCCACAGCGGACACCGCCGCACCGGACGCCGACACAGGGACGCAGACAGTACAGGTGAGTGCACCGACCACGGGTGGCGACGGCACCGACTGGTGGTGGGCGCTACCGGGAGCGGCGGCCGGTGCGCTGCTCGCGCTGGTGCTGCGGCCCTTCGCATCGAGGCTGCCGCTCGACCGTCTGCGGCGTGAGCGGGACCCGGGTCCCCGGCAGGAACTGCGGGACGTGTAGGACGCGTTCGCGGGACGAGAGAGAGGGGGCCGGTCGGATGGTACTGCGGGGCGGGCGTACGGCGCCGCGGCTCATCTCCGTGCTGCGGGTGTCGGTGGCAGTGGCGGCGATGGTGTGCGGGACGTCGGCGGTCGCGACGGCCGCGGACGGGGACGGTGCGCCGCGCCCGCCCGATGTTGCGCTGGTCGTCGTGGGCGGCTCGGGGCGGACGAGAGCGTTGCACTCGGGGGATCGCGACTTCGCCCGGTTCCAAGAGCTGCTGCGGCCGTCGTACACCGGGACGGAGCCGGTGCCGGCGTCCTGGGCGGAGGGGCGGTATCCGGCGGTGCGGGTAACCGTGGTG
>NZ_POTZ01000206.1 GCF_003236365.1 Streptomyces sp. NTH33
CGCTCAAGCCCCGCGTCTGCGCAGCAGATGCTCCCGGGCCGCGGCGTCGCGCACACCGTCCCGCTCCGCGAGGGCCACCGCGATACGGTCCCGGACCTCGGCGGACCGCTTGCCCGCGTACTTGAACTTGGCCCGCACACCGGTCACTTCCAGCCGCAGCCCGCGGATGCCGGGCAGCAGGCGGCCGTACGGCGCCTCGCCCGCCGCCGCCCGGGCCGAGCCGCCCTCCGGCTGGAAGTGGCCCAGCTGACGGTTCAGCAACTCGGCCTTCTCCCGCGGGTCGTCCACCACGTGGGCGGTGCAGCGGAGCTGGACGGCGGCGTAGAAGCTCGTCGGGACCCCGTGCTCGGGCGGGCCGCCCGGATCGGCCTGCCAGGGGCCGGGGACGTAGACGTAGTCGTCGACCACACTCAGCAGCACCTGCGGGTTCGCCTCCAGGGCGGGCCACAGCGGGTTCGGACGGGCGAGGTGGGTGACGGCCTCGCCGCGCCCGGTGTCGTAGGCGAAGTGCAGCGGCTGGACGAGGGGCGGTTCGCCGGGCGGGCCGGTCACGGCCAGCTGGCCGAAGTCACGGCCGGTCAGCCACTGCTGCCACTCGGCGTCCTCGCGCGGGGCGTCCCAGGGATGGACGAGCATCACAGGGCCGCGAGGTAGCCGGGGAGCTCGACGCCGGGGGTCAGGCCGGCGTCGGCGAGCGGGGTGCCGTACTGCCTGCGGACCGGGACCACGCCGGCCCAGTGGGGCAGGGACAGGTCCTCGGGCTCGTCGTTCACGCCGCCGGTGCGCAGCTTGGCGGAGACCTCGTCCAGGTCGAGGCGGAGCACGGCGGTCGCGGCCAGCTCCTTGGCGTTGGCGGGGCGGGAGTCGGCCGCACGGCCCGGCACCACGTGGTCGACCAGGGCGTCCAGCGCCGCGCGCTTCTCCTCCGGGTCGGTGACCTGGTGGGCGACGCCGTGCACCACGACGGAGCGGTAGTTGACCGAGTGGTGGAAGGCGGAGCGGGCCAGGACCAGGCCGTCGACATGGGTGACCGTCAGACAGACCGGCAGCCCCGGACCGGCCTGTCCGGCCGAGCGCAGCGGGCGCGAGCCGGTCGAGCCGTGCACGTAGAGCCGCTCGCCGAGGCGGCCGTACAGCGTCGGCAGCACCACGGGCGCGCCGTCGCGGACGTAGCCGAGGTGGCAGACGCAGCCCTCGTCGAGTATCGCGTGCACCAGTTCCCTGTCGTACGAGGCCCGGTGTGCGGAGCGGGTGGGGACGGTGCGCTCGGTCGGGGTGTAGGAGTCGGCCGGTGGCGTCGGAGGTGGGGTCGCCTGCATTGCGCTCTCCATTGCACTAGTGCATAATCTGGTTTGTGCTAGGAGAATATCGGATCGAGGGGCGGCGCGCAGCGGACATCGCGGCGAACATCGAGCGCGCGGTGGGCTCCGGCGCGCTGGAGCCTGGTCAACTGCTGCCTCCCATGCGGCAGTTGGCGGTTGAACTCGGGGTCAACCCCAACACCGTCGCTGCCGCGTACCGAGTGCTGCGCGAGCGCGGGGTCATCGAGACCGCCGGCCGCCGGGGCAGCCGGGTACGGCCCGCGCCGGCCACGACCGGACGGGATCTCGTCCGCGTGGACGTGCCCGAGGGGGTGCGCGACGTGTCGGACGGCAACCCGGATCCGGCGCTGCTGCCGCCACTGGCACCGGCGTTCGCGGCGGCCGCGGCGCGGGGCGACCGTGAGCCGGTGCTGTACGGGGACGTGGCCGTGGAGCCGGAGCTGGCCCGCACGGCCCGCGCGATGCTGGACGCCGACGGGGTGCCGGACGGGCCGCTCGCCGTCGTCTCCGGAGCGCTCGACGGAGTGGAGCGCGTCCTGGCCGCCCACCTCAGGCCCGGCGACACGGTCGCCGTCGAGGACCCCGGGTGGAGGAGCGCCCTCGATCTCGTCCCCGCACTCGGGCTGCGCACGGCCGGGGTCGGGGTCGACGACGAGGGTCCGGTCGTCGACGACGTGCGCCGTGCCCTGCGGGACGGCGCACGGGCACTCATCGTCACGGCCCGGGCGCAGAACCCGACCGGCGCCGCGGTGAGCGCCACGCGCGCGCGTGCCCTGCGGGCCGTCCTCAGGGAGCACCCGGAGACCCTGCTGATCGAGGACGACCACGGTCACGGCATCGTCGACCTGCCCCTGCATCCGCTCGCCGGGACCACGGGGCACTGGGCCTTCGTGCGCTCGGTCGCCAAGGCGTACGGCCCCGACCTGCGGCTCGCCGTGCTCACCGGGGACGAGGTCACGGTCGACCGGGTCCGCGGCCGGCAGCGTCTCGGACCCGGCTGGGTGAGCCGCCTGCTCCAGCGGGCCGTGGTACGGCTGTGGGCGGACGGCGTCCCGGACACGCGCGCGGTGGCGGCGGCCTACGGGCGGCGGCGCGAGCTGCTGACCGGCGCGCTGGCCGAGCGCGGGGTCGCCGCGCACGGGCGCAGCGGGATGAACGTGTGGGTGCCCGTGCCGGACGAGACCGGCGTCGTCGCGAGCCTGCTGCACGCCGGCTGGGCCGTCGCACCCGGCGCCCGCTTCCGGCTGAACGCCCCGCCCGGCATCCGGATCACGGTCTCGGCCCTGCGGGAGGGGGAGGAGACCGAGCGGCTGGCGGACGCGGTGGCGGCGGCGCTCCGCCCGGCGCCGGCGCGGAGCTACGTGTAGGAGGTCACCGCGGCCTACGCGCTCTTCGGGCGGGCCTGGGTCAGGGCCGCGCCCGCCAGGACGACCGCCGCGCCGACCGGGATCGACCAGGTGAGGTGTTCGCCGAGCACGGCGACGCCGGCGGCGGTGGCGATGACCGGGATGAAGTACGTGACCATCTGGGCGGTCGTCGGGCCGACCTCGGCGACCAGGCCGTACTGGACGAGCATCGCCACGCCCGTTCCCAGGGCACCCAGGGCGACGATCGCGAGCAGCGGCACGACGGACAGCCGGTCCGGAGCGCTGGTGAACAGCGGCGTGACGACGGCGAGTTGCAGCGTGGCCAGGAGCAACTGGCCGCCGGTCAGCGACAGGTGGGACTCGGTGGAGCCCGCCAGGGTGCGGCGGACGTAGATCCAGCCGACCGGGTAGCTCAGCGAGGCCAGCAGGGCCATCGCGGTGCCGCCGGCGTCCAGACCGTGGAAGCCCTGCCAGGCGCCGAGCACGGTGAGCACCCCGAGGAAGCCGAGCCCGAGCCCCGCGACCCGCAGCCGGGTCGGGCGGTCCTCGGAGAGGGCGACGAGGGACAGGGCCATGCCCCACAGCGGCGAGGTCGCGTTGCAGATGCCCGCGAGGGTGGACGGGATCGTCAGCTCCGAGTACGCGAAGAGCGAGAACGGCAGCGCGTTGAGGAAGAAGGCCGCGACCGCCAGATGCCCCCAGGTGTGTGCGCCGCGCGGCAGCCGCTCCCGCTTCACCGCCATCGCCACCGCGAGCACCGCCGTGCCGAACACCAGCCGCCCGAGCGTCACCTGGAAGGGCGCGAAGCCCTCCGTGCCCACCTTGATGAACAGGAAGCTGAAGCCCCAGACCAGCGAGAGGAAGGCGAAACGGAGCTGCCAGCGCACGGGGCGGGCGCGGCGGACCCGGCCGGCCGGGACGGGCGGGGTCTGCGAGGAGACGGCGGAGGTGCTCATGGTCGTACGATGCCTGCCGCCGACCTCGTAGCACAATCGAGAATTCGCGCGCGACATCTCGTAGCATCGCTTACATGTTGAACCTGGAGCGCCTGCGTACGCTCGACGCCCTCGCCCGGCACGGTTCGGTCAGCGGTGCCGCCGAGGGGCTGCACGTGACGACGTCGGCCGTCTCCCAGCAGATGGCCAAGCTGGAGCGGGAGGTGGGCCAGCAGCTCCTGGCCAGGAACGGCCGGGGCGTGCGGCTCACGGACGCCGGCCGGCTGCTGGCCGAGCACGCGGCGCGCATCCTGTCGCAGGTCGAGCTCGCCCAGTCCGACCTGGAGGCCCAGCGCGGGCAGGTGGTCGGCGAGCTGCGGCTGGGCGCGTTTCCCACCGCCGCGCGCGGGCTGTTCCCGGCGGCCCTGTCCCGTCTGCGCGAGCGGCACCCGGGACTCAGGGTGTGCACCGTGGAAAGGGAACCGGCCGCCGCGGTGCGGGCCGTGGTGCGCGGTGACGTCGACCTGTCGGTCGTCCTCGACTGGTACAACAAGCCGCTGCCCGTGCCGGAAGGGCTCACCCGGGCCCCGATCCTCGACGACCCCGCCGACGTGGCACTGCCCGCATCCCACCCCCTCGCCGACCGCACCACGGTCGACCTCGAGGACTTCGCGGACGACGACTGGGTCACCTGGGGCGAGGCCGAGTTCTGCGACGAGTGGCTGCTGGACACGCTCCGCTCCAAGGGCGTCGAACCGCGCATCGTCCACCGAGCCGAGGAGCACGCCACCCAGCTCGCCCTGGTCGCCGCCGGCCTGGGCGTGTGCGTGGCCCCCAGGCTCGGGCGGGGTCCCCTGCCCGCGGGCGTACGCACCGTCCCGGTGCGGCAGGCCGTACGACGCCACGTCTACGCCGTATGGCGCTCCGAAGCCGACCGCCGCCCCTCGATCCGCGCGGCGGTCGCCGCCCTCCGCACGACAGGAACCCGGCCGGCCTGAGCGGCTTCCCCGCAGCCGCCGGCCGAGCCCGCCCGGACGCAACGCGGCCGCAACGCCCGCCACGCGGTGGTCGAGACCTTGGGGGGAAGGTGGCGGGGAGCGGGCCGGCCGGCGGTCGCGGCCCGGTGCTCCCGGGGCCGGGCCCGGCGTGCTCGCCGGGAGCGCGGCTGCCAAGGCTCGCCCGGAGTCCGGCGGCCGGGCGCCGGGCGGGTCGGCACCTCGGCCGCCCCGGGGGCACGTCGGGCGAGTCGGCACCTCGGCCGTCCGGGGGCAGGCCCGGGCCGTCGGGCGCGGCCTTCGGGGGCCGCACCGGAGACCGGGGTGTGTCCGGGGCGCGGTGTGCGGGGCGCCGCGTCTACGCGGAGCCCAGTTTGCGGAAGTCCCAGGAGACGGTTTTTTCCGGGGTCAGGCGGATCCAGGCGTGGCGGCCGTCGTGCGGCATTTCCTCCAGGTCGAAGTACTTGCGGGCGAACAGGGTCTCCGGGACGTCGAGCTCGGCGCGGAGATCGCCGACGCGCGGTGCCTCGCCGACGAACTCCACCGTGCCGGACAGCTCCACGCCGCGCAGCTGGTCGTACTCCTCGCCGGTGTCGACGACTATGGCCACCCTCGGGTCCCGCCGCAGGTCGGCCCAGCGCTTGCTGCGCACCACGGAGTAGAGCCACAGCGAGGCGCCGTCCCAGACGAACCACAGGGCGCTCACATGCGGTGCGCCGCCGGTCGATGTCGTGGCGACCCGGCAGGTGCGCTGTGTGGTCAGGAACTCGTCCAGCTCGCCCGGCGTCATCATGATCTTCCGGCCCCGGCGCTGAGTGACGGTCATACGGCCCCTCTTTCTTTTCTCCCACGTGGTGTCAGAGGACAGGCTTCTGACACCACGTCAGGAAAAGGCGAGACGCGTCAGGCCAGCCTGATCTCGCCGTCCGCGACCGAGATGTTCTTCGCGGGCAGCGGCTGGACCGCCGGCCCTTTCCTGACGCTGCCGTCGGCGGCGGAGAACTCGCTGTTGTGGCAGGGGCAGATGATCACCCCGTCGGCGATCCGGTTCACCGCGCACCCCTGGTGGGTGCACTTGGACGAGAAGGCCTTGAACTCGCCCTTCGCCGGCTGCGTGACCACCACGCCCTCGCTGCCGAAGACCTTGCCGCCGCCCTCGGGGATGTCGGAGGTCTTCGCCAGCACCGTGCCGCCGGAGCCGGCCGCGGCGCCGTCGCCGCCCGGATTCCCGCTCGCGTCGCCGCCGTTCTGCGTGGTGGACGAGCCGGACGAGGACTTGTCCTCCGATCCGCACGCGGTCAGTGCGACGGCGAGCCCCGCCGCGCCCATCGCCGCCACGACCGTACGGCGGGCCGGCGCCCCCTGGGGCTGAAGCGATTCGCTGGTCATGCTGAGGTTCCCCTTCCACGCGGACTTCCTGGTCCGCCCAGGGGTACGGCCGGCGGGCACCCGGCGTTCAGACCACGTCCAGCTCTTGACCGACGGGGGACCAAGCGGACGCAAGACGCCCGGCGCGGCCCCAGTAACCTGGGGCGATGCTCAAGGAAGTCATCGCGACCCGCTACATCACGCCCCTGCGTGAGGGTGGCTCGCTGCCCGGGCTGATCGAGGCCGACGACCTCGGGACGTACGTCCTGAAGTTCACCGGCGCCGGGCAGGGCCGCAAGACGCTCGTCGCCGAGGTGGTCTGCGGGGAGCTCGCCCGGCGGCTGGGGCTGCGGGTGCCCCGGCTGGTGACCGTCGCCCTCGACGCGGTGCTGGGCCTCGGCGAACCCGACGAGCAGGCGCAGGAGCTGCTGAGGTCCAGCGGCGGAACCAACCTCGGCATGGACTTCCTCTCCGGCGCCCTCGGCTTCGACCCGCTCGCCTTCCCGGTGGACGCCCAGGAGGCCGGGCGGATCGTCTGGTTCGACGCGCTGGTGAACAACGTCGACCGCTCCTGGCGCAACCCCAACCTGCTGCGGTGGCGCGGCGAGCTGTGGCTCGTCGACCACGGCGCCACCCTGATCTGGCACCACAACTGGCCCGCCGCCGAGGCCTCCGCCCAGCGTCCCTACGACGCCTCCGACCACGCCCTCGCGTCCTTCGGCCCCGACGTCACCACCGCCGCCGAGCGGCTCGCGCCCCTGGTCACCGAGGAACTGCTCGCCGAGGTGACCGCCGAGATCCCGGACGTCTGGCTGGCCGGCGAGCCCGGCTTCGACACGCCCGACGACCTGCGGCGCGCCTACGCACGTCCGCTGCTCGCGCGGGCCGCCGTCATCCACGAGCGCATCCACGGCATCGAGGAGGCCGAGTGAGCGACCGTCACCTCGCCGGCGGCGGCAGGGCGGGCGACCGCCACATCGTCCGGGCCGGCCGGCCGGGCGACCGCGACGTCTACGAGTACGCCCTGCTGCGCGTCGTCCCGCGCGTGGAGCGCGGCGAGTGCATCAACGCGGGCGTGCTCGTCTACTGCCGCGCCCAGGCCTACGTCGGCGCCCGCACCCACCTCGACGAGGCCCGGCTGCTGGCCCTGGACCCGCACGCGGACGTCGCCGGCATCCGGGCCGCCCTCGCCGCGGTCGAGGGCGTGTGCGCCGGGGGAGCGGCCGCCGGGCAGGCCGCCGGCGACGACGCCGGGCGGCGCTTCCGCTGGCTGGTCGCGCCCCGCTCCACCATCGTCCAGCCCGGCCCGGTGCACACCGGACTGACCGCCGACGCGGCCGCGGAGACGCAGCGGTTGCTGGACCTGTTGGTGAGGTAATGGATCACACGCACACGGTGTGCCGTTGACACCGCGTGCCAGGACTCCTAGCGTCACATCCACCGAAGGTACTAAGCGGTCGCTCACCACAGACCGGGTTCTCTCAAGGGCGAGGAGAAGCAGCAATGTCCACCACTGAGCAGAGGGTCGCCGTCGTCACCGGCGCCGCGCGCGGCATCGGCGCCGCCACCGCCGTACGACTGGCCGCCGAGGGCCGTGCGGTCGCCGTCGTCGACCTCGACGAGGCCGCCTGCAAGGACACCGTGGAGAAGATCACCGCGGCCGGCGGCAGGGCCGTCGCGGTCGGCGCCGACGTCTCCGACGAGGCGCAGGTCGAGGCGGCGGTCGCGCGCGTCGTCGACGAGCTCGGCGCGCCCGTCATCCTGGTCAACAACGCGGGCGTGCTCCGCGACAACCTGCTGTTCAAGATGAGCGTCTCGGACTGGGACACCGTCATGAACGTCCACCTGCGCGGCTCCTTCCTGATGACCCGTGCCTGCCAGAAGCACATGGTGGACGCCGGCTTCGGACGGATCGTCAACCTCTCCTCGTCCTCCGCGCTCGGCAACCGCGGACAGGTCAACTACTCGGCCGCCAAGGCCGGTCTGCAGGGCTTCACCAAGACCCTCGCCAAGGAGCTCGGCAAGTTCGGCATCACCGCCAACGCCGTCGCCCCCGGCTTCATCGCCACCGAGATGACCAAGGCCACCGCCGAACGCGTCGGCATGGGCTTCGAGGACTTCAAGGCCGTGGCCGCCACCCAGATCCCGGTGCAGCGCGTCGGCGAGCCGGAGGACATCGCCAACGCCATCGCCTTCTTCACCGGTGACGCGGCCGGCTTCGTCTCCGGCCAGGTGCTGTACGTCGCCGGCGGGCCGCTCGACTAGGGATCGGCAGGGATCACGGACATGACTGAACTTTCCGGCAAGGTCGCCCTCGTCACCGGCGCGAGCCGCGGCATCGGTTACGGCGTCGCCGAGGCCCTGGTAGCCCGCGGCGACCGGGTGTGCATCACCGGCCGCAACGAGGACGCCCTGAAGGAGGCCGTCGACAAGCTCGGCTCCGACCGGGTGATCGGCGTCGCGGGCAAGGCCCACGACGAGGCCCACCAGGCCGAGGCCGTCGAGCGCGTCATGGAGGCGTTCGGCCGCGTGGACCACCTGGTCAACAACGCCGGCACCAACCCGGTGTTCGGGCCGATGGCCGACCTCGACCTGAACGTGGCGCGCAAGGTCTTCGAGACCAACGTGGTCTCCGCGCTCGGCTTCGCCCAGCGTACCTGGCACGCCTGGCAGAAGGACAACGGCGGCACGATCGTCAACATCGCCTCGATCGCGGGCCTCGCGCCCTCCCCGTTCATCGGCGCCTACGGCGTCAGCAAGGCCGCGATGATCAACTTGACCCAGCAGCTGGCGCACGAGTTCGCGCCGGGGGTGCGGGTCAACGCGATCGCGCCGGCCGTGGTGAAGACCAGGTTCGCCCAGGCGCTGTACGAGGGCCGGGAGGCGGAGGCGGCCGCCTCCTACCCGCTCGGCCGGCTCGGCGTTCCCTCCGACATCGGCGGCGCGGCCGCGTTCCTCACCTCCGCGCAGTCCGACTGGATCACCGGGCAGACACTCGTCGTCGACGGCGGCATCTTCCTCAACGCCGGGGTGGGCTGACCGCCTTGGGTGCCGGTTCCGTCGGTTCGTCGACATACCTCTTCGTAGACGCCGACTTGGCGGAACCGGCGCCCTTGCCCACCGAAAACACACGCATGTCCGGATGACAACGTCGTCATGTTTCAAGCCGATCAAGAACCCTGTCCGAACCAGGTTCAACGGCCGGGGCGCTGCGGTATGGTCTGCCGACCCTTGGTATGGCAGATCGAGGAGCGTGCGCGTGTTCAACCGGAAGCGATGCCTGCGGCCGGCGGTGGTGACGGCGGCCCTGTCCCTGGCGACCGGGTGCAGCGTCCTGTCCCCCGGCGGCTCCGCCGACGAGGGACCGATCGTGGTGGGGACCACCAGTGCCCCCAGCACCCTGGACCCCGCTGCTTCCTGGGACGGCTCCTGGGAGCTGTACCGCAACATCTTCCAGACCCTGCTGGCCTACCCGAACGGCGCGACCTCGCCCCAGCCCGACGCCGCGGAGAGCTGCGAGTTCACCGGCACCGACTACCGCACCTACCGCTGCCAGTTGCGCCCGGGGATGAAGTTCTCCGACGGGCACGCGCTGGACGCGCAGGCCGTCAAGCACTCCATCGACCGCATCCGGACCATCAACGTGGACGGCGGTCCGGCCGGGCTGCTCGGCAGTCTGGACAGCGTGCGGGCCGTCGGCGACCGGGAGGTCGTCTTCCAGCTCAACAAGTCCGACGCCACCTTCCCGTTCGTGCTCGCCACGCCGGCCATGTCGATCGTCGACCCGAACGACTACCCGGCGAGCTCCCTGCGCAAGGACAACAAGATCTTCGGGTCCGGGCCGTACACCCTGCGGTCGTACGAGGACGGAAGGAAAGCGGAACTGGTCAAGAACGACCACTACCAGGGGTTCGCCGAGCGAAGAAACGACGCGGTGACCATTCGCTACTTCCAGGACTCCGCCGCCATGGTCGAGGCGCTGCGGGACAGGCAGATCGACGTCACCTACCGCGGCCTGGCCGCCGACGACATCATCTCCCTGCAGCGCAGGGACTCCAAGGACCTCCAGCTCGTCGAGGGCACCGGCACCGACATCAGCTACCTCGTGTTCAACCCCAAGGACCCGTGGGCCGCCAAGCCGGCCGTACGCAAGGCCGTGGCCCAGATAGTCGACCGCGCGGCCATCGCACACCACGTCTACGAGGACACCGTCGACCCGCTGTACTCCATGGTCCCCAAGGGCCTCACCGGTCACACGACCGGCTTCTTCGACAACTTCGGGGACCCCGACGTCTCCAAGGCGCGCAAGCTCCTCACCGACGCGGGCATCACCCAGAAGGTCCCGCTCACCCTCTGGTACACCACCGACCGCTACGGCTCGGAGACCGCCAAGCAGTTCCAGGAGCTCAAGCGGCAGCTCGAGGAGTCGGGCCTGTTCACGATCACCTTGAAGAGCCGGCCCTGGAAGACGTACGTCGGCGGCTACCAGAAAGGCGAGTACCCGGTGTTCGGGCGCGGCTGGTTCCCGGACTTCCCCGACGCCGACAACTTCATCGCGCCCTTCGTCGGCGAGAAGAACGCGCTCGGCACGCCCTACACGGAGCCGAGGATCACCAAGGAGCTGCTGCCCGAGTCCCGCCGCGAGAGCAACCGCGCGGGCGTGGTCAGGCAGTTCCAGGAGGCGCAGCGGATCCTGGTGAACGACGCGCGGCTGCTGCCGTTGTGGCAGGGCAAGCAGTACGTGGCCGCCAGCAACGACATCTCGGGCGGCGAGCGGGCCCTCGACCCGTCGACGATCATGATGATGTGGGAGTTCTCCCGCAAGACCAGCTGGTAGCCGGGAGGCGTCCTCCGGGGCACGGGTCCGTTGTCAGTGGTCGCCTGTAGGTTCTGGGACCAGGAAGTGACCGCACATCGTGAGGACGTTGACGTGACCGACACCGCCATGCTGCCCGAGTCCTGGCGCGGGGTTCTGGGTGACGAACTGCAGCAGCCCTACTTCAAGGAGCTGACCGAGTTCGTCGAGGAGGAGCGGGCGAAGGGTCCCGTGTACCCGCCGCGCGAGGAGGTCTTCGCCGCGCTGGACGCCACGCCGTACGACCAGGTGAAGGTCCTGATCCTCGGCCAGGACCCGTATCACGGCGAGGGGCAGGGCCACGGGCTGTGCTTCTCGGTCCGCCCCGGTGTGAGGATCCCGCCGTCCCTGCGCAACATCTACAAGGAGATGCACGAGGAGCTGGGCACGCCGGTCCCGGACAACGGCTACCTCATGCCGTGGGCCCGGCAGGGCGTGCTCCTGCTGAACGCGGTGCTGACGGTCCGCGGCGGCGAGGCCAACTCCCACAAGGGCCGGGGCTGGGAACGGTTCACCGACGCGGTGATCCGCGCGGTGGCCGACCGGCCCGACCCGGCGGTCTTCGTCCTGTGGGGCAACTACGCGCAGAAGAAGCTCCCGCTGATCGACGAGACCCGGCACGTGGTGGTCAAGGGCGCGCACCCGTCACCGCTGTCGGCGAAGAAGTTCTTCGGCTCCCGCCCGTTCACGCAGATCAACGAGGCGGTGGCCCGGCAGGGGCACGAGCCGATCGACTGGCGGATCCCGAACCTGGGGTGACGCGGGCGCGGGGGCGCGGCGATCGCCGGTGGCTGCCGTTAGCGTCGGAGGCGTCGGTCGGCGACGGGCTGGAGGGCGCGCGGTGGTGGAGCGACAGGAGCAGACGGCGTCGGACGCCGTGATGACGCGGATCGGGCAGGGCGCCATGCTGCATCACGCCGGGGACCGGGAGGAGGCCCGGGACCGCTTCCTCGCCCTGTGGGCGGAGATCGGCGAGGACGGCGATCCGCTGCACCGCTGCACGCTGGCCCACTACATGGCCGACACCCAGGACGACCCCGCGGACGAGCTGGCCTGGGACCTCAGGGCCCTGTCGGCGGCCGAGGAGCTCCACGGCGACCGGCTCGCCGGGCACGAGGGCGCGCCGGCGGCCCGCGCCCTGTACCCGTCGCTCCACCTGAACCTCGCCGCCGACTACCTGAAACTCGGCCACCGCGAGGCGGCCCGCACCCACCTGCGGCGCGCCCGCGGCGCGGCGTCCGCCCTCGCCGACGACAGCTACGGCGACGGTGTCCGCGCGGCGATCCACCGGCTGGCGCTGCGGCTGGGGGAGGGCGGTTCGGC
>NZ_POTZ01000207.1 GCF_003236365.1 Streptomyces sp. NTH33
GCCCCAGACGCTCAGGCCCATCACCAGTGCGAGCAGCAGTGCCATCGTCCTGTCCCCTCCTTCCGGTCCTTCGGATTCCTCAGACGTCGATGCGGGACAGGCGGCGGATGAGGACGAAGCCGACGGCGTACAGCGCGAAGGCGATGATCACCGCCGCCTGGCCGAACGGGGAGCCGGTCATACGCTCCAGGGCGCCGGCCTTGACGCCGTTCATCAGGAACAGCGCGCCGACGCCCAGCACGGGCACGGCGTAGGAGGTCATGTTGACCTGGGAGAGCTGGGTGCGGATCTCGCGGCGGGTCTCCTTGCGCTCCTCCAGGGTCTCGGTGAGGTTGCGCAGGGCGCCGACCACCTGACCGCCGGCCCGGTTGGACAGGACCAGGGTGGTGACCAGGACCACCAGCTCGCGCGAGGGCAGGCGGTCCGCGAGTTCCCCCAGCGCGTCGTCCATCGACGCGCCCAGCGCCAGCTGGTGGGCCACCTTGCCCAGTTCCTCGCCCGCCGGGGCCTCCAGCTCCTCCGCCGCCATGCCGATCGCGGTGCGCAGGGCCAGGCCCGCCTGGGTGGCGTTGGCCAGGATGCGAGCCAGTTCGGGGAGTTGGTTGATGAACTTCTCGATGCGTTTCTGCCGCTGCCAGTTGAGGAACTGCACGGCCGCCCAGACGCCGAGCAGTCCGGCGAGGGGGCCGAAGAAGGGGGCCAGGGCGGCCTGGCCGATCAGCCACAGGGCGGCCACCGCGGCGAGCATGTGGACGAAGAACTCGCCGGGGGTGACGTCCAGGCCGGTCGCGGCCAGTTTCAGCTCCAGCCTGCGGCCCGGTTTCGTACGGCGCAGACGGCGGTCGAGGGCGCGGAAGCGGCGTCTGCGGCCGACCGTGACCTCGCCGGTCTGCGAGAGCCGGTCGACGAGGGCCGCCCGCCGGGTCTTGCCCGTGGTGTGGGCGTGCAGGCCCATGACGGCGAGGACGCAGGTCAGCAGGGTGACGCCGGTGGTGAGGGTGATGAGGGTGCTCAGATCCATGGCGGCTCCTGCCTGTCTATCCGGCTTCCCGGGTGGCCAGCTGGTCTGCGGACCGGGCGACACCGAAGGCCTGGGGGATCGGCTGGCTCGCCATGTAGAGGCGCTCGGCGGTGCGGCGCGGCAGCGGGTGGTACTCGAAGGCGCCGTGGATCCGGCCGTCGGCCGCCATGGGCCGCGCGGCGAACCGGGCCACGGTCGCCAGCCGGTACGGCTCGCTGCCGTGGCTCTCGAGCAGGGCGATCTCGGTGACGCGGCGGGCGCCGTCGGCGAAGCGGGTGAGCTGGACGATCACGTCGACGGCGCTGTTGATCTGGTCGTGCAGGGCGGCGAAGGGGACCTCCACGTCGGACATGGAGGCCAGGGTCTGCAGACGCATCAGCGCGTCCTCGGCGCTGTTGGCGTGCACGGTGGCCAGCGAGCCGTCGTGGCCGGTCGACATCGCCTGGAGCATGTCCAGGGACTCGCCGCCGCGGACCTCACCGACGACGATGCGGTCGGGGCGCATGCGCAGTGAGTTGCGCACCAGGTCGCGGATGGTGACCTGGCCCCGGCCCTCCACGTTGGGCGGCCGGGACTCCAGCCGGATGACGTGGGACTGCTGGAGCTGGAGTTCGGCGGAGTCCTCGATGGTGATGATGCGCTCGCCCTCGGGGATCAGGCCGGACAGGGCGTTGAGCAGGGTGGTCTTTCCGGTGCCGGTGGCGCCGGAGACGATGATGTTGAACTTCGCCTGCACCAGACCGGCCAGCAGGAACAGCATGTGCTCGTCCAGCGAACCGAAGCCGATCAGCTCCTGGAGCGTGAAGGAGCGCGGGAAGCGGCGGATGGTGAGGGTGGGGCCGGTGAGGGAGAGCGGCGGGATGATCACGTTGACGCGCTCACCGGAGGGCAGGCGGGCGTCGACCATCGGGTTGGACTCGTCCACGCGGCGGTTGACCGTGGAGACGATCCGCTCGATGGTCTGCATCAGCTGGTCGTGGGAGGCGAAGCGGAGGGGCAGCTGCTCGACCCGGCCGCCGCGCTCGACGAAGATCGCGTCGGGGCCGTTCACCATGATCTCCGTGATGGAGGCGTCCTCGAGGAGTGGTTCGAGGATGCCCAGGCCCAGGGCCTCGTCGACCACGCGGCGGATCAGCTGCGAGCGCTCCGCGGTCGACAGGACCGGGCCCTCCCGGCTGATGATGTGGCCGAGCACCCGTTCGAGGCGCGCCCGGCGCTCGGCGGCGGCCAGCGAGCTCATCTCCGCGAGGTCGATCTCCTCCAGCAGTTTCGCCCGGTAGGAGGCGACCATGTGGCCGTCCTCGCCCCGGCTGCCTTTCTCCTCGGGGGAGTTGATGCGTGCGCGGAGGCTCATGGGTCCGGTGCTCCTCGGTCCGTTCCTCGTTCGGTCTGTGCCTTGTTCGGTCTGTGCCTCGTTCAGTGGTCGAGCGGCATGGTGGCGGTCCTGTGGGCCCGGCCGAAGTCCCAGCCGGGGACGATCGAGGGGATGCGGACGCCGGCGGTGACGGTGACCTCCTTGCCGCCGTACGAGGCCGGACAGCTCGTGCCGTCCGCCAGCCAGCTGCTGACCGCGTCCGCGCAGGCCTGTTCGGAGCTCTGCCTGAGGGAGGCCGCGCGCGCCCCGGCGCGGGCCGCCGTCCCCGCCTGCTGAGCGGTGTACGCGACCAGGCCGATCTGGATGACGGCCATGGCGACCAGCATCAGAACCGGGATGAACCCCAGGTATTCGACGGCGACCTGGCCGCGGTCACCTCGTCCGCGATCACGTCGTCCACGATCACGTCGTCCGCGATCGCCTCGCCCGCGATCGCCTCGCCCGCAGGCACGTCGTCCGCAGGCACGTCGTCCGCAGGCGCGTCGTCCGAGGTCGTACGGCATGTCAGTCCGTCACCTCCTCGACGGCACCGGCGTGGCCGGTCACCGGGACCGGGAAGCCGATCAGGCCGGGGAAGAGGACGGGCACCTTCAGTCCGACGTCGGCCGTCACGTAGCCGTTGCTCGTCCCGCAGTCCACACGCGCTCCGCCCCTCCACGCGTCCGACAGTTCGTCCAGCCCCGCCTCTCGGCAGGCGGCGGCCCTGTTGCCCCGGTGCGCCGCCGTCGCCGCCCGTACCGCCTCGTCCGCAGCATTCCCCGCGAGCGTGTACGTGTATCCCAGGAGCACGCACTGCCACAGCAGCACCAGCGTGATGACGATCGTCGGCGTCATGCCGAGGAACTCGACGGCGACCTGCCCGCTGTCGGATCCCAGCCGTCGCCGTAACCACCTCGCCCCTGTGCCTGTCCGCATCCTCATCCCTCTGTCTCCCTGCGCCGCCGGAAGCTCACCGACCCGCGGTCGCCGCGCAGCCGGCCGCCCTTGTGGCCGCCCTCGGGCGCCTTGACGATCCCGAGTTCGCCCGCGAGGCCCCACAGGGCCTGTTTGACCGTGCTCCTGTTGTCCAGCTCGTGGACGCGGCCGGCGTCGACCGCGCCCTGGAGTTCCTTGAAGTTCGCGGGGACCGCCGTTCCCGCCACCGCCGTGCCGGTGATCCTCCGGATGAGCGGCGGCTGGATCTCCGTACCGCGGCTGTGGCGGTTGACCACGACCGTCGTCTCCTCGGCCTTGCGGATCTGCAGCCGGTCCCACATCCGTACGGTCCGCTTGGCGGCGCGCACCGCGACCACGTCCGGGGTCGTCACGAGCAGGGCGGTGTCGGCCATCTCCACGGCCGCCGCGCTCGCCCCGCTCAGCTGGGCGCCGCAGTCCAGGACGACGATCTCGTAGCGGGAGCGCAGGGCGCTGACGATCTGTCGGGCGGCGCGGTCGGTGACCTCCTCGCCACGCTCGCCCTCGCCGGGGGCGAGCAGCAGCGCGAGTCCGGTGTCGTGGCGGAAGACGGCGTCGGCCAGGACCCGCGGGGAGATGTCGGTGATGGCGGCGAGGTCGACGACCGAGCGGCGGAACTGGACGTCCAGGTAGGAGGCGATGTCGCCGGTCTGCAGGTCCATGTCGACCAGGGCCGTGCTGCGGCCGGACGCCTGGGCGGCGAGGGCGAGTTGTATCGCGGTGAGGGTGGCGCCCGCCCCGCCCTTGGCGCCGCTCACCGTCACCACGCGTCCGCCGGCCCCGGTGAACACGTCACCGCCGTGGCCGAGATGGCGTCGTACGCCCACCGACCACTGGGCCACCGCCTGCACGCGGCTGGCCAGTTCCTCGTAGCTCAGCGGCAGGGCCACCAGGCCGCGCGCGCCGGAGTCCATGGCGGCGGAGAACAGGCCGGGGCTCGCGTCGGAGGTGACGAGGATGACGCCGACCGCCGGGAAGCGCAGGGCCACTTCGCGGATCAGCTCCAGGGCCGGGACCGGGCCGATCCGCTCGTGCACCACCACGATCTCGGGCAGCTCGTCGACGGACTCGGCGGCCAGGCGCGCCAGGGTGTCGACGAGCTGGGTGGAGTCGGCGACCGGCGGCACCGGCTCGGCGTCGGGGAGCTGGCTGAGCAGGGTGACGACGGACCGGGCCGCGTCCGCGTCGCCGACTGCCGGGAGAATCCTGGTGGGCATGCGTGCGGGCCTCTCACTTGTCGTTCGCGAGTTCGTAGGTCCGGTCCTTGGCCGGGACGCTGGTGTCGCTGCCGGGAGCGACCAGCGCGAGCCGGACCCGCTGGGCGAACGACTCGGCGTAGGTGATGCGCTGGGCGTCGATGGCGGACAGCGCGAAGGTGATGGGGACGGCGTCGGTGGGCTGCTGGTTCCTGTTGTCGGCGTTCGGCTGCAGCGCGGTGATCCTGCCGACGTCCAGGACCTTGGCGTTGGTCACAATGATCTTGGACTGGGCGGGGTCTCCCTGCCGCTGCCCGCCGAAAGTGGCGTACACGTTGACCGTGGAGCCCGGCGTGATCTTGCCGGCCACACCGGTCGCCGCGTCGATCATGATGGCGACCTCCTGCTGCCCCGGCTGCAGGGCGGGCCGGTTCACGATCATGTCGCTCTGCAGCAGGGAGCCCTGGCGCAGGGTGGTGACCGCGATCTTGCCCTGGATCTGGGCGAGGTCGGTGACGGCGTTCGGCGACAGCCACCGCTTGGGCATGCTGACCTTCTCGAACTGGCCCGTGTTCAGCGCGGTGTACGGCGGCACGTTCGTCCTGAGCTGGTAGGCGGTGACCTCGGGGCCGACCTTGGACTTCACGTCGCTGATGACGGAGAGCACGCCCGCGAACGCGCCGAGGGCGCAGATGACGGACAGAATCAGGAGTATCACGCCGCGGCGCTGACGGGAGTTCATGAACCCTGCAACCTCATGGGGGTGTCGGTCGGCTTGAGTCGAGCGGGATCGGATGGCGGTCCAGGACTCACCCGGTGGGCGCCGGGCTCTCGCGGGCGGGGGGCGGGGTGGCGGAGCAGAAGACGCAGCGGTCTCCGATGACGTCGATGCCGCACCAGTGGCACACGCCCTGGCGGACCGAGGTGACCAGCTGGTAGAGCACCGGCAGGTCGGGCAGGTAGGTACAGAACTCGATCAGCTTTCCGGTCCCCCACCAGGCGGCGGACTCGGCCGGCAGGGCGGTCTCGCGCAGCCCCTGCACGTTCCAGGCCGGGGCGAGGACGGTACCGGCCCAGTCGGACTGGAGCCGGCCCTTGGCGAGCAGCATCCAGGTGCCGAAGTCCGGTCCGGTCAGGGTGGCTTCGGGACCGATCCTGACGAGCTGCGGCTCGGGGTGGGCGATCACGCCGAACTGGCTGCCGGGAACCCAGGACTTGGCGTGCGCCCTGAGGTCGACGGGGACGCGGTCGAGGCGGGCGACGGAGCCCAGGACGGCGCCGGAGTGGAGGTAGTGGGTGAGCAGCCGGGCGGCCGAGGCGAGCACGCCGGGGCTGAGGTCGCAGGAGGCGAGCTGGCGCAACTGGCGGGCGAGAACGGCGAGTCCGAGCGGGGGCAGGTCGGGCCGGAACAGGGCGATGCGGTCGCTCTCCAGTAAGGAGCGGATCGTGTGCAGCCGACGCTCGACCCCGTCGGGGACGGCGCGCGAGCACACGACGACGACATGCCCGTGGTGGTCGATCAGCGCCTGCATCCCGTCGAGCGCCTGCTCGAGCGGCTGCCGGTCCAGGTCCTGCAGGACGACGGCGGGCACGGTCCGTTCGTCCTGCGCGGGCAGCGCCATGTCGGCGCTCGTCACAGCAATGGCAGTTGACACGCGCTGCTCCCCGTTTGACGCCTGTCGGCCCGTCGTCGCTCCTCAGGCGGGCCGAGTTGACTTCGCTGCGTGACTACCTCAGCACTGTATCCACGCCTCTGGGGCCGGAGAACAGCGATTCTGTACCTGAGTCGCAACTCTTCTCGCGCAAGTCATGTCAAAACGGGGCAGGTTGAGCCTCCTCCCGCAACCCAGAAGCGTGGGCCCTGCACAGCCGGTTGACCATGGGCCCGCATTTGGGTCCCCGGACCCACGCCTCCCGGCTCCCTTCGCACCTACGCTCGCCGCCCGGAAAGGCGCTTGCCACTGTGCGAGGAGGGGAACCGTATGGCCGGCGGGGGCGGCAGACGGACGTGTCACAGGACGTACCGGTACGACGACTCGGGCGCGAGTGCCACCGAGTACCTGGGCATGGTCGTGGTCACCGTCGCCGTGGTGCTCGGCATCTCCGCCACCGGCATCGGCCGGAACATCCACGAGAAGATCTCCGCCGAGATCTGCAAGGTCACCGGCGGCGGCGACTGCGGCACCGGGACCGGGCAGGCGGACCACCGGCCGCTGACCGACGCGGACTTCGAGCCGCCGCTGTGCCAGATCTCGGCGGTCACCGACAAGGCGGGCTCCACAGCGAAGATCGCCTTCTGGGAGATCGGCAAGGAGTACGGCTTCCAGGAGCAGCACCTCAAGGCGCACACGGACGTCAACCACGACGGCAAGGTCGACGACCAGGACGAGCTGGTCCACCTCACCTTCACCGACGCGGCCTCCGTCGGCGCGAAGAAGGACTTCAAGCCCGGCGTGAAGATGGGGAAGCTCGGCACCGACAAGGTGGAGCTGGGCGCCGGGATCAAGGTCACCAACGGGGACACCTGGGTGTTCGAGAGCCCTGAGGAGGCGCGGAGGTTCCGCGACGACATCGAGAAGCTGGAGATGTACCGGATGCGGCGCCAGTCGCCGGGCGGCGCGGAGGCGAGCCTCGGCGACAGCATCCTCCACCTCTTCGGCACCGGCCCCCTGAAGGACGAGGAGGACACCGGGAAACGGGTGAGGGAGCACCTCGGCGACAACCGGAGGATCACCTACGGCACGGTGAGCCTGGAGGCCTCCGCGGCGGCCGGTCTGAAGATCTCGGCGGGCGACGAGAAGAAGCTGAGCGCCGCGCTCGGCGGCACCTTCTCCTACACCCCCCAGGTCACCTGGACCGACAACGCCTACGCGAACACCAAGTCGTACACGTACTCTTCCTCCCTCCAGTACGGCACCGACGCGAGCTACGAGGCCAGCCCGCTCAGCGGCAACGCCTCGGCCTCCACCAGCCGGACCGGCACCCTCACCGTCACCTACGACAAGGCCACCGGCAAGCTGGTCGGCATCGACATGACCCGTACCGTCGAGCAGGGCGGGCAGCGGGACGGTGCCGGGCTCGGCGGCGACAACGGCAAGTCGGGCAAGGACAAGCGGGGCGCGGGCGTGAGCGCGAACGGCACCGACAGCGGCACCGGCATCCAGGTCGTCACCAGCTCCCTGAGCTTCGATCCGGGTCCCGCCGGCGACCACGACCGGGCCGTCGCCGAGCAGTGGCTGACCGGCACCGACGAACAGCTGGCGACGCCGTTCCGGTACATGTTCGACGATCACGCGCCGACACGGCGTCCGGGCGCCGACGACCCCTTCGGCCGGCTGATGTTCGACAAGGGCACGTCCAGCAGGATGACGTACACCGGCCAGGTCGACGCCGCCGAGTTCGGCTTCGAGCTGAACCTCGGCCTCAGCCTCGGCCTGTCGGTCGGCACCGAGAAGAAGGCGGAGACGCTGACGAACGCGCAGTTCCTCGGCGCGCCGAACGGCGACAGCCGGTCCTACGTTCCCTACAGCTACTGTGCGAACTGAATCCGCCGATCTCACCGATCCCGCCGACAGAAGGGCACGCCGATGAGGACACGACCGCTGACCGCGGGCCTGCTCGCCGCCGTGGTGGCCCTCACGGGCTGCGGAAACCGCAGTACGCACACGGCCTCCGTCCCCGAGGGCTGGGGCACCCTGAAGACCAGGGGCGTCTCCGTGTCGTACCCCCAGGGCCCGGGAGGGTACGTGGAGCAGAGTGCGGCCGAGCGCAGCAAGTACAACGCGGCGGCGGCCGTGCGCGAGGAGTCGGGCCGGACGGTGTCGATGATCACCGTTCAGCTGGACTTCACCCAGGCGCGCTCGGTCGAGCAGGCCGCCATCGCCGCGGAGGCCGGCATCCGGATGGGCGCGAAGGTGCAGGGCGAGAAGGACGTGAAGCTGGCCGACACCGACCACGCCAAGCGCATCGACTTCACCTTCACCTCGACCGGCGAGGACGGCAACCCGCCCAAGGGCACGCCGATCAAGGGCGTGATCCTGACGGGCCTGGACTCCAACGGCCGGACGTTCGCGGTGCGGATCGACGCGGCGCGGGGCGCGCTGCCGTCCGCGGACCTGAAGAAGATCGTCGATTCGGTGCAAGTGCAATGACAGTGGGGGCGCGGTGATACCGCTGGTCCGGGCCTGGGCGGCGGGCGTGGTCGTGCTCGTCGTCACCGAGTACGTCCAGATGACGGTGGTGTACGAGAACCTGGTCGGCCCGCGGGGCGTCGGCTCGTTCGGCGCGGCGCTGGCCCTGGTCCACCTGCCGAACCTGGTGTGCGTCGTGCTGGCGACCTGGGCGGCGGCGCGGGTGCACCCGGCGCCGTGGCGGGAGGTGCCGGCGCGGCACGCGGTGGCGGCGTGCGCGGTGCCGGTGGCGGCGCACCTGCTGACGGTGTCGCTGCGGTGGGAGCGTACGGGCCTGTCGTCACTGGCCCTGTGGATGTCGACGGGGGTGTTGCTGGCGGGGTGCGCGGTGGGGATGCTGCTGGACCGGTGGCGGGAGGAGACGCACCCGTAACCGGCCCATACGGCAGGGAGGTTGGCACCGCGAAGCCGACGGGCCCGATTTGGTCTGGACCTCTTGACAACAGAAATGGTCTGGACCAACTTGTACCACCAGGCGGTGGCCACCGTTCGCCAGTCAGTCCTCCCCTTCCTCCTCTCCCCCACCGGAGGCCCCAGTGGACCGCGTATCAGGCATGCCCAGACCCGGCAGACGGCGGCTGCGCCTGTGGTCGGGAGCCGTCACCGCCGCCCTCGCCCTCTCCTTCGCCGTCACCGGCCAGGCCGCGGCGGCGGACGTCAACAACGCGAAGAACGCCGGCTTCGAGTCGGGCCTGGGCAACTGGACGTGCTCGGCCGGCAGCGGTACGACCGTCTCCTCCCCCGTGCACGGCGGCTCCGCCGCGCTGAAGGCCACGCCGGCCGGGCAGGACAACGCCAGGTGCGCCCAGACGGTGGCGGTCAGGCCCAACTCGACGTACACGCTGAGCGCCTGGGTGCAGGGCGGCTACACCTACCTGGGCGCGACCGGCACGGGCACGACGGACGTGTCGACGTGGACGCCGGACTCGGCGGGCTGGAAGCAGCTGTCGACCACCCTCACCACCGGCTCCTCGACGACCTCGGTGACGGTGTACCTGCACGGCTGGTACGGGCAGGCGGCGTACTACGCCGACGACGTCTCGGTCCTCGGCCCCGACGGGGGCGGCGGCGGTGACCCGGCCCCGACGGTCCCGGCGGCACCGGGCGGCCTGACGGTGACGGGCACGACGTCCTCGTCCGTCTCCCTGGTCTGGAACACGGTCTCGGGCGCGACCGGCTACAGCGTCTACCGCAGCGGCACGAAGGTCACGGCGGTGACCGGCACGTCGGCGACCGTGACCGGGCTCGCGGCCTCCACCTCGTACTCCTTCCAGGTGACGGCGACGAACGCGGCGGGCGAGTCGGCGAGGTCGGCGACCGTGACCGGCACGACGACGGCCGGCGGCGGGAGTGGCGGTACGGGCCTGCCGAAGCACGCCGTGACCGGCTACTGGCAGAACTTCGACAACGGCGCGGCCGTCCAGAGGATCTCGGACGTCCCGTCCCAGTACGACATCATCGCGGTCTCCTTCGCCGACGCCACGAGCACGCCGGGCGCGGTGACCTTCACCCTCGACACGGCCGGCCTGAAGGGCTACACCGTCGACCAGTTCAAGGCGGACATCAGGGCCAAGCAGGCCGCCGGCAAGAAGGTCATCGTCTCGGTGGGCGGCGAGAAGGGCGCCGTCGCCGTGAACGACTCCGCCTCCGCGACGAACTTCGCCGACTCCGTGTACTCCCTGATGCGGACGTACGGCTTCGACGGCGTCGACATCGACCTGGAGAACGGCCTGAACGCCACCTACATGACGCAGGCCCTGCGCTCCCTGTCGGCCAAGGCGGGCCCGTCGCTGATCATCACGATGGCCCCGCAGACGATCGACATGCAGTCCACGTCGGCCGGCTACTTCCGGACCGCGCTGAACGTCAAGGACATCCTCACGGTCGTCAACACCCAGTACTACAACAGCGGTTCGATGCTGGGCTGCGACGGCAAGGTCTACAGCCAGGGCTCGGTCGACTTCCTCACCGCCCTGGCCTGCATCCAGCTGGAAGGCGGCCTCGCCCCCTCCCAGGTCGGCCTGGGCGTCCCCGCCTCCCCACGCGGCGCGGGCAGCGGCTACGTCTCACCCACAGTCGTGAACAACGCCCTGGACTGCCTGACGAAGCTCACCAACTGCGGCTCCTTCAAGCCCTCCAAGGCCTACCCGGACCTGCGCGGCGCGATGACCTGGTCCACCAACTGGGACGCCTCGGCCGGCAACGCCTGGTCGAACACGGTGGGCCCGCACGTGCACGCACTGCCGTAGTACGCGTCCCGAAGTGAGACACGGGCGGCGGGTGCCGCGTAAGCCACAGAGGTGCGCTTACGCGGCACCCGTCGTCCTCGGGCCGTGGAAACAGTCCGGAACCGCCGTGAAACATTCCGGTGGGTCCAGCGCATCAAAGAGGCGAGAGGGTACGGACGGACGGACCGAACGACAGGTGGCACGGGGGAACGCATGAGAAAGACCCGCGACAACGGTTTTCCGGAGTTCGCGGCGGCGCGGGCCGGGCATCTGTACCGCTCGGCCTGTCTGCTCACCGGTGGTGACACCCATCTCGCCGAGGACCTGGTCCAGGAGACCCTCGGCCGGGTGTACGTCCACTGGAAGAAGGCCTCCCGCGCCGACAACCCGGCCGGTTACGCCCAGACCGTCCTCACCCGCGTCTTCCTCGCCCACCGGCGTCGCCACAGCAGCCGCAGGGAGCGCGCCACCGACGTGCTCCCCGAGGTGCCCGAGCCGCAGGCGGGCGGCGACGCGCCGCTGCGGCTGACCCTCCTGGAAGCACTCGGACAACTCTCCGCCAAGGACCGGGCGGTGGTCGTCCTGCGCTACTGGGAGGACCGCAGCATCGAGGAGACGGCCGCGGTGCTGAACGCCAGCTCGGCGGCCGTCCGGACGCGCTGCGTCCGCGCCCTCGCCCGGCTGCGCGTGCTGCTCGGCGACTCCCTCGGCGAGTACGCGAGGTCCTGACCCGCTCCGGCCCACGACCGGATCATCGATCATCAACCAACGTTGCGGAGACGGCGGTTCGTCATGCCTGTTGCAGACCACGACCACGACCACGACCACGAGCCCGACCCCTTCGAGGAACGGTTCGCCGACGCCCTGCGGGGCACCGGCACCGCGTTCGGAGCCGACGGGACCGACCGGCAGGACCTGGCCGCCCGCGGCGAGGCGCACGGGCGGCGGATGCGCTCGCGGCGGCGGACCGCCGTCGCCGGCACGGCCGCCGCGGTGGCGCTCGTCGGGCTGGGCGGGGCCCTGCTCCTCCCC
>NZ_POTZ01000208.1 GCF_003236365.1 Streptomyces sp. NTH33
GGGTGGTGTCCTCGCCCTGCGTTCGCGTACACCGATCTGCTCCCCCAGGGCGAGGACACCACCCCGTACCGGCTGGTGACGTCCGAGGGCGTCTCCACCGTCGAGGGGCCCGACGGGCGTACGTTCCTCAAGGTCGAGCCGGAGGCGCTGCGCAAGCTGGCCGAGGAGGCCGTCCACGACATCCAGCACTACCTGCGCCCGGCCCACCTCGCCCAGCTGCGCCGCATCATCGACGACCCCGAGGCGTCCGCGAACGACAAGTTCGTCGCCCTGGACCTGCTCAAGAACGCCAACATCGCGGCCGCGGGCGTACTGCCCATGTGCCAGGACACCGGTACGGCGATCGTGATGGGCAAGCGCGGGCAGAACGTACTGACGGCGGGCGAGGACGAGAAGGCCCTCTCCCGGGGCATCCACGGCGCCTACACCCGGCTGAACCTGCGCTACTCGCAGATGGCTCCGCTCACCATGTGGGAGGAGAAGAACACCGGCTCCAACCTCCCCGCGCAGATCGAGCTGTACGCGACGGACGGCGACGCCTACAAGTTCCTGTTCATGGCCAAGGGCGGCGGCTCGGCCAACAAGTCCTTCCTGTACCAGGAGACGAAGGCCGTCCTGAACGAGGCCTCCATGATGAAGTTCCTGGAGGAGAAGATCCGTTCGCTGGGCACGGCCGCGTGCCCGCCGTACCACCTGGCGATCGTGGTCGGCGGCACGTCGGCCGAGTACGCGCTG
Organism: Streptomyces sp. NTH33; assembly: GCF_003236365.1. Taxonomy (GTDB): domain Bacteria; phylum Actinomycetota; class Actinomycetes; order Streptomycetales; family Streptomycetaceae; genus Streptomyces. The sequence continues at coordinate 736 of NZ_POTZ01000208.1, forward strand.
AAGACCGCGAAGTACGCCTCCGCGCACTACCTGGACAACCTGCCGGCCGAGGGCTCGCCGCTCGGCCACGGCTTCCGGGACAAGGAGCTGGAGGAGAAGGTCTTCGAGCTGACGCAGAAGATCGGGATCGGGGCGCAGTTCGGCGGCAAGTACTTCTGCCACGACGTGCGCGTGGTCCGCCTGCCGCGGCACGGCGCGTCCTGCCCGGTCGCGCTCGCGGTGTCCTGCTCGGCGGACCGGCAGGCGCTGGCGAAGATCACGCCCGAGGGCGTGTTCCTGGAGCAGCTGGAGAAGGACCCGGCGCGGTTCCTGCCGGAGACGACGGACGAGCACCTGTCGGACGACGCCCGCGGCGAAGCCGCTGATGGGCAGAGTGTGAAGATCGACCTGAACCGGCCGATGGACGAGATCCTCGCGGAGCTGACGAAGTACCCCGTGAAGACCCGGCTGTCGCTGACCGGGCCGCTGGTCGTGGCGCGGGACATCGCCCACGCGAAGATCAAGGAGCGGCTGGACGCGGGTGAGGGCATGCCGCAGTACCTCAAGGACCACCCGGTGTACTACGCCGGACCGGCGAAGACCCCCGAGGGCTACACCTCGGGCTCGTTCGGGCCGACCACGGCCGGGCGGATGGACTCCTACGTCGAGCAGTTCCAGGCGGCGGGCGGTTCGAAGGTGATGCTGGCCAAGGGGAACCGCAGCAAGCAGGTCACGGACGCGTGTGCCGCGCACGGCGGCTTCTACCTGGGGTCCATCGGTGGGCCCGCGGCCCGGCTGGCCCAGGACTGCATCAAGAAGGTCGAGGTCCTGGAGTACGAGGAACTCGGCATGGAGGCGGTCTGGAAGATCGAGGTGGAGGACTTCCCGGCGTTCGTCGTCGTGGACGACAAGGGCAACGACTTCTTCCAGGACCCGGCGCCGCAGCCGACGTTCACGACCATCCCGGTGCGGGGACCGGGGCTGGCGTAGCGCGTCCGCCGACGTCCTCGGGGCCGGTCCGGGTGTCACCCGGACCGGCCCCTGCCGTTTCGCCCGCCACCACCCGCCGCCCGCACCTCGCCCCCGGCCGGCCGCGGCAGATCGACGCCGCCGTCCACGGTCACGCCGCGCCGGCCACCTGACGGCTCCTCACAACGGGCCCGGTGAAGGCCCGTCGGGCCGACCACGGGCGCCCGCACGTCCGGATAGCGGACATCATGTTCCTTTTTTGGACAACCTGCCCGCACGGGCGCCTTTTCTGTTGACTCGCTCAACTTCCACTGTGAACCTTCTCGCCAATCCGACATGTACACGACATGTCAGATTCCCTGTGGTCCACCCCACGGACCACCTCCCGAAGGAGACAGAGTGAGACGACGACTCGCCGTGGCGAGCTTCTCCCTCGCCGTCGTGCTCGGCTGCGGAACACTCCCCGCCGCAGCCGCGGCCGCCGGCCCGGCAGACGCCCGGCAGACGCAGACCCTCGCGGACACGGGCCGGTCCACCACCGTGAAGGCGCTCGCCGCGCCCAACATCGACGTGACCAAGGTGCGGGCGCACCTGAGCGAGTTCAGCGCCATCGCCGGCCGCAACGGCGGCAACCGCCGCTCCACCACCCAGGGCTACCGCGACTCCGTCGCCTATGTGAAGGGCAAGCTGCAGGCGGCCGGCTACACCGTCACCGAGCAGTCCTGCACCTCCGGCTGCACCAGCGGAGCGGGTCCCAACCTGATCGCCGAGTGGCCGCGCGGCGACGCGAACAACGTGTACATGTTCGGCGCCCACCTCGACAGCGTCTCGGCGGGCCCCGGCATGAACGACAACGGCTCCGGCTCGGCCGCGCTCCTCGAGAACGCCCTGACCCTGGCGCAGCAGAACCCCACCCTGCGCAACCGGGTCCGCTTCGCCTGGTGGACCGACGAGGAGCAGGGTCTCAACGGCTCGAAGTTCTACGTCCGTTCGCTGTCCTCGACCCAGCGCGCCACGATCCGGGCGTACTACAACTTCGACATGGTCGCCTCCACCAACGGCGGCTACTTCATCAACCACATCACCTCGTCGGCCGCCGCGCCGATGAAGGCGTACTGGGACTCGCTGGGCCTGCGGCCCGAGGAGAACACCGAGGGCGCCGGGCGCAGCGACGACTACCCCTTCGAGCAGGCCGGCATACCCACCTCCGGTTACGCGATGGGCGCCAGCGCCCGCAAGACGTCCACGCAGGCCGCCAAGTGGGGCGGCACGGCCGGCGCCTCCTACGACCCCTGCTACCACCGGTCCTGCGACACCCTCACCAACATCAACACCACCGGCCTGGACCGCGCGGCCGACGGCATCGCCTACACCCTCTGGCAGCAGGCCGTGTAGACCGGCACCGGAACCCGGGACGCCGGGTTCACGGTCGAGACGGTCACCCGGCGGCACGCTCGCCACGCCGTCCGGCGCCGACGCCCGCAGCGGACACGTGCGGCGCCCGGCCGACCTGACGGCGTACGCGGGCCGCCGGGTGACCGTCTCCCCCACGGCCAGTGAGGACGCGTCCCCGCGGACGGGCTTCCTGGCCGACGACGTGGCCCTCCGGGGCACCCGACCGGCGCCGGCCTCACACGGTGGTCCGCCCCGCCGCCTCCTCGCGGCGGGGCGGAGTCCGTTCCGGGTACCCGAGCGGGATGCTGTCAACGGGGAACCGGCAGGAATACACCCGGCCGGCACCACTGCTGTGAACTTCGGAGGTACGACGATGACGATCGCGGACGACGACCGGCGCTACCGCGTCGAGCACGACTCCATGGGCGAGGTGCGGGTCCCCGCCGACGCCAAGTGGCGCGCGCAGACGCAGCGCGCCGTGGAGAACTTTCCCGTCTCCGGGCAGCGGATCGAGCGCGCGCACATCGAGGCGCTGGCGCGGATCAAGGGCGCCGCGGCCAAGGTCAACGCGGAGCTCGGCGTGCTCGACGAGGACGTCGCCGGGGCGATCCAGGAGGCGGCGGCGGAGGTCGCCGAGGGCAGGTGGGACGAGCACTTCCCCGTCGACGTGTTCCAGACCGGGTCCGGGACCTCCTCCAACATGAACACCAACGAGGTCATCGCCACCCTCGCGAGCGAGCGGCTCGGGCGGGACGTGCACCCCAACGACCACGTCAACGCGTCGCAGTCGTCCAACGACGTCTTCCCCTCCTCCCTCCACATCGCCGCCACCGCCGCCGTCACCCGCGACCTGATCCCCGCCCTGGACCACCTCGCGGCCGCCCTCACCCGCAAGGCCGAGGAGTTCGCCGACGTGGTGAAGTCCGGGCGGACGCACCTCATGGACGCCACGCCCGTGACCCTCGGTCAGGAGTTCGCCGGGTACGCCGCCCAGGTGCGGTACGGGGTCGAGCGGCTGAACGCCTCCCTGCCCCGGCTGGCCGAGCTGCCGCTCGGCGGGACCGCCGTCGGCACCGGGATCAACACCCCGCCCGGGTTCTCCGCCGCCGTCATCCAGGAGGTCGCCCGCGTCACCGGGCTCCCGCTCACCGAGGCCCGCGACCACTTCGAGGCGCAGGGCGCCAGGGACGGCGTCGTCGAGACCAGCGGACAGCTGCGCACCATCGCCGTGGGGCTGACGAAGATCGCCAACGATCTGCGGTGGATGGCCTCCGGGCCGCGGACCGGGCTCGCCGAGATCTCCCTGCCCGATCTGCAGCCGGGGTCGTCCATCATGCCGGGGAAGGTCAACCCGGTCGTTCCCGAGGCCGTCCTCATGGTCTGCGCCCAGGTCACCGGCAACGACGCCACCGTCGCCGCCGCCGGCGCCTCCGGCAACTTCGAGCTCAACGTCATGCTCCCGGTCATCGCCAAGAACGTCCTGGAGTCCGTCCGGCTGCTGGCCAACGTCTCCCGGCTGCTCGCCGACCGCACCGTGGACGGGATCGTCGCCCACCGGGAGCGCGCCCGCGAGTACGCCGAGTCCTCCCCTTCCGTCGTCACCCCGCTCAACCGGTACATCGGGTACGAGGAGGCGGCGAAGGTCGCCAAGAAGGCGCTGGCCGAGCAGAAGACCATCCGCCAGGTCGTCGTCGAGAGCGGGTACGTCGAGCGCGGACAGCTCACGGCCGAACAGCTCGACGAGGCGCTGGACGTCCTGCGGATGACACGTCCGTGACGCCTCGGCACCTCACCTCACGCCCGGACGTGAACCCGTGACGCCCTCGGCGGCATCAGGTGCCCCGGGCACCTAAAATCTGCTCATGGCAGACGACGGAGCGACCACACGCGCGGCCACGGGCGGTGCGACGGCCCGCTGGGCCCCGGGCAGCCAGATCCTGTGGCGGTACCGGGAGAACGGCGGCGCGCGCTTCCACATCGCACGCCCCGTCACCGTCGTGCGGGACGACCCGGGCCTGCTCGCCGTATGGATGGCGCCCGGCACCGAGTGCGTCAAACCCGTGCTCGCCGACGGCACCCCCGTACACCTGGAACCGCTCGCGTCGCGCTACACCAAGCCACGGGCCGTGCGGCGCGACCGCTGGTCCGGCACCGGCGTGCTGAAGCTGGCCCGGCCCGGCGAGCCCTGGTCGGTGTGGCTGTTCTGGGAGCCGGGCTGGCGGTTCAAGAACTGGTACGTCAACCTGGAGGAGCCGCTCGCCCGCTGGGCGGGCGGAGTCGACTCCGAGGACCACTTTCTGGACATCTCCGTGCACCCGGACCGCAGTTGGCACTGGCGCGACGAGGACGAGTTCGCGCAGGCGCGGCGCGACGGCCTGGTGGGCGCCGAGCTCGCCGAGCGGGTCGAGGCCGCCGGCCGGGACGCCGTGGAGGTGATCCGCGCCTGGCGGTCTCCGTTCTGCGAGTCCTGGCAGCAGTGGCGCCCGGACCCCGCCTGGGCGGTACCGTCACTCCCGGACGACTGGGACCGTACGCCCGTGCACATGGCCTCATGAGGCCCTTGATGCGCCCCCGGGCGGGAAACGTAGGATCGTCCTCCGCAACGATCGCAACGATCGAACGAGGTTCAGGAGCAACTCCCGGACAGCAGGCCGGGCCTGACCGGACGTCACCGAGGGGCGGCAGGACGTGAGCGAGGGGTACGACGGCAACACCCGTGCGAGCCGCGAACGGTTCGCCGGTTGCACAGGAACAACCTCTGACCACTCCGGAAATCCGTTCCTGGGACATGTATTCCGGGTATTGGGTCTTCGGCGGGACGAACTGCGCGCCCGGCGCGCGGCCCCGGACGGATGGATTCGACACGCGTGACGGAGCAGCCGACCTCCTTCGAGCGCCCCCAGGCGGGCACCGACCCCACGGACGCCTGTGGGGCACTCCTGCGTACCCCGGCCGCCTCGGGGTCCTCGGCATTACCGCAACAGTCCCGCACCGCCGGGTCCGAGCACTCCCAGTCCACGTCCGCCGAGCCCGGCGCCCACCGTCCGCGTCCCGCGCCGGAGGGCATCCCGGCCCAGCCGGACGCGGCGGCCATGACGGCCGAGGCGGAGTCCGCCGAGGACGGGGCGGGCGGCGGGACCGGCAAGGACGGAAGCAGGGACGGAAACGCGGATCCCGGGACCGGCGGCGGCGAGCCGTCCGGCGGCCAGGACCGCGGGGCCCGGCGCGGCCTGCCCCCCGGCGGCAAGGAGCGCCGTACCGGCCGAGGGCTGCCGCCCGGCCGGCCGTCGCCCATGCGGCGGGACGGGGACCGGCTGCGGTTCGTGGGGGCGGCCACCCGGCGGATCGCGCGCGGCATGGACCTCGACGAGATCGTCATGGGCCTGTGCCGGGCCACCGTGCCGACCTTCTCCGACGCGATCCTCGTCTATCTGCGCGAACCGCTGCCGGTGGGCGACGAGCGGCCCATGGGTCCGCTCGTGCTGCGGCTGCGCCGTTCCGACCGGATCCCGGCGGAGCGCGACACCGACGGCGTGTACGTGCCGCCGCCGGTGCCGGAGCAGCCGGCGGAGCTGTCGGTGGTGACCAACGAGCTGTGCGAGGTCCGGCCGGGCAGCGCGCTGGGCGAGGTGCTGCGGGGCGTACGGCCGGTGTTCACGGACACGGCGCCCGCCCAGGTGGCCCTCGCCGAACTCCTCGGCGAGGGATCGGAGCTGGCGGTGCCCGAGGGGCAGCGCGCCATTCTCGCCCCGCTGCGCGGCCGGCGCCGTGTCATCGGCGCCGCGCTGTTCCTGCGCCGTCCGGAGCGCCAGGCGTTCGAGCCCGACGACCTGCTGGTCGCCGCCCAGCTCGCCACGCACAGCGCGCTGGGCATCGACAAAGCGGTGCTGTACGGCCGTGAGGCGTACATCGCCGACGAGCTGCAGCGCACGATGCTGCCCGAGACGCTGCCCCACCCGACGGGCGTACGGCTGGCCTCGCGCTATCTGCCCGCCGCGGAGACCGCGCGCGTGGGCGGTGACTGGTACGACGCGATCCCGCTGCCTGGCAGCCGGGTCGCCCTCGTCGTCGGTGACGTCATGGGCCACTCCATGACCTCGGCCGCGATCATGGGGCAGCTGCGGACGACCGCGCAGACCCTGGCCGGGCTCGACCTGCCGCCGCAGGAGGTGCTGCACCACCTCGACGAGCAGGCGCAGCGCCTGGGAACCGACCGCATGGCGACCTGCATGTACGCCGTCTACGACCCCGTCGCGCACCGCATCACCATCGCCAACGCCGGCCACCCGCCGCCCGTGCTGCTGCACCTGGGCGGCCGGTCGGAGGTGCTGCGGGTGCCGTCGGGCGCACCGATCGGTGTCGGCGGGGTCGACTTCGAGGCCGTGGAACTGGACGCCCCGGCCGGCGCGACCCTGCTCCTCTACACCGACGGCCTGGTCGAGTCGCGTCTGAGGGACGTGTGGACGGGCATAGAACAGCTGCGCGAGAAGCTGTCGGCGACCGCGCAGCTCACCGGCCCCGACCATCCGCCGCCGCTCGAAGCCCTGTGCGACGAGATCCTGGACATGCTGGGTCCGGGCGACCGGGACGACGACATCGCGCTGCTCGCCGCCCGCTTCGACGGGATCGCGCCGAGCGACGCGGCGTACTGGTCCCTGGAGCCGGAGGACTCCGCCCCCGGCCAGGCCCGCCGCATGGCGCGCCAGGCGCTGGAGCGCTGGGACCTGCAGGAGCTCACCGACTCCGTGGAGCTGCTGGTCAGCGAGGTCGTCACCAACGCCGTGCGCTACGCCTCCCGCCCGGTCACCCTCCGTCTGCTGCGCACCGACGTCCTGCGCTGCGAGGTCGGCGACGACGTGCCGCAGCTGCCGCGCATGCGCCAGGCCCGCGCCACGGACGAGGGCGGCCGCGGACTGTACCTGGTGAACAAGCTGGCCCGGCGCTGGGGCGCGACCCGGCTGAGCACGGGCAAGGTGGTCTGGTTCGAGCTCAACCACTCGGCCGGGAACGACCAGGCCCGCTGACCGGCACCAAGACGGTCGGTGCGGCTCAGCGCGGCTCAGTACAGCTCAGTACGGCTCAGTACGCCGAAGGGGCGCCCGGTCCGGGCGCCCCTTCGTGCCGCTCACTGGCCGTTGAGGTTCAGCAGGCTGTCGGTGGTGTCGTCCGTCGGTTCCCTGGCCGGCGGGGTCTCGCTCGCGCTCTGCGACGGGGTGGCCTGCTCGCTGGGGGACTGCGACGGGGTGGTCTGCTCGCTGGGGGACTCGGTCGGCGTCTCGGACACCGGCGGGGCACTGGTGGTGGGCGACTCGGACGGGCTCTCGCTGGGCGTCTCGCTGACCGACGGGGTCTTTGAGGGCTGGACCGCGGCGCCCTGCTTGGTGTCCAGGTCGAACTTGCTGACCTCGCCCATCACGCCGAAGGTGTACTCGGCCCAGATCTGGGCCGGGAAGCCACCGCCGTTGACGCGCGGCACGCCACCCGCCTCGTACATCGGGACGTGCTTGCCGTTCTGCTTCAGGTCCTCGCCGAACAGGCCCACCGCGGTGACCAGCTTCGGCGTGTAGCCGACGAACCAGGCGGACTTGTTCTCGTCGGACGTACCCGTCTTGCCCGCGACCTGCTGGCCGTTGCGCCGCGGGTTGTCCCGCACCGACTTCTGGGCCGTACCGTCGTCGACCACGCCGGTCAGCACCGAGGTGACCGTGTCGGCGGCCTGGCGGCTGATGACCTGGTCGCCGATCGGGTCGGACATCTTGACCGTACGGCCCCGCTGCTCGGCCGACTTGACGATGGTCGGGGTGACCTTCTCGCCGTGGTTGGCGAACGTGGCGTAGATCCCGGCCATCTCCAGCGGGCTCGCGCCCATGGAGCCCAGCGTCTGGGCGGGCACCGCCTGCATGCCCTTGGTGTTCATGCCGAGCTCGCCGGCGACGCCCATCACCTGCTCCATGCCCACGTCGATGCCCATCTGCGCGAAGACGGAGTTGACCGACTTGTTCATGGCCGTCTGGACGGTGATGTCGCCGTAGCTCCGGTCGTCCTCGTTGGGCGGGCCGAAGCCGACCCGGCGGCCGCGGTCCACGACCTGGCGTTCGCTGGTGCCGTCGTAGATCGTGTTCGCCGCGATCGGCCGGCCGTCCTGGGTCTTGGCGTCGTGCTCCAGGGCCGCGGCCAGGATGACCGGCTTGAAGGTGGAGGCGGGCTGGTAGTCGTTACGGGTCGCGTTGCTGAAGTAGTGCTTGAAGTAGTCCTCGCCGCCGTACAGGGCGACGATGTGCCCGGTCTTCGCGTCGACGGAGACGGCGCCGGCCTGGACGTGTTTGTCGACCGGGCGCTCCTTCGGGTTCAGCTTGCTGGTCAGCTGCGTCTTGACCGCCTCCTCCAGCGCGGCCTGCTTCTTCTTGTCGATGTCCAGGGTGATGTTCCAGCCCTGGCCGTCGACCGCCTGCTCCGCCTGGCCCTGGGTCAGGCCCTGCTCCTTCACCAGCTGCTGCGCGAGCTGACGGTTGGCGAGTGCGATCAGGTAGCCCTTCTGGCCCTCCTGCCCGGGAGCGGGCCGGGGTTCCTTGGGCTCGGGGAACTTCATGGCCTGCCGCTCGGAGGCGTCCAGCCAGTTCTGCTTGACCATGTTGTCGAGCACGTAGTTCCAGCGCTGCTGCGCGAGCTTCTTGCCGGTGTCGCTCGCGACGGCCCAGTCGTACTGGCTCGGGGCCTGCATCAAGGCGGCGAGGTAGGCGCCCTGCTGGACGGTGAGGTCCTTGGCGTCGACGCGGTAGTAGGCCTGCGCGGCGGCCTGGATGCCGTAGGCGCCCCGGCCGTAGTAGCTGGTGTTGATGTACCCGGCGAGGATGTCGTCCTTCGACATCTTCTGGTCCACCTTCAACGAGATGACCAGTTCCTTCACCTTGCGCGTGACGGTCTGGTCCTGGTTGAGGTAGAAGTTCTTGACGTACTGCTGGGTGATCGTCGACCCGCCCTGCGCGCCCTTGCCGCTCAGCGTGTTGAGCAGACCGCGGGCGGTGCCCTTCAGGTCGACGCCGTGGTCGGTGTAGAAGGTCTTGTTCTCGGCCGCGACGAAACAGCGCTGGACGGCCTTGGGCACCTTGTCCAGGTCCACCATCTCGCGGTTGACCTCGCCGGTACGGGCCAGGATCGTGCCGTCGCTGTACTTGTAGACGTTGCTCTGACGTGTCGCGTCGGCGTTGCCCTTGGGTATGTCCACCACCACGTACAGCACGATGAAGGAGCCGATGCCCAGCAGGCAGACGCCGAAGAACGTGCCGAGGATCTTCCTCCAGGTGAACAGCCGGCGTATGCCGCCCTTCTCCCTGACCGGCCGGGCGGCCCTGCGCGCCGCGGCCCTGCCGCCGTCGGCGGGGCCGATGCCGGTCGCCGGAGTCCCGGACGAGCGCCTGGGCGCCGCGCGGCGGCCCTCGCGCTGCCGCGCTCGTCTCTCTTCCGCTCGTCCCATGGATCCGTCCGCTCCGCTTCGGTCTCGGCAGTCACTCACGTGGGTGCAGGTCAGCTCAGAAAGCTAACACCGACGTCTGGGGCAAAGGGCACCCGATTCACCCCTTATCGGACGTGAGAATGAGCACCCGCCCCGGAGGAACCGACGCTTCATGTGCCCGCAGGGTTGTCATGGTGTGAAAAAGTGATATCACTTAGCTAGACAGACGCTATGGGCCGGCAGTTCACCGGCCGCACGAGAACGGGGGACCCGTCATGTCCGCACAACCACTGCAGGACTCCACGCCCACCACCGGCCTGCCCGAGATGCCCGAGCCGCGGGTGCGCGAGTTCCCGGCGCACAGCATCGGGGGTGGGCTCGCCCTGCTGCTGGGCCTGCTCGGCGTGCTGGTCGCGGCGGCGCTGGTCGCGGGCGGCACGATGGTCACGGCGACCGGCGCCCAGGCGGCGCTGATCGTCGTGGGCGTCCTGACCGGCATCGCCGCGCTGCTCGCGATGGGCGGGCTGAACATGGTCGCGCCGGGCGAGGCGCGGGTGGTGCAACTCTTCGGCCGCTACCGGGGCACGATCCGCGAGGACGGGCTGCGCTGGGTGAACCCGTTCACCTCCCGGGAGAAGATCTCCACCCGCGTCCGCAACCACGAGACCGCCGTACTGAAGGTCAACGACGCCTACGGCAACCCGATAGAACTCGCCGCGGTCGTCGTCTGGAAGGTGCGGGACACCGCGCAGGCCACCTTCGAGGTGGACGACTTCCTGGAGTTCGTCTCCACCCAGACCGAGGCGGCCGTACGCCACATCGCCATCGAGTACCCCTACGACGCCCACGAGGAGGACGGCCTCTCCCTGCGCGGCAACGCCGAGGAGATCACCGAGAAGCTCGCCGTCGAACTGCACGCGCGCGTGGAGGCGGCCGGGGTGCAGATCATCGAGTCCCGCTTCACGCACCTGGCCTACGCTCCCGAGATCGCCTCGGCGATGCTCCAGCGGCAGCAGGCCGGCGCGGTCGTGGCGGCCCGGCGCCAGATCGTGGACGGCGCGGTCGGCATGGTCGAGGCGGCGCTCGCCCGCATGTCCGAGCGGGACATCGTGGAACTGGACGAGGAGCGGAAGGCGGCGATGGTGTCGAACCTGATGGTGGTGCTCTGCGGCGACCGGGCGGCGCAGCCGGTGCTGAACACGGGGACGCTCTACCAGTGACGGCTGCCGAGGAGGGACCCTCGCCCAGGCGCAGGCCGCAGCAGCGCAAGCAGGTGCTGCTGCGGCTGGACCCGTCGGTCTACGACGCGCTCGCCCGGTGGGCCTCCGACGAACTGCGCTCCGCCAACGCCCAGATCGAGTTCCTGCTCCGCCGCGCCCTCACGGAGGCGGGGCGGCTGCCCAGGGACGCGGGCCCCCTCCCGCGCCGCGGCCGGCCCCCCGGGG
>NZ_POTZ01000209.1 GCF_003236365.1 Streptomyces sp. NTH33
CCCCTCCAGAGCCAGCGAACAGCCCCACAGTGCCGCCAGGGTCAGCGCCAGCATCAGGCCCTCGGCCATCGGCCGCATGGCCGTGGTGCCGCATGGCAGCACGTAGTAGAGGCCCTGGCCGGTCAGCGCCAGCGGCACGGGCACCCGGCGGCTGCGCAGCAGGAGGTAAACGAGGACACCGCCGGCGACCGTGACGACGACACCCGCCGCCCACATCCCCCACGTCACACCGAACACCGTGAGGAACGGGATCAGGAACACCGGATAGCCCGGCCGCACCTCGAAGATCCGCATGAAGCGCGCCGAGGTGAACGGCAGGGTGTGCCCGCCGGTCTGCCCGGCGCGCAGCCGGGCGTCCACCTCACGCCACAGCCCGGCCCGGCACTCCTTGGCCACCCGCGCCGCCGGACTCGGCTCGCGGAAGCGCAGGACGTCCACGCTCTGCCCGCGGCGCGCGCGGGCCGCCTCGCCGGCGCACACGTAGTCGATGGTGACGGCCGCCGTCTCCCGCTTGCCCTCCCCGCGCAGACTCAGCGCGTACGACAGGTAGTTCTTGGTGTCGGGGGTGTCCCGGCCGGTGACGGTGGAGAGCTGGAACAGCGCGAACAGCGCGGCCAGGACCAGGACCCACGTGCGGGGCCGCCAGGAACGCCACCCGGGCGCGCGCCCCCTCATGACGGCGCCAGCAGGTCGCGGCCCGAGGCCTGCGCGGGCAGCTGGGCGACCGCCCCGGTCGGCGCGGGCACCGCCGGCTCCGGCGCCCAGTCCTCCTCGCCGAGGATCAGGGTCCGTACCACCCGCTCGGCCGCCCAGCCGTCGTCGAACTCGCAGAACCGCGCCCGGAAGCCGGTCCGCAGCCGCGCCGACTCGGTGTCCCGCCAGCTCCCGGACGCGAACAGCCACGCCAGCTCCCGGTAGGACCGCGACACATGGCCCGGCGGATCGGCGGTGATGTCGAAGTACGCGCCCCGGCTCGCCGTGTACGCCTCCCAGTCGTCGGCGTGCACCACGATCGGCCGGTCCAGGTTGGCGTAGTCGAACATCAGGGACGAGTAGTCGGTGACCAGTACGTCGGCGGCGAGCATCACCTCCTCCACGTGCGGCTCGTCCGTCGCGTCGACCAGTACCCCGCGCCGGTGCAGCTCGGCCAGGCCCATCCCGCGCGCCGGCCCGGCCGCCAGCGACGGGTGCAGCCGCACGACGAGGGTGTGGCCCTCGCCGAGGTCCGCGGCGAACCGGGCCAGGTCGAAGCGCTCGACGTGCCCGCCGCGCCGGTACTCGCGGCGCGTGGGCGCGTACAGCACCACCGTGTGCTCCGGCGGGATGCCCCACCGGGCGCGTACGGCGGCGCCCGCGCCGGGCCGGGCACCCACGAGCACGTCGTTGCGCGGGCTGCCGGTGCGCACGGAGGTGAACCGGCACGGGTAGGCCCGCTCCCACACCAGCTCGGAGTGGCGGTTGGCGACCAGGCTGTAGTCCCAGCGGTCCGCGCGGCGCAGCATCTGCGGCACGTCGACGCCGTGCCGGGCGCCGGGCTTGCCCAGCAGGTCGGCCGCCATGTACTTCAGCGGGGTGCCCAGGTGGGTGTGGATGTGGACGCTGCCGGGCCGTTTGGGCAGAGCAGCGGGCCAGTTGACGTTGTTGACGAGGAACCCGGCGCGCGCGGCGAGCTGCCGATGGCGCAGGGTGCCGGGCAGGACGTACTCCGCGTCCTGCGGCAGCAGCGCGGCCTGCTCCCGGCCCCCGACCACCCACACCCCGCGCAGGTGCGGCGCGATCTGGAGCGCCTTGCGGTGGATCGCCGCCGGGTCGCCGAGCATCCCCCGGTGCGAGAACGCCGAGTACAGGACGAGGTCGGGGTCCAGCGGGCGGCAGGTGTGCAGTGCGGCCCAGCCGCCCTTGACCCGCCCGGCCGCCACCCGGCGGACCCGCAGCGCGCGGCGCCCGAGTTCCCGGCGGGCCCGCCCGGACTGGCGCCTGACCTGGTAGGCGGCGTAGCCGCCCTCCAGTACCCGGACCGCACCGGACGTGTCGGCGCCGGGCGGCCGGTGCGCGCGGAACATCTCGGCGGTACGGCGGAAGAACTCGGCCTTGTCCGGGGGCGGCAGCCGGTCGGGCTTGGCGAGGATGTCCAGGCAGTGCTCGCCCATCTTCCGGTGCAGGTACGGCCGCCAGCCCGCCAGTTCGGGACGGGAGCCGACAAACGCGAAGACCCGCTCGTACTGGTCGTGGATGTCGAAGTGCTTGCGGCTGGTGGTGGACAGGATGTTGCCCTGCCGGCGCTGGCGGTAGAGCAGGCAGATCCGGTCGAGCGTGGCGATCCGGTCCGCGCTGAGCAGCACCGGGAACGTCCAGGGCGTGTCCTCGTAGTAGCCGGGCGGGAAGGCGAAACCGTGCTCCTGGACGAAGTCGCGCCGGTAGACCTTGTTCCACACCACCATCAACAGGTCGAGGATCTTCGGACGTTCGGCGGCCGTGAAGGTGCCGTCGCCGGCCTCGCTCAACACCCGGGCCAGCACGTTGCGCCGGGTTCCGCCCCACCAGTACGTGCGCGCGTAGTCGAAGACCAGCACGTCCGGGTCGCCCGTCTCGGCCAGCCGGTCGGCCATGGCGCGCAGCGCGCCCGGGGTGAGGGTGTCGTCGCTGTCGAGGAAGAACAGGAAGTCGCCGGTGGCGAGCGGCATTCCGGCGTTGCGGGCGCGGCCGAGCCCGACGTTCTCCGGCAGGTGCAGCACGCGCACGCGTGGGTCGCGGCCGGCGTACTCGTCGAGGATCGCGCCGCAGCCGTCCGGGGAGCGGTCGTCGACGGCGATCACCTCGAAGTCCCGGAAGGACTGCGCCAGTACCGAGTCCAGGCACTCGCGCAGGAAGCCCTGCACCTTGAAGCAGGGGACGATGACGCTGAAGCGGGGCAAGGCTTTCGTCAGCTCCTCACGAGGATGGCGGCGGGGGCCGGGATGCGCTCGGCGAGCGGGATCACGGGCGGGAGCTGCTCGGGCGGCTCGCCGAGGAACACCCGGCGTACGACCCGCTCGGCGGCCCGCCCGTCGTCGAACTGGCAGAACCGCTCACGGAACCGGGCCCGCAGCCGTGCCGCCCCGGGGCCCGCGTACGAGCCGTCGCGGAACAGGCGTGCCAGCTCCTCGGGGGTGCGCGCGACCGGGCCGGGCGGCGCCTGCATGAGGTCGAAGCAGACGCCCCGCGTCTCCCGGTAGACCTCCCAGTCGTCGGCGTAGATCACGATCGGGCGGTCCAGGTTGGCGTAGTCGAACATGATCGACGAGTAGTCGGTGATCAGCGCGTCGGCGGCCAGGCACACGTCCTCCGAGGAGCGGTGCGCGGTGACGTCGATGATCCGGCCGCCGCCGTTCCGCCCGCCCCGGTCGTAGAAGTAGTGGGCGCGCAGCAGGACGACGACGTCCTCGCCGGCCGCCGCGCAGAAGGCCTCCAGGTCCAGGCCCGGCTCGAAGCCGGTGTGGTGGTCGCGGTGGGTGGGCGCGTACAGGACGGCCGTGCTGCCCTCCGGGACGCCCAGCCGGCGGCGGACGCGGGCCACGTCCTCGGCGCGGGCCGTGCAGTACACGTCGTTGCGCGGATAGCCGTACTCCAGGGGCTCGTACGCGCCCGGGAAGGCGCGCTCCCACATCTCGGTGGAGTGGCGGTTGGAGGAGAGGTTGTAGTCCCAGCGGTCCACACGGCGCAGCAGCTTGGCGAAGCTGCCGGACCGGGCCGCGACCACCGGGTACGTCGACTGGTCGCAGCCCATCGTCTTCAGCGGGGTGCCGTGCTGGGTCTGCAGGTGCACGCTGCCGGGGCGTTTGACGACGGCGTCGGCGAAGTTGGCGTTGTTCACCAGGTACGTGGCGCGGGCCAGCACCTTCCAATAGCGGCGGCTGCCGATCAGCGCGTGGTCGACGCCCTCGGGAAGGGTGTGCTCCTGGCCCGGCTCCACCAGGAACACCGCGCGCAGGTGCGGGGCGAGTTCACGGGCCTTGGCGTGCAGGGCGGCCGGGCTGCACGCGTAACCGCGGCCCCAGTAGGCGCAGTACACGACGAGGTTCGGATCGAGCGGGCGGTGCAGGTGCCAGCGGTAGGCCAGACGTGTGAGCCGGCCGCCCGCGCGGGGAAGCCGGCCGCCCGGCACCCGCAGCCGGTCCGCGGCGCACAGCGCGCGGAACGCCGTGTACGCCCCCGCCGCCAGCAGCCGGTGCCGCGCACCGCACCGGCCGCCCGGCACCCGGAACCCGGCCGGGCGGTGGCAGCGGTACAGACGGCGCGCCCGGCGGAAGAAGGCCCGGCGCCGGCGCGCGGGCAGCCGCCCGGGATGCGCGGCCGAGGCGAGCACCGCGTCGAAGAGCTGCTCGAACAGCGGCGCGAACCGCTGTGCCGGCAGGCCCTCCTCGGCGGCCCGGACGAGCACCCGCTCGGTCTGGTCGAGGAGGTCGAGCTGGTGCTCGCCCGCGAGCTCGAGCCGGCTGCCCTGCCGGCGCAGCAGATGCCGTACGACGACCCGGCGCAGCACCGCGATCCGCTCGGCGGCGACGGTGACCAGGCCGCCCCAGCCGACGTCGGTGCGGTGCCCGTCGGGGAAGGCCAGGCCGTGGCCGGTCACGAAGGAGCGGCGGTAGGCCGCGCTCCACGCGGGCAGCGGGACGCCGGTCAGCCGCGGGGCCTCGTCGGGGGAGAAGGCGGGCGCCGGGGCCGTGACCGGGGGTGGCCCGGCCGTGGTGACGGGCTTGCCCTCCCACCACGGCGTCCGCTCGTGCTCGAAGTACAGCACGTCGACGTCGCCGGTCTCCCCGAGACGGTCGGCCAGCGCGGTCAGCGCGCCCGGCACCAGGACGTCGTCGCCGTCGAGGAACAGCAGGTACGCGCCGCTCGCCGCCCGCATCCCGGCGTTGCGCGCCGCGCCGAGGCCCGCGGACGGCGGCGAGTGCACCGGGGAGACCCGCGAGTCCCGCCGGGTGTACCCGGCGGCGACGTCGGCGGCCGGGGCGTCGGGGCCGTCGCAGACCGGGATCAGCTCGAAGTCGCCGAACGACTGGGCGAGGACCGAGTCCAGCGCCTGGGACAGCCGGCCCGCGACCCCATGAGAGGGAACGATGATACTGAAGCGGGGCATTCTGCTCTTTTCGTCGTTGTCCGGGTTCTGTGCCACATGTCGGAGTGCATACGGACTCCCGAAAGAGCAAACGGCGTTCAAAGCGTCCGGGTGACGGCCTGTCGGCCGGCGGGTTGCGGCGCGGTGGCGGACAAGGGACCGGCGGGTGCCGCGCCGCGAAGAAGTCGGGTCGTCAACTTCGCGTATTACGCAGGGCCTTGAGGCTCGCTTGGTCGTCCAGCGGCACCGAACAGGAGCTGACGTAGAGTCACGACGTGGTCACGATCGCCCGCTTGACAGTGCGGGCGCTCTTGCCGATGCCGTGGCCCTGGGCGTACACCAGAGCGCACGGGACAGCGCTCGGACGTTCGACGAGGAACGGAGAACGGGGCAGTCATGCGCAGCACGAGCAGCACCATCCGGACACACCACACAGCCAGGACGGCCAGGACCGTGGCGGCCGTCGCCGCGGGAGCACTGGCGCTCTCCCTCACCGCGTGCGGCGGCGGAAGCGGCGACAAGAAGAGCGGCGGCGACCGGAGCAGCGACGGCGGGGGCACGGAAACCGCCGCCACCGTCACCCTTCCCCGGCTGAACGGTGCGACAGTGGAGGTCGCCGCCGTCTGGACCGGCGGCGAGCAGGCGAACTTCAAGAAGGTCCTCGCGGAGTTCGAGAAGCGCACGGGCGCCAAGGTCACCTTCGTGCCCGCCCAGGACCCGATCATCAACTTCCTCGGTTCGAAGATCGCGGGCGGCCAGCCGCCGGACGTGGCGCTGCTTCCGCAGCCGGGCGCCATCAAGCAGGCCGTGGACAAGAAGTGGGCCAAGCCGCTGGGCCCCGAGGCCCAGGAGCAGCTCGCCAAGAACTACTCGCAGGGCTGGCAGGACATCGGCAAGGTCGACGGCAAGCAGTACGGCGCCTACTACAAGGCCGCCAACAAGTCGCTGATCTGGTACAACGCCAAGGTCTTCGAGAACGCGGGAGCGAGCGAACCCAAGACCTGGAAGGACCTGCTGAGCACCGCGCAGAAGGTCTACGACTCCGGTGTCACCCCGTTCTCGGTCGGCGGCGCCGACGGCTGGACCCTCACCGACTGGTTCGAGAACGTCTACCTCTCCCAGGCGGGCCCGGAGAAGTACGACCAGCTCGCCCAGCACAAGATCAAATGGACGGACCCGTCCGTCAAGGACGCGCTCACCACGCTCGCCCAGATCTGGTCCAAGAAGGACTACCTCGCAGGCGGCCCGAGCGGCGCGCTGCAGACCGAGTTCCCGGCCTCCGTCACCCAGACCTTCACCGGCGGCGACCAGCCGAAGGCCGGCATGGTCTACGAGGGCGACTTCGTGCAGGTCAACATCGGTGAGACCAAGGCCAAGGTGGGCACGGACGCGAAGGTGTTCCCGTTCCCGGCCGTGGGCGGCACCGCGCCGGTGGTGTCCGGCGGTGACGCGGCGGTGATCCTGAAGGACTCCGAGGCGGCGCAGGCACTGGTCACCTTCCTGGCCTCGCCGGACGCGGCGACGATCCAGGCGAAGCTCGGCGGCTACCTCTCCCCGAACAAGAACGTGCCGAACTCGGCGTATCCGAACGAGGTGCAGCGCACGATCGCCCAGGCCCTGATCGACTCGGGCGACGACTTCCGCTTCGACATGTCCGACCAGGCCCCGCAGGCCTTCGGCGGCACGCCCGGCAAGGGCGAGTGGAAGGCCCTGCAGGACTTCCTGAAGAACCCGGGCGACGTCGCGGGCACCCAGGCGAAGCTGGAGAAGGACGCGGCGGCGGCGTACGGCAGCGGGAGCTGATCCGGCCATGACGTCGGCCACGGCGGCGGGAGCCTCACCGGCCCCCGCCGCGCCCCGCAGCCGCAAGAGCGTGACCGGCACCCGCAAGACCGTGGCGGCCCTCTTCCTGCTGCCCGCACTGGTGCTGCTCGGCGCGCTCGTGGTCTACCCCATCGGGTACTCGGTCGTCCGCAGCTTCTACAGCTCCTCGGGCGACGAATTCGCCGGATTCGACAACTACCGTGCCCTGTTCACCGACGACGGCATCCGCACCGCGCTGAAGAACAACGTCATCTGGGTGGTGTTCGCGCCCACGGTCGCCACCGCGCTCGGTCTGGTCTTCGCCGTGCTGACCGAACGGGTGCGCTGGGGAACGGCGTTCAAGCTGGTCGTCTTCATGCCGATGGCGATCTCCATGCTGGCGGCCGGGATCATCTTCCGGCTGGTGTACGACCAGGACCCGGACAAGGGCGTCGCCAACGCGGTGTGGGTCGGGGTGCACGACACCTTCGCCCAGTCCTCGGCGTTCCCGAAGGCGCACCCGGGCCGGAACTCGCCGCTCGCACCGGACCGGGGCGGTTTCATCACCTCGGCCACCGTCCGGGCCGGCCAGTCGGTGAGCCTCCCGCTCGTCGGCGTCGCCCCGGACCAGATGCCGAAGAGCGCGAAGAAGGCCGTGCGGGCGGAACCGGAGCCGGGGAAGATCACCGGCACGACCTGGCAGGACTTCACCCGCGGCAAGGGCGTCGGGAGGCTCGGCGAGGTCGACCCGTCCGAGCTCGGCTACGCCGGGATGCGCGTCGAGGCGGTCAAGGACGGCAGGGTGGTGGCGTCGGCCAAGGCCGCCGACGACGGCACGTTCACCCTGCCCGCGCAGGCCGACGGCGCCCGGCTGCGGCTTCCCGCGGCCAATTTCAAGGCGCCGTACAACGGCGTGGACTGGCTCGGCCCGTCGCTGGTCACCCCGGCCGTCATCGGGTCGTACGTGTGGATGTGGGCCGGGTTCGCGATGGTGCTGATCGCGGCCGGACTCGCGGGCGTGCCCCGGGAGCTGCTGGAGGCCGCACGGGTCGACGGCGCCAACGAGTGGCAGGTGTTCCGGAAGGTCACGGTGCCGCTGCTGGCCCCGGTGCTCGCGGTCGTCGCGGTCACGCTGATGATCAACGTGCTGAAGATCTTCGACCTGGTCTACATCATCGCCCCGGGCTCCTCCCAGGACGACGCCAACGTGCTCGCCCTGGAGCTGTACCGCAAGGGCTTCTCCGAGGGCCGGCCGGGCATCGCCAGCGCCATCGCGGTGTTCCTGCTGCTGCTGGTCGTCCCGGTGATGCTGTTCAACATGCGCAGGCTCAGGCGGGAGGTGCGGCGATGACGGCGCGTCCGGCTGCCTGCTGGGGGCCCGGGGGTCGCCCCCCGGATGAATGCGACAACATGCGCAGGCTCAGGCGGGAGGTGCGGCGATGACGGCACAAGTCCGGAGCCTGGCCGGGGCGGCGCCCGCCCCCGAGGCCGTGAAGGCACGGCAGTCCCTGGGCGGGCGGCTGGTGGAGGCCGTCAGCGGCGGCGTCATGAGGGCCTTCCTGATCGTGGTGGGCCTGTTCTGGCTGGTCCCGACGATCGGTCTGCTGCTGTCGTCGCTGCGCGCGCCGCAGGACATGAGCGCGAGCGGCTGGTGGACCGTGTTCAGCAAGCCCTCGCAGTTGACCTTCGGCAGCTACCAGAGGCTGCTGGAGAACGGTGACATCACCAACTCCCTGCTGAACACTGTACTGATCACGGTCCCGGCGACGGTCCTGGTGGTCGTGGTCGGCTCGCTGGCGGGCTACGCGTTCGCGTGGATGGAGTTCCCCGGGCGCGACTGGTGGTTCCTGGCCGTGGTGGGTCTGCTGGTCGTACCCGTGCAGGTCGCCCTCATCCCGATCGCCGAACTGTTCGGAAAAGTCGGCCTGTTCGGCACGATCTCCGGGGTGGTCCTGTTCCACACGGGCTTCGGCCTGCCCTTCGCGGTGTTCCTGCTGCGGAACTTCTTCGCGGAGATCCCCCGTGAACTGCTGGAGGCGGCCCGTCTGGACGGCGCCGGTGAACTGCGGCTGTTCACCCGCGTGGTGATGCCGCTCGGCGGGCCCGCGATCGCGAGCCTGGCCATCTTCCAGTTCCTGTGGGTGTGGAACGACATGCTGGTCGCGCTGGTGTTCACCAAGTCCGGTACGCAGCCGATCACGGTCGCCCTGCAGACGCAGGTACGTCAGTTCGGCAACAACATCGACGTACTGGCGCCCGGCGCGTTCATCTCCATGGTGATCCCGCTGGCCGTGTTCTTCGCCTTCCAGCGGCAGTTCGTGTCCGGTGTGATGGCGGGCGCGGTCAAGTAACCGCGGCGCCGCGACAGGGGGCGGGCCGGCGCCGGTTCGCCCTCTCGGCCGTTCACAGCAATGAAGGAACCTCCACCGCGGACACCTCCCGTGCCGCCCGCTCCAACGCGCTGGCCAGCAGGGCCAGGTCCGTCGGCCCGTTGCCCAGCTCCCGCACCGAGCGCCGGGTCGGCGGGTCGCCCATGCGCTGCCAGTCCAGGGGGACCACCGTCGGGCGCTGGGTCGCCGTCCGGGGGATACGGCCCGTGACCCGACCGCCCTGGAACGCCGTCACCCGGCCGTCCGCACAGGTCAGCCGTCCGCGTCCGGGTGCCGGTTCGTCGGGCCCCGGGGCCGGTGCGTCCAGTGCGACCCGGAGCGCGGCCCGGCGCGCCGGTTCGGTCTGTGCCGTACGGCCGCCGGGCGTGGTGGCCGCGACCAGGTGGACGCCGAGCCGCTCGCCCTCCCGCGCCACCGCCTCCAGCGCGCGTATGACGGAACCGGCCGAGGGCCGTCCGGGCGAACCGAGCGCGGGCGAGACCAGGGCGTCCAGGTCGTCGACGACCACCACCAGCCGGGGCAGCGGCGGACCGGTCTCCGCCTGCCGGCGGGCCGCGTCGGGCCGCAGCCGCAGGGTGGAGCTGGGCGGGGTGTCGAGATCGGCCGCGCCCGCGAGGGCCGGCCCCGCGCCGGTCCGCCCCGGAGCGGATGCGCCGCGGGCCGTCGCCGTGCGCTGGGCGACGATACGGCCGGACACCGCGCGCCGGGTGTGCCACTCGGCGAAGTCGGACCGCCCCAGCAGCTCGGCCCGGCGCTTCAGCTCCGCGCTCAGCGACTGCGCGAACTCCCGCATGCGGACCGGGTCGTTGGCGGCGAGGTGGGTGGTCACGTGCGGCACGTCCGTACAGACCCGCAGGCCGTCGCCGTGGCCGTCGCCCGCGCCGGTGCCGTCCCGGCCGTCCACCAGCACGATGCCCAGGCGGTCGGGGCGCTCGGCGGCGGCGAGCGAGGCGACGACGGAGCGCAGCAGCTCCGTACGGCCGCTGCCCGCCGGCCCCTCGACCAGCAGATGCGGTCCGTCGGCCACGAGGTCGGCGCAGACCGGCCCGCGCGGACCGGCGCCGAGTATCGCCCAGGCCCGCCCGCCGAGGGCCCTGGTGTCGTCGGCCGCGTCCGCCCAGCGCGCCTGCAGCGACGCCGGGGTGGCCCGGGCCAGCCCCAGCTCGTCCAGCAGCCGCGCCGACAGCGGCAGCGGCGCCGACACCCGGGCGGGACGGTCCTTGGCGGACCCGTCCGTCCGCAGGGGGGCCAGGGCCCGTGCGAACCGCTCGGCCCACGCGGAGGACACGGCGTCGACGACGGCGACGGTGCCGGGGGCCACGGGGGCGGGAAGCGAGGTCTTCGCCGCCGGGCGGCGCGTGGCCGCGCCGGCGTCCGGTGCGCCGGCCGCCGGGTGCGCCGCGACGCGCATCAGCCGCAGGGCCGTCGCCACGTCGCCGCTGAGCAGGGCGACGGCTCCGCACTCCCGGAACACCGGCGACACCGCGCACGCCGTCTCGTAGGTGTCCGTCACCGGGGACGCGGGCGAGGCGGGCGGCGCCTCGGCGAGACACACGACGTGTATCCCGGCCCGGGGCCCCTCCTGCGCCAGGCGGGCCACCGCCTCGCGCACCGCGGCGCCGCCCGGCTCGCCGTCCACGACCACCACGGTGTACGGCCCCGCGAAACCTTTCCCGCCGGCCGGGTCGTCGTCCCGTGCCCAGGAGGGCCTGCGGGCGTCCGCGCGCGCGCCGGTCGCATGCGGGCCGTCGGCGGGAGCGGCGCCCGGGTGGTCCTCCAGGCGCCGCAGGAGTTCGTCGGTGCGGGCGGCGGCCTGTTCGGGGTCGTAGGCGAGGAGGAGGCGGCAGTCCTGTCCGTGGCCCGGGCGGACGTGGGGGAGCCAGCCGAGCCAGGACCACTCGGCGGTGCGCTCCTCCACGGGGCGGGCGCGGTCGGCGCTGAGCAGGACGATCTCGAGCGTGTCGGGGGAGTGCGCCGCGGCGAGCTGGGCCAGCACCGCGCGCGCGAGCCCGGACAGACGGGCGCGCGGTCCGGCCAATCCCAGCGCTCGCACCTCGCGCAGGTCGGCGGTCACCGGGACCGCGGGCAGCAGCCCCGAGCCGTCGGGGGCCGGCCGGTCGGCCGTGCCCAGCCGCACCGTGAGCGCCTCGGGGTGCCCCGGCCCGCGCTCCCACAGCCGCGGTCCCGGACCCAGGGCCGTCAGCAGCAGCGCCGCCGGGTCCGGCCAGGCTTCCGGCCGCTGCGGTACGGCGTAGGGAGCGGGCGGGTCCTGCGCGGGCGCGCCGGTGGTGCCGTCGTACGGATCGTGCCGGTCCGCCGCCTGCTCGGCGCGGCCGCCGGCCAGCCGCCGCGCCCAGGCGCCGAGCCCGCCGCGCCTGCGCAGGACCTGCGGTACGTCCGTGCCCCGCGGGGGCGTTTCCCTGCGGCCGCTCGTGCCGTCCGTGGTGCCGTCCACGGTGCCGTCCACGATGCCGTCCGTGGTGAGGGCTCCGGCGTGTCCGGCCGCCCCGGACCGTCCCGTGCGGGTCCCGTCACCGTGGGTCCCGTCACCGTGGATCCCGTCACCGTGGGTCCCGTCGCCGGGGGCGGGCGCCGTGCCGCGCGGGTCGCTGCCGCTCCCGGTCCGCGGTGCGTGGGCCTGTGCGGGGACCGCCGGGGGC
>NZ_POTZ01000020.1 GCF_003236365.1 Streptomyces sp. NTH33
CCACCGTCTCCCGCTCCTCCCCCACCGCGACCGCGAGGGTGGACAGGCCGACCGGTCCGCCGCCGAAGAGGCCCAGCAGCGCGCCCAGCACCGTCCGGTCGAGCCGGTCCAGGCCGCGGGCGTCGACCTCGTAGACGGCGAGGGCCGCCGCGGCGATCTCGCGCGTGATGAACCCGTCGGCCTTGACCTGGGCGTAGTCCCGCACCCGGCGCAGCAGCCGGTTGGCGATGCGGGGGGTGCCGCGGGAGCGGCCGGCGATCTCCGCGGCGCCCCCGGGCTCGATCGCCACGTCGAGCAGCCGGGCGGAGCGGTGGATGACACGCTCCAGCTCGGCCGGTGCGTAGAACTCCAGGTGGGCGGTGAAGCCGAAGCGGTCGCGCAGTGGGGCCACCAGCAGCCCGGCCCGGGTGGTGGCGCCGACGAGGGTGAACGGGGGCAGCTCCAGGGGGATGGCGGTGGCGCCGAGGCCGGTACCGACCACGACGTCGACGCGGAAGTCCTCCATCGCCATGTAGAGCATCTCCTCGGCGGGACGGGACATCCGGTGGATCTCGTCGAGGAAGAGAACCTCACCCTCGGTGAGGGAGGAAAGGACGGCGGCGAGGTCTCCGGCGTGCTGGATGGCGGGCCCGGAGGTGATGCGGAGCGGGGCGCCCATCTCCGCAGCGATGATCATGGACAGGGTGGTCTTGCCGAGGCCCGGAGCTCCGGAGAGCAACACGTGGTCGGCGGTGGCCCCGCGTGCGCGTGCGGCGCGCAGCACGAGGTTGAGCTGCTCGCGAACCCGCTCCTGGCCGATGAACTCGTCGAGGTCCGTGGGCCGCAGCGCGGCCTCGACGGTCCGGTCCTCGCCGTCGGCGCCGGCTCCGACCAGCCGGTAGACCGGCTCGATCGTGCCGGGCCGGTCAGGGGTTGTCTCACTGCCGGTGTCGTTCTGGCTCATCGTCGTACGACCATTACATATTCGTATGCATGTTCGAAAAAGGCTAGAATCACACTAAATGCAGATGAAGGGACAATCAATATCTTTTAGGCGGAAACTTGCTCAGGTGGCGGTGACCAGCGCCGTGAGCGGCACAAGACTCCATCCGCCTGCCCGTGCAGGACGTCTTTCAGTGTCCTGTGCGCCCCACGGCCCGCGGCGTCTTGCGGGGAGGGCTGAGGGCCGCCCCGCCACTGCCTCCGCAGCCTTCTCCGACGTAGCCTAGTAAATCCTGATAAGGGGTAGAAAATGCAGGTGGTCTGGAGGGGGGTCATCTCCCTCGGCATCATCGACATCCCCGTGGTCCTCTACAAGGCCACCGAGACGGACAGCGGTCTCGCCCTGCACCAGGTCCACGCCGAGGACGGCTCACGCGTGCGTCACAAATTGTGGTGCGAGGAGGAGGACCGGGAAATCGAATACCGGGAAGTCGCGAAGGGCTATCAGCACCCCGACGGCCGGAGGGTTGTTCTGAGCGACAAGGAGCCGGCGACCCTTCCCCCGCCGGACAAGGAGCGGATCAGCGTGTTGGCCTCTGTCGACGACGGCAGCATCGATCCGATGGTGCTCGGGCAGGCCTACCACGTCGGAGGATCGGACCCGATGACCGACCGGTTCTACGTCCTGCTCCGGGACACGCTGAGGGAGTCCGGGCGGGTCGCCGTCACCAAGGTCGCCCTCGGAACCCGTGAGTCCCTGGCGGTGCTGCGCGCCCACGACGACCTCCTTGTCCTGCAGACCATGAGCTGGCCCGAAGAGGTCTGCCGCCCGACCGGCATCGCCCCCAAGAGCGACATCGCCGTGAGGCCGCAGGAGCTGAAGATGGCCATGCACCTCATGGACATCCTCTCCGAGGGCTTCGTCCTGGAAGAGCTCCACGACGACTACCAGCAGGCTCTGCAGCAGGTAGTCGCCGACCGCTTGGAGGAGATGGCGCCCCCGCGTCACGCCGACGTCACCGACCTCATGGCCCTGCTGCAAAGCAGTTTGGAAGCGGTGAGGAGTGGCCGCGCCGATGCCACACCAGCCAGGAAGACTGCGGCCAGGAAGACCGCCTCGGCCGCGAAGCGGGCCGCCGTGAAGAAGAAACCAGCAACCGGCGCCGCCGCGGCCCAAAAGACCACCGCCAAGAACACCACCGCCAAGAACACCGACGCCAAGAACACCGACGCCAAGAAGACCACCGCCAAGAACACCGACGCGAAGAAGAGCACCGGGAAGAAGACAACGCCCCGCCGAGCGTCCTGACCGCTCCACCCGGATGGGCACCGTTCCCGGACGGCCGGTCGGTGTCGGCCGCGGCACGGGCGCCTGCCACGGACGGCACCGCCGCCGGTACGGGAGCGCGGCCACAGTGCCGGGTGCAGGTCCGTGGCATCAGCGACGCGCAGCCCTGCGTAGACCTCACGGCCGTGCGGGGTCTGGCGGACTTCCGTCCAGGGCGCAAGGAACCGGACGACGCCGGTACCGCGGCTGCGCGGCGCCGTGCGGTGCCGCCTGCAGTTGGTCTGTCTCGGCAGCGGGGAGGTGCTGGGCTGCGAGCCGGCAGAGGGCGGTCTGCGGGCCGTGGAGCGCAAGCTGCTCGCCCTGGGGGAGGCGGTCCGGCCGGCCACGGCGACGGGCGACTGGCGGCCGTGGCCGGGCCGGCTGTGCGACTGGTGTCCCCATCGGGCGCTGTGCCCGGCCTGGGGCGGCACCCCGCTGCCCTGCCCCCTGGCCACGGCCACCGGCCCGGCCGCGGAGCACGATGAGCGCCCGGCCGCCGGCGCCCGCCGAGGCCGGATCGCTCACCCGCGGCAACTCGCCTGGAACAGCACCGTGCAGCGGCCGAAATACCGCCGCGCCCACTGGAGCACGGAGGCCGGTGGCGGTGGGCGGCTATGTGGCGGGGGTGAAGCCCCGTTCGACCAGTGCGTCGATGGTGGCGCCGCCCTCGCCGTATACGAGGGTGCCGGAGTCCCAGTCCAGCGCGACGTCATCAAGCCCTCGAGCGCGGACGAGCCAGTCATAGTTCCGCAGCGCGATGATCGTCTCCTCGGTCATGAAACGAGGCTACTGCTCTTGGTCTGGATCTCCCCGTCGTGCACCTCTGGTCCGCCATCCCTGCCACGCGTCCGGCGGAACGGCGGCCGACGAGCGCAACCCTGACGGCCTCGATGTGGCTGTGACGATCTCGCGCAAGGTCTCGGTGCGGACATACAAGGCTTGAATTTCCACAAAGCGCATTGACCCCCTCCCTCTTCCGATCCAGGTCGACCGCAGCAGCTGATGGAACAGTTGTGCGAAAATGACGGTGGCCCTACGGAGGCGCTGCCGCCACCTGTCCCGCCCGCGGTGCCGGGCTCCCCGGCGCCTTCCCCGGTCAGCGAGGGCGGCGAGGACCCACGACCTCGCACCTGTGGGCAAGGAGGCCGGCGGCATGCCACCGTCGGCAACCGCCACGGAAAAGCGAGGCGCGTCCATGAAGTTCTTGCACACCTCGGACTGGCACATCGGCAAGGTGCTCAAGGGCCACAGCCGGCTCGACGAGCAGCGGGCGGTCCTGCGTGAGATCGTCCAGATGGCACGGGATCACCGCGTTGACGCCGTCCTCGTCGCCGGCGACCTGTACGAGTCGTCCGCCCCGTCGGCGAATGCCCAGCAGCTGCTGGTGCAGACGCTGCTCGCGTTGCGACGCACGGGCGCCGAGGTCATCGCGATCGCCGGCAACCATGACCACGCCGCCACTTTCGACGCCTACCGGCCGCTCATGGCGAGCGCGGGGATCACCTTGGCCGGCACCGCCCGCCCTGCGGCCGACGGCGGGGTGGTGAAATTCACCGCGCGCTCGACGGGGGAGCCGGTCACCGTCGCCCTGCTGCCGTTCCTGGCCCGACGCCACGCGGTACGGGCCGCCCAGTTGGTCACCGAGACGCCTCGGGAGGCCGCAACCGGCTATGGCCGGCTGGTGCGGGAACTGCTTGCCGCGCTCACGGCCGACTTCCACGACGACACGGTCAACCTGGTGATGGCACACCTGACGGCGGCCGGGGGAAAGCTCGGCGGGGGTGAGCGGTCCGCCCAGTCGATCCTCGAGTACTGGGTGCCGACCAGTGCCTTCCCACCTGACGCCCACTACGTCGCGCTCGGGCACCTGCACCGCCGCCAGTCGCTGCCCGCACCGTGTCCGGTGCACTACTGCGGCAGCCCGGTCACCCTCGACTTCGGCGAGGAGAACAACTCCCCTGTGATCCTTGTCGTCGAGGCCGAGGTCGGCACGCCCGCCCGCATCACCGCCGAGGTGCCCATCGGGTCCGGACGGCGGCTGCGCACCGTACGCGGCACCGCCGACGAGCTGACCCGGCGCGCCGAGGAGTTCGGCGACGACTACCTGAGAGTGTTGCTGTGCGAACCAGCGCGCGCAGGGCTACGGCAGGACGTGCAGCGGCTGCTGCCCAACGCGCTGGAGGTGCGCATCGATCCGGGGTTCGCCGCACCGGTGCACACCACCAGGCCGTCCCCCTCGGCCGACGGCGCGGACCGCAGCCCCGCCGAGCTGTTCCACGCGTATTGCACCGCCCGGGGAATCGCCGACGAACGGGTCGAAGCACTGTTCACCAGGCTCCACGACCAGGCCACCGCCACGCACGCCTGAACGGCGGGAAGGAGCCCCCATGAGGCCGGTACTACTGGAGATGGACGGCTTCGCCTCGTTCCGGGAGCCGGCCGCGGTGGACTTCCGCGAGGTGGACTACTTCGCGCTCGTCGGCCCGACCGGATCGGGCAAGTCCACCGTCATCGACGCGATCACGTTCGCGCTGTACGGATCGGTGCCGCGCTGGAACAACCGACGCACGGTCGCGAACGCACTCGCACCCACCACCGACCGGGGCACCGTCCGGCTCGTCTTCGACCTCGCCGAACACCGCTATGTCGCCGCCCGAGAACTGCGCCGCGCCGCCGCCGGCGGCGTCGGTGTGAAGAACGCCCGGCTGGAGCGACTCGCCGACCCGGACGCGCTCGGCACACCGG
The DNA here is from genome assembly GCF_003236365.1 of Streptomyces sp. NTH33. Taxonomy (GTDB): domain Bacteria; phylum Actinomycetota; class Actinomycetes; order Streptomycetales; family Streptomycetaceae; genus Streptomyces. Next base: position 4,994 of record NZ_POTZ01000020.1, read on the forward strand.
ACGACATCACCGAAGTGCTCGCCTCCGATTCCGAGGTCACGCCCGCAGTGGAAAAACTGCTCGGGCTACCGTTCGAGCACTTCATCACCTGTGTGGTGCTGCCGCAGGGGGACTTCGCCGAGTTCCTCCACGCGCAACCGGCCAGACGGCAGGAAATCCTCGTCAAACTGATGGGTCTGGAGATCTACCCCCGGATCGCGCAGGCGGCGAACACGGAGGCCGAGCGCGCGAGGCAGCGCGCCGAGCTCCTCGCCCAGCAGCTCGAGGAGTTCACCGATGCGACCGAGTGCGCGGAGCAAGCGGCACAGGACCGGGTGGCCACGCTGGAGGAAGTCGCCGAGCGGGTCCGTGCGGCGCTACCCGAACTCGCCGAGCACGGCGCGGCGGTCACCGAGGCACGGCAGGCGTGCGAGACGCTGACCGCGGAGCGGGACCGGTTGAGGGCGGTCGCCGTGTCGGCCGGGCTCGAAGAACTCGGGAAGAGGGAATACGACATCAAAGCCGCCGACGAGGCGGCCGACGAGGAACTCGCCGCGGCCGAGGCAGCCGACACGGCTGCCCGTGAGCAGCTTGCGGCGGCACCGCCCCGGGCCCCGCTCGAGCAGGCCCGCCGCGACCACATGGAGCTCGACACGCTGGAGAGGAGGCTGCCCGCCACGCAGGCGCTACAGCGGCACCGCGCCAGGGCACTCTCCGACGTGACCGCCGCCGAGGAGGAGGCCGAGAGGCTCGCCCTGCAGGCGCGCCGGACGCAGGAGGTCACGGCACGGTCCCATCTGGCCGCGGCGCTGCGACCGCACCTGCGGGATGGCGCAGCGTGCCCGGTGTGCGGGCAGCGGGTCACGACGATACCCGGCCCGCCGGCCGCGCCCGACCTGGACAGGGCCGAGCAGGCACGAGTCCAGGCCGACCGGGAGGTGGAGCGGCTGCGCGAGGCGTGGACGAAGGCGTCCAGAGCCGAACAGCAGGCCACCGGCGAACTGAACGCGCTCACCGGCCGGATCGCCGCCCTGCGTTCCGTCCTCGCCGACGCCCTCACCCGGGAGCAGGCGACCGCCGCACTCGCACGCCGAGAGCAGCTGGAAAGAGCTGCCGACGAGGCGGACGCGAGGCTGCGGCGTGCGCGAGCCGCCAGGGCGAGCACCGAGCAGGCCACGACGAGCGTTCGCCAGGAGGTGCAGGCGGCCTGGTCGGCGCTCGAGCATGTGCGCGACCCGCTCGTCACGCTCGGGGCTCCGGTGCCGGACCGTGATGACCTGACCGCGGCGTGGACCGCCCTCGTCTCCTGGGCGGCGGCGGCCGCCACCACCCGCGAAACGGCGCTGTCCGGCGCGTACGAAAGGCTGGCGAGGGTCCGTGGAGAGCTCACCGCCGCCGAGGGCCGACTCGCCGGTGTGCTCGCCACCCACGAGGTGACCCTCCCCGCAGGGCGGCCGCTCACCGAGACGGCCGAGCCGGCGGTCGCGGCGGCGCTGGAGGGGGCCCGGCAGGAGGCGCGGCGTCTCATCGAACGGCGGAAGCAGGCCGCGAAGCTCGACATGCAGCGGCAGCACAAAGAGCAGACGCACCAGGTGGCGAAGACGCTCGGCCACCTCCTGCGCGCGGACGGGTTTCCCCGCTGGCTCGTCGCGACAACCCTCGACACCCTCGTCGCGGAAGCCTCCGGGACACTCGCCGAACTGTCCGGCGGGCAGTTCGAGCTGACCCACGACGACGGGAGCTTTCTCGTCGTCGACCATGCCGACGCGGACAGTCGCCGACCGGTCAGGACACTGTCCGGCGGTGAATCGTTCCAGGCCAGCCTCGCCCTCGCCCTGGCGCTTTCGGCGCAGCTGCCGGCCATGGCCGCAGCCGGTGCCGCTCAACTGGAGTCGATCTTCCTCGATGAGGGGTTCGGCGCACTGGACGAGGCGACACTCGAGACGGTCGCCGCCACGCTGGAAGAGCTCGCGACGCGCAGGGACCAGGTGGTCGGCATCGTCACGCACATCGACGCTCTGGCTGAACGGGTACCGATCCGCTTCGCCGTTCGCCGCGGCCAGGGAACCTCTTCGATACAGCGGGAGACACCGTGACCGTGTGGGCGCCGGGAACCCGGTTCTTGCGGGATTTTCGCGATGGGGTGACGGACCGTCGCCGTGGTGCCGTCCTTCGGAGTGTGTGACGAGATTGACGGCACTGCCTGCACAATGGCAGAAGACGCAATCGATCCGCCCGGACCCGCAGACCATTTGAAATCCTATGCCGATCACTAGCCGTTGCAGCTCGCTGCTACCAACGCATGTTGAGCGCGTCCAGGCCCGCCCTCCGCTGCTCTCCGTCCCATCCACGATCTCCATGTGCTTGCGGGGGACCATCGGGTGACCTTCACGAGCGCGGAACTGCTTCGCGGCCGTCGGATTGGCCGTCCACCGATCGTCCTGCGACCGTGTCACCGGCCGCACCGGCTCGTCCTCGACAGGGTCGACGCCGACCGTTTCCAGGAGGTACTGCTGTGCCGGGACGAGCCGGTCCCACGCGGTGCGTTGCGCGGCGATCCACACGGCGAGGTCTTCGCCCTGCATGACGACCTCGTTCGCGGCTGCCGGGAGTGTCCTGCCGGCCTTCACATGCGCGTGCGCGAGCCGGAACGCTCGCTGCCAGGTCTCCGCGCGGCGCGAATCGATGCGGTACCAACGGGTACGGGGGAGGACAGGCAGGTGTCGAGGAGCATGACGCCGCCGGAACGGGAAGGCGCGATGTCACCCGAGATGAGGACCCACGCATGGTCGCCGGCCTCCTTCCTCGCGGGGCGGCTGATCGAAGCGGTCCCGCGGATCCCGGTCCGCGATCTGAACACGTTGCGTCGGCAGTTCCCCGGCCTGGGCCCGGAGGAGATCGCCGACCACCTGGTCACCGGTGCGGTACGGGGCACCGAGGCCGTAGGAGCGGGCGTCGGGTCTGCCGCGGCGCTGCCCACGCCCCCGGCCATGCCCGCGGAGCTGGCCGCGGGCATCCTCGGAACGGCGGCCGTCGAATTCAAGCTCATCGCCGAACTCCACGAGGTGTACGGTCTGCGGGCCCCTGGCACCGCACGACAGCGTGCCGCGCTGTATCTCGCGGAATGGACCGAGGGACGCGGCCTGAACGTCACGAAACCGGCCACCGCCGCCGGTCTCATGCTCAGCGTCCGAGTCAGAAGGGAACTGCGCCGACGGCTCTTGAGTCTCACCGTCCGCCGGATCCCCCTGCTGATGCCCTTCATGATCGGCGCGGCCATCGGCGCCTCACTGAACCGCTACGACACCCAAAGGCTCGCCCAGCGCATTCGTGCGGACCTGCGCGCCCGCCAGGTGCCCTGGGAAGTCCCGCTCGCCTGAGCGGGAATCCCCGGATGAGGAGTCCTGAGCTTGTGGTGGCGCCGACAGTGTACTGAGCGGTACGGTCCGTGACGACCGGGCCAGACCCACTCCACTGCTGAGTGAATGACGCAAGAGCCCTCCGGGCGCGGCAGAGGCAGGGGCGTCCTGGCCGACTCCCGCGAGCCACTGCCGCCAGGTCCGCGCCCTGCAGGGGCAGTCGTGCACCGGCGCCCGGACCACCACACCCGAGCAGGAGGAGGAGATCCCGCTCTGCGACAGGCGGTGGATCGAGGAGCGGGGCGAGGGCCCCCGGTGGGGCAGCTCGCCAAAGCGATCGGGATGCGCAGCACGGCATCGGCCGCCCGAACCGCCGCGGAGCTGGCGGCCGCCGTCAGGCGAATCGCCTACGTGGCTGGAGCGCGAGGTGCGGCCCGAGGTCTTCGATGATGCGTCCGGCTGCCGACTTGGAGATCCCGAGGAGCGGGGCGAGCTGTCGAAGCGTCAGGTTGGTGCGCCAATAGGCGACGCACAGCAGTGCCCGGTCTTCCGGCGGACGTCCGGCCGGCCACGCCGCACCTGACCGGCGCCTTTTCGCCTCAACGCAGTGACCGAATGGCTCAAGACGCCTGCCGCCGGCTCGCCGCCGACGGATTCCCCGTCACCGATGATCTGCTCGCCCGGCTCTCCCTGCTGCAGTACGACCTACATCGACTTCCTCGGCCGTTACGCCCTCGCCCGGTCACCGGTGTCGCCTCCGTCCGCTGCCCGATCCGCACACCAACGGCGTTGAGCCGGACACTCACGGTGGCGTAGCCCCTCTTACGTCCGTCAGGACCTTTCGGCCACGGGGACCGGATGGATTGATGGAAGGCACCACTCGCTCGGCTCCTGGCCGGCGGGCGGCGTGCTGGTGCCTGCCCGTCGGCCGGTGCCGTCTGTGCGGCGCACACGGTCGGCAGCCGTAGGAGTGCCCGGTCGACTTCGGCGGGAGGCAGGGCTGACGAGATCCGTACCGCGGTTTCTGCGGCGCGGCGTGCCGGGCCGTGCAGGTGCGGCCACGCCGGCACGCTCCCCTCCCGTCGGCGGGCCTCAAGCCGTGCGCGGGCCGTGTCGCTCCGGCGATGGGAGGATCACCGTGCCCTATCGAGGAGGGGTCCGAGGTGCCGTCCGCCGAACTGAAGCACACGTTCCAGATCGCCGCGCCGCCGCAGGAGGTCTTCGCGCACCTGGCCGAACCATCGCACTACGTCGGCCTGTCACCGCTGCTCGCCGCCGTCCGCGACGTGCGCCGCAGCGGCAGCACCGTGCACTACACGGCCGTGGAGCGCTTCCGGTTCCTGGGCGTCCTGCGGCACGACAACGTCATCGACGTCACGCTCGTCGCCGTCCCGGACGGCCTCCCGCACTCCGCCGAGATCTCCGGCGAGGTCCGCAGCCCCGCCCGGGTCCGCATGAGCTACCGCTTCGCGATCGACCGCCACGAGGCCGGCAGCGTCGTCACCGACACCCTGCACCTGTGGACGCCCCCGGGCCTGCTGCGCTTCGCCGCCTCCCAGGCGGGAGCGGTCCAGCAGACCCGGGCCCGTGTCCTGACGGCGCGCCTGGCGCGGCCCGCCTGACGGCCGCCCGGCGGGCCGCCGCCGGGGCGCTCCCGAAACCGGCACGACGGCGCATGCGGTTGGCCACGGCCGCGACGGCGGCCGCCGTCTGACGACCAACCTCACGGACATGCCGCCTGCTTGAGCAGCCGGTTCTTCGCTGCCCGCCTCTATCAAACCCGGAGCGGTTCAGTCACGTTAGGCTCATGGGCCGTCCACCCTTCCGAACAGGAACGCCATGCCCAACAGCCGTACGAGTCGCGGCCCGTCGTCGGGCGAACTCACTTACGGGCCGGCCGGTGCGACCCGGCCCGCCGAAGAGCCCTGGCCGGTGGGGACAACAGGTCTGCGCCCCTACGCCCGTACCGTCGTCATCGGGCGCGGGGACGCTGACTGGCACGCCGCGGCGGACGCGGTGCTGCGCTGGGGCGTCAAGCGGCGCAGTGGCTTCACAGTGACGGACCGTGACGGTGCCGGGGGCCGGGTCGTCGAGGGGGCCGAGTACCGCATCACCGCGGCGTTCGGTCCGTTTGCGGTGCGGGAGCCCGTCCGGGTTGTCGCCGTCGTCGACACCCCGGACCGCTGCGGCTTCGCCTACGGCACCCTGCCCGGCCATCCCGTGAGCGGCGAGGAGGCCTTCGTCATCCACCGGTTCCCCGACGGCACGGTCGCGCTGACGATCCGTTCCCTGACCCGTGCCGCCCCGCACGGGCCGTGGCGCCTGGTGTTCCCGGTGCTGCTGGTCGCGCAGCGGTTCTTCCGGCGGCGCTATCTGCGCGCCCTGCTGCCTGCTCGTCGAGCGGGCGTGCGGTGACCCGCCGCCCCGCAGGGCATGGGGCGGCGGGCCGGGGTCGGCCCGGTCAGCGGGTGGGCCGGCCGTCGAGATGACGATGGAGGGTGACGGTGGGCCGCTCGTCGCCCTGAGGCGCGTTCGCGACCGCGTACTTGAGCACCGTGTTCACTTCGGCGGCCAGGGCGCACGCCCGCGTCTTGACGTCGATGGCCGGAAGGGGGGGGAGCGGGTCAGGACGTCCAGCCGCCGATGGATGTCGGCGAGTTGCCGCTGGGTCCGCTGGCCCAGCTCGAAGGCGCGCGGCGTACCGCTGGCCGTGGCCGAGGAGGAGCAGTTGCTGCCGCGATGCGGCTGGGTCCGCCGTGGGCGCTCCGCTCAGCAAATGATCGGGGCAGTCATCACCCACGTTCGCGCCGGTGACCTGGCCGCCGAGGTGTTCCCCGCCGCGATCTTCGACCTAAAAGGTCATCTCAATTGGTGAGCCTGCGGTAGCAGATGAGGATGCAGGTGATGCTCGCGAAGGCGAGGAGGTGCTCGGCCTGGCGTTCGTAGCGGCGGCGGAGGCGGCGGCAGCCGGCGAGCCAGGCCATCGTGCGTTCGATGGTCCAGCGGTGACGCCCCAGCCGCTGCGAGGACTCGATTCCCTTGCCGGCGTGGAGCTTGCCGGGCCTGCGCCGACGGGGTCCCCGGCGGGAGCGGATGGGAGGTATGCCCTTCGCCAGCGGGATCAGGGCCCGGCTGTCGTGGACGTTGGCACCGGGGCTTCCGACGGACAGGGGCAGCCCCGTCCGTTCGGTGATCAGGTGGATCTTCGATCCGTACTTGCCCCGGTCGACGGGGTTCGGGCCTGGCAGGCCCCCTTCTCGGCGCCGCGCACCCGAAGCCGTGCCGGAGCCGAGTGGCGAGTAGGGCTACTGCGCTTGCTGTTGAACGGGCTGGATGAGTGAGGTTGATGTTCTGCGACTCGGCCAGGCTGTCCGGCGCATACGGGACCGGTCCCCAGGGGTCAGCTCTCCTGCGGCACGGCCATCTCACCGAGGCGTGACCAGTCGTCCTGGGGGACGGTCACGTTCACGATGCGAGGCGTCCGGGCGAGGTGACGCGGCAGTGCCTCGCAGGCCGTCCGGAAGTGGTCGGAGCCGACGTGCGCCGCGCCGGCCTCGTCGTCGCGGAACGCCTCGGTCAGGACGTACTCCGTCGGGTCGTCGACGCTGCGGGACCACTCGAACCACAGGCAGCCCGGTTCGGCGCGGGTCGCCCGGGTGAACTCCCCGGTGATCTCGGGCCAGGCGTCCGCGTGCTCGGGCAGGACGCGGAACTTCGCGGTGATGAAGATCATCGATGTTCCTCACAGACGGTGCGTGTGCCCGGCGGCCCGGGCCCTTGCGGTGTTCCCGCTCAGGGGACGAGGATCGCGCGTCCCCGGACCCGGCCCGCGTCCAGGTCGGTGAGGGCGTCCTGGAAGCGGTCGAGCGGATAGGGGGTGGTGTGCAGGCGGACCCGCCCCTGGGTGGCGAGCACCATCAGCTCGCACAGGTCGTTGTAGGAGCCGACGAGGTTGCCGATGAAGTTGATCTCGTTGGAGATGATGTCGATGGTCGGCACGTCGATGTTCTCGCCGTACCCGACCACGTGGTAGTCGCCCGCGCGGCGCAGCATGCGCACCCCGTCCCGGGTGGCGCCGCCCTCGCCGACGAAGTCGATCACCACCTCCGCTCCCCGGCCGCCGGTCAGCTCCAGCACCTGCTCGACCTGCCCCCCGTCGGCGACGACGCCGTGGTCGGCGCCGATGGAGCCGGCCAGCTTCACCGCGTCGGGGTTGCGGTCGACGACCACGATCTCGGCGGCCGTCAGGGCTTTGAGCACCTGCACGCCGATGTGCCCGAGCCCGCCGGCGCCGATGACCACGCAGCGGTCGCCGGGCCGCAGCTTCCGGGCCGCCTTGGCCACGGCGTGGTACGCCGTGAGGCCGGCGTCGGCCAGGGCCGCGACGTCGGCCGGCTCCAGGGAGTCGTCGATGCGGACCACGCTGCGGGCGGAGGTCTTCAGGTACTCGGCATAGCCGCCGGCCGTGTCGATGCCGGGGAAGAGGCTCTGCTCGCAGTGGACGTCGTCACCGGACCGGCACGCCCGGCACAGCCCGCAGGTGATCAGCGGGTGGACGATGACCTTGTCGCCCTCGGCGACGTTGGTGACGGCGCTGCCGACCGCGTGCACCCAGCCGGCGTTCTCGTGCCCGATCGTGTAGGGCAGTGTCACCCCGGACTTCTCCGCCCACTGCCCTTCCAGGATGTGCAGGTCGGTCCGGCACACGCCGGCGCCGCCGATCCTGACGACCACGTCGTACGGGCCGGTGACCGAGGGCTCCGGCACGTCGGTCATCTCGGGGTTGCGGCCGTAGCCGACGACCTGGACTGCTTTCACCAGGCCTTCTCCTCGGGAAGCGTGGCGGGCCGCGGATCCGTGGCCCGGGGGGACTGGTCGGCCGCGGACTCCGGGTAGCGGGTCCGCAGCAGACCGCGGCAGAAGTGGGCGTTGCCGTCGATCGAGATGCGGACCGCGCGGGCGAACCGCAGTCGCAGTGGAATCTCGTCCGGCGGGAAGGGGCGTCCGTCATCGTCGACGAGGACGGGCTCCGAGGGTGCCGTGCCGAGACCGAGCGCCTCGCGCCGGCGCAGCAGCGCGCGGGTCGCGGCGGTGTCGGGCAGGTCGCCGAGCACCACGTCGTGCAGTTTCCCCTCGGTGAGCGCGGGGTCCTGCCGCAGCAGCGCGGTGAGGGCCCGCTCCATCGCCGCGGAGTGGGCCTTGCGCCGGAAGACGAGCCGCAGTTCCCCCAGGCTCTCCTCGGCCTCGGCGCCGAACGTACCCCGGTACCCGGCGTCGGCGGCCAGGCCGCGGTTGATCAGGTCGGAGTCGTGGTGGTCGTCGAGCAGGACCGTGACCGGGCCGGCGTCCGGCAGGGCGGTCAGGACGTCCTTGGCGTCGGAGGCCATGAGGTAGGCGAAGTTCGGGGAGCAGAAGGAGGTGGGCAGCCGCAGGTGCACCGTCAGCCCGCGGTCGGGGCCGGCCTCGACGGAGCGGACGAAGCCGAGGTCGGTGATGGGTTCGTCCAGTTCGGGGTCGAGGACCGCGTCCAGCGCCTCCCTGGCCCGCTGCTCCAGTGTTCCGGTGGGCATGTCACTCCTTCGTGGGCTGCGCCGCGACGGAGGCGGCCCCGGCCGGGCCCGCGGCCTCGCTCGCGGCCGGGCCCGGGGCGGTGGCCGCGACCTCGGCCCCGGCGGGCACCGGGATGTCGTACATGGCCGCCGCGTTCAGGCCGAGGATCTTCTTCTGCTCGACGGTGATCGGCGGGTACTCGTCCTGCAGGTCCTCGGGGATCTGGAAGTCGACGAACCGCTCGATCAGCCATCGGGGCGTCCACAGCGCGTAGTCGCTGGAGAACTGGATGCGGTTCTCGTCCAACCAGTACAGCAACTCTCCGATGATCTGCGCGAAGTAGCGGGGGCGGGTGTGGATGAACGGGATGGCGACCGCGAGTCCGGCGTGCACGTTGGGCTCCTGGGTGGCGATCCAGCAGAAGTCCTCCAGCCGGGGCAGCCCGCAGTGCTCGACGACGAAGTTCAGCTCGGGAAAGTCCGTCGCGGCCTTGTCGACGTCCGCGACGTCGAAGGCGTCACGGTCCAGCGGCCGGATCGTCGGCCCCTTGTGGACGTGGATGTTCTCGATGCCCAGCTCCTGGGCCATCTCCAGGTAGCGGTAGGACCACGGGTCGTCCAGCTTGTAGCCGCGCGAGTCGCCGTGCCACTCCGCGGTGTAGAGCTTGGCTCCCTTGAGCTGGAACCGGTCGGCGTCCCGCCGGAGCTGGTCGAGGCCCCGCTCCTCGTACCGGGGGTCCCAGCAGTGGTTGTAGGTCAGCTTGTCGGGGTGCTGCCGGGCCAGCGCGAAGGCCTCCTCGGTCTGCCCGAAGCCGTTGCGGTAGAAAGCGCTGAGCAGGGCGGGCTGGAAGATCGCGTGGTCTACGTACCCGTCGACGAAGAGGTCCTTCATCAGCCGCTGCCCGCCGTAGTAGAGGTACTCCTCGTACGGCCACACCTCCGACTCGGGGCTGAGATTGCGGTGGTAGTCGTAGAAGCAGTCGATGAACTGCTTGCCGTGGATGTTGAGCTGGTTCTCGGGGCGTGCGTCCCACAGCGCGATGTGCGCGTCCACGATGAAGTAGTTCTCGCCGTCCTTGCTGTACACGTCGGCCTCCGTCCCTGTGAACGCCTCGTGCCACAAAACCGACATTAAGCACGGAGCAGGGAGCCTGCGAGTCGTCGGCTGTCCCACTCCGAGACGGCCGGCCGGGAGCGCTTCCCGGCCACCGCGATCAGCCTGCGGGAAGTGGGAGAGCGGGCTCTTCCCGGAGGTCGACGTGGACCATGAGAGCGGCGCGGCACCGCCTCCCGCCGAACGCGCGGCGGACGGCGGGGCCGCTGTCCTGCCGCCGCGCTTGCGCGCGTCCTGGCTGGGCAGCCGGCGGTACGGGGTGGCCCCGGACGAGATGCGGCCCGTCTTCACGGGCTCGGTCGACGAGGACTGCCTGCTGTACGAGCGAGGGCACGAGGTACTGCGGGGCTCCATGGACGCCGACACCCGCTCTGCCCGCGTCAAGGCCCTGTCCGCCATCGCCGTCGCCGAGTACCAGCGGCTCGCCCGCGCGGTCGACACGATCCTCGCCTCCCTCGCCCTGCTCCTGGTCGCCGCCGTCCTCGCGGTCGCCGGATGAGCAGCTGGCCGTACGCGCTCGCCCTGGCCCTCGCCCCCGTGCGGGGACACCCTGCGCAACCTCACACCCATGGGCCTGAAGGCCGCCTCCTACGAGCTGGGACGTCCGGTGGGGGAGAGAGGGGCGGCCCGGCCCGTGGCGCGGGCCGCAGCGGCGCCTCCCACCCGATGGCGGTCAACGACGTCCTGTTCGCGCTGCTGCGTCCGAAGCCGGGCCCTGCTCGATGGCGAGCCGGTCGAAGTCCTCGCCGCGGCTCAGGCCGCCGTCGACGCTCCGGCCGGGCTGGGCACCGTCGCCTCCTCTGCGACCGAGGCGGCGCTGCCCGCGACGGGCACGTGGTCCGCCCCCGGCAAGGGCGGCGCCCAGGCGGACATCGTGCTCACCGCCCCCGAGGACGGGGTGCCGCTGCTGTTCGTGGAGATCGACAACTGCTACGAGTCCGCGCAGGACCTCGCCGCGAAGATCGACAAGCACATGCGGTGGCGCTGTCACGTTGTTGGGTGTGTGAGCGTCTGGTTGGGTGTGTGAGTGTCTGATGGCGCCGTCGGGGCGTGGTGGGCTTGCGCTTCGGGCCTGGTGTCAGGCTGTGGTGGACCGGTCGGCAGCACCGGTGATCTGGTCCCGGATGGCGAAGCGGACGGTCATCTCGGCTCGGTGGTCGGGGGCTGTCATCAGGTGGCGGGGCCGGAAGCGGGGTGAGATGCCGCTGAACGCGGACAGGAACCGCTGGGCTGCGCCGGCGGAGCGGAAGCCCCTCATCGCGCGTTCGCGCCGGCGGGTGGGCTGGTGGCTGTTCCCGGCCCGGTTGTTGAGGCCCTTGTGCGAGCGGTGCCCGACCGAGGGCACGACCTCGCGGTGGGCCGCGCCGTAGGCACGGAGCTTGTCGGTGACGATCACCCTGGGCACCGCCCGGGTCTTCCGCATCAGGCGGCGGAAGAAGCGTCTGGCGGCGGCCTTGTCCCGGCGGCTCTGCAGGAGGATGTCGAGCACGTTGCCGTCGGCGTCGACGGCCCGCCACAGGTACTTCTGCTCCCCGTTGAGCTTCACGAAGACCTCGCCCAGGTGCCACTTGCCCCCGGGCCGGGGCCGGCGGCGTAGCCCGTTCGCGCAGGTCTGGCCGAACTTGGCGGACCAGCGGCGGACGGTCTCGCAGGAGACGATGACGCCGCGCTGGAGCATCAACTTCTCGACCTCGCGGGAGCTGAGCGGGGCGGAAGCACAGCCACACGCAGTGGGAGATGACCTCGACCGGGTACCGGTGCCCCTTGTACGACGGCGACGCGCTCCCCACGGACGATCCCCCCACCATGATCAACTCAAAGATCCTCCCACGCCATTCGCCAACATGACAGTGCCGAACCGGCGCCCGATCAGCGTCTTGATTCTCTCCAGGCTCCAGGTCTGGTCCGGCCAACCGCGCGCGGCCGGCCCTTCGGCCAGCTCCTGTTCCAGCACCGCGAACAGGTCCTCGCTCAGCTTGGGCCGGGCGGCCGAGCCCTTGGACCGCAGCGCCGGCCGGTCGGCCGTCCCGCCAAGCGCGGTGCCAGCGCTGCACCGACCGCACACCGACCCGCAACTGCTTCGCCACCAGTGTGTTGTCCTGCCCGGCCGCGAACATTCCCGCCGCTTCCAGCCGGAACCCCTGACGGAAGGTGCGGCGCTCGGCGGTCAGACCACCGTCTTGCGGATACCTCATGGTTCGGACACACCACGACCATCGTCAGCCGTCAGCCCCGACGACATCACGCCCACGAAGTCAGTAGTCACCGGACAGCGGTCGCGCGACTCGCCGACTCGGCACCGTGATGGTCAACTCGGCACCGCGATGGTCAACTCGCCGTCCAGGCGCGGTGGCGGCTGCTCAGGTCGCGTCATACGGTGGACAAGGAAGCGTTCCCGCAGTCACTCGAGTTGGTCGGCCCGCTCGTGACGGTCAGGAAGGGGCGCGCCCCATGCGCGCACACTCCCAGGGCCCTGTGCCCCAGCCGGTGCTGTCCCCGTTGACGAACGCGGCGATCTTCCTGGTGGTGACCATCGACCAGGGTGGCGAGCCGGTTGTGAGGGAAACGCTGTCGGACCTGAACGGCCTGCAGCGGGCGGTCGGCTTCCGGGCGACACCGGACGGGAAGCTCAGCGTGGTGGCGGGTATCGGCTCGGAAGCGTGGGATCGGCTGTTCGCCGGCCCCCGCCCGGCGGATCTGCACCCTTTCCAGGAGCTGGTCGGAGCGCGGCACCGGGCCGTCTCGACACCGGGTGACCTGCTGTTCCACATCCGCGCGGTCCGGCCGGACCTGTGCTTCGCACTGGCCGCCGAGATCATGGAACGACTCCGTGGTGTCGTCACCGTGCGTGACGAAGTGTACGGTTTCAAGTACTTCGACGTGCGTGACCTGCTCGGCTTTGTGGACGGCACCGAGAACCCGACGGGCCCGGCGGCGGACGCGGCGGTCCTGATCGGCGACGAGGACTCGCAGTTCTGCGGGGGCAGCTATGCGGTCGTGCAGAAGTACCTGCACGACCTGCAGGCCTGGAACGCGCTTCCGGTAGAGGCCCAGGAGATGGTCATCGGACGCCGGAAGCTGTCCGACATCGAACTGGACGACGCGGTGAAACCGGCCGACTCCCACGTGGCACTCACCACGATCGAGGACCCGGACGGGACGAAGCACCAGATCCTGCGCGACAACATGCCCTTCGGCACCGTAGGACAGGGCGAGTTCGGCACGTACTTCATCGGATACGCCCGCACACCGACCGTGACGGAACAGATGCTGGAACGCATGTTCCTGGGCGACCCCCCGGCGTCTCACGACCGGATCCTGGACTTCTCCACCCCGGTGACCGGGTCGCTGTTCCACGTGCCCACCAGTGACTTTCTCGACGACCTCCCCGATCCGCCGGCCACGCGTGAGAGCGACGAGAGCGACGAGAGCGAGGCGGTACCGACGGCGGTCCGGCTTCCGGTCGCGGACGGCTCCCTCGGGATCGGCGATTTGAGGATGTGACGGAAGGCGAACACCCGCGATGGACAACCTGCACCGTGAACTGGCACCCATCTCCGCCGCCGCGTGGGCCGATCTGGAGGACGAGGCACGACGTACGTTCAAGCGGCACGTCGCAGCCCGCCGCATGGTCGATGTGCCCGAGCCGGCTGGTCCGGAGTCGGCTGGTGTGGGGACCGGGCACGTGCGGGCCGTAGCGGCGCCGGCCGAAGGGGTCGAGGCCCGCGTACGCCGGTTCCAGCCCCTGGTCGAGTTGCGGGTGCCCTTCACCGTCGACCGGCAGCAGGTCGACGACGTCGCCCGAGGCGCCAAGGACGCGGACTGGCAGCCGGTCAAGGACGCCGCCCGGCAGATCGCCTTCGCCGAGGACCGCGCGGTGTTCGAGGGGTACGCGGCCGCCGACATCTCCGGCCTGCGGGCCGGTTCGTCCCACTCCGCACTGACCCTGCCGTCGGAGGTGCGCGCGTGCCCCTACGTCGTCAGCAAGGCCCTGACCGCGCTGCGCCTCGCCGGTGTCGGCGGCCCGTACGCCCTGGCGCTGAGCGCCGAGGCGTACACCGCTGTCAGCGAGACGTCCGACTACGGCTACCCGGTCATCAAACACATCGCCCGCGTCCTGGACGGTGACATCGTCTGGGCACCCGCCATCGACGGTGCCTTCCTGCTGTCGAGACGGGGCGGCGACTTCGAACTGCGCATCGGCCAGGACGTGTCCATCGGCTACCTGTCGCACGATGAGAGCAGCATCCGGCTGTACTTCCAGGAGACGCTGACCTTCCTCGTGCACACCGGTGAAGCCGTCGTCCCCGTGGAGGTCGAGACACCCAGGACCGCCGGGCCGTTGGAGACACAAACGTGAAGGTCGGCATCGTCGGGGTGGGCGCGGTCGGGTCTGCCACGGCCCTGTCCCTGGTCGAACGCGGCGGAAGTTGGCGTGAGATCGTGCTGCTGGACCGCGACACAGCGCGCGCCGACGGCGTCGCCACCGACCTGCACTACGCCGCGCCGTTGTCACCGACGGTCGACGTGCGCTCCGGCGGCTACGACGACCTGGCCGATACCGCGGTCGTCGTCATCACCGCCGGGGTGAACGAGAAGGCCGGCGGCGCAACCGACCGGTCCGACCCCAAGGGATGGCTTCGGCTGCTTGAGACCAACGTCAGGGTCTACGCCGACATCGTTCCCCAAGTGGTGGCGGTAGTGCCGCAGGCGGTGCTCATGGTGGTCACCGACCCACCGGATCCGCTGGCCGACCTCACCCGGCATCTCGCCGGGCACAACCCGGTGTTCTCGACCGGAACCCTGATCGACAGCCTCCGGTTCCGCGTGCAACTCGCCGACCGCCTCCGGGTCCGGCCGCGGGACGTGCAGGCGCAGGTGGTGGGTGAACACGGCACCTCCGAGGTGCTGTTGTGGTCCTCGGCGACGGTCGGTGGCATCGCCGTGACCGACCTGCTGGGGAAGGACGGCCAGTCGGTCGAGGAGTTGCGCCGGGAGGTGGAGAACGATATCCGTTACGCCAACATCACCGTCATCGAGGGCATCGGCGCGAGCCAGTACGGCATCGGCGCCGTCTCCGCCCGACTCGTCGAGGCGGTCCTGCGCGACGAGCGTGCAGTGCTGCCCGTGGCCGCCTACTCCTCCGCCCACGAGGTCACGCTGTCCCTGTCCAGCGTTCTCGGCGCGGGAGGGGTCCAGCAGACGTACGTACCCGCCATGTCGCCCCAGGAGCAACAGGCCCTGGACGACAGCGTCCATGTCCTGCGCGAAGCCGCCGAACTGGCCATTGCCGTAGCAGGGCGAGGTTGCTCGCCATGACCCCGGCGAAGACGCGGTCCAACGCAGTGAAGGAGATGGCTTCCACCGCACCGGAGGCCGCCACCAGCAGCACCACTGCAAGGCGCGACGATCCGCAAGGCCCCTTCGGTCTGTCCGTCCTTCTCGGTGCGCGGACGTAACCTGCCACGGGCATCGATGACGAAGTCCTGTACGACGATCTGTCGCAGCGCTTTCGCGTGAGGGCCGCGCCGGTGGGGCGGCAAGCGCTCAAGGAATCGGCGGGCATCCGCTCCCGCCTGCTTGAGCCGGGGGCAGGGGAGGCGGACCGGACGCCCGTAGCGGGTGGCCCACTCGGCATCCACCCGGCCGTCCAGGATGTCAGGCGCCCGCCGGGTGGCTTCCTCCAGCGGCTGCACGTACCGCTTCGAGGGCCGGCTCCAGGCGGGTGAGGTCCCGCGCGGCGGCCAGAACCCGGGTGGAGTCGGTGCGCTGCTTCCCGCGTTCGGCGACCATGCCGGCGTCGCGCGTCCGTTCCAGCGACAGGGAGGGCAACTGGTCCGCGCGGGCGTTCTCGCACAGGCGCTCACGGAAATCCGTCAGCACACTGTGAGGGAATCCCGGGTCGTCCAGGGCCAGGACCAGGGCGTACTTGGAGTCGATGCGGCATCGCACCGCCTCGGCCGCCTGCCGGTCGGAGAGGTCGAGCAGGAACTGCAGCACACAGACCGTGGCGAGTCGCGCAGGAGAGAGTCCGGGGCGGCCGTCGCGCTGATACCAGGAGACGAAGTCCGTGTCGTCCCCGAGCCCGTCGAGATGATCACGCACTCACATCGCAGTCGTACCGCCAAGGCTGCCGGCCCGCGCTGTCCGAGCGGTGAGCTCCGGCACCACCGCACCGGACCGGGAACGAACAGACACGGACCACCTCAGGAAGACAGGACACCCACCGAACCACCCGAAGCGTTCCAACCGCCGACTGCCCTGTCCCGGGAACTTCAAGATCCCCGACAGAGTCCTGATCCTGTGACACTCCGGCTGCCCTGCGACAGCGGCTGCCCCTCGGTGAGGACGACGAACGAGCCGTACCAGTACCCCAGGCTGTCGGTGAAACGGCGTTACGCCGAGGCGGGCGCGGGTTCCTCCAGCGCGACCACGACCATCACCGGAAGGTCGGTGTCCTGCTGTACCACACCGGCGGTCAGACCCCGTCCGTCGAGGGCCCACTTGCGGGCGGCGACGAACTCGTCTTTGTCCGTGGCCGTCAGCTCAGCCTCGACAAGGTGGCCGGCGAGCGGGGAGTTTTCGATCTCGGGGAGGAACGCGCCCAGCGCCTGCTCGCCCTGCTCGTAGACGGCGTCCAGGTCGTCGAAGTAACCGGACTCGTCGACATCGCGGATCCAGACCGCGAACGAGACACGGACCGCCCCGCTGCGGAACTTCTGGATCCACCCCCGAATGCCGTCCTTGCGCCAGGACGTCTCCACACCGTCGCGGGACTTGCCCCCGGGCGTCCACTCCTGGGCCGCGAACCTTCCCGCCGCGCCCTCGGCGGTCAGCGGGACCAGGTTCCGGAGCTCTTCCAGCATTGCGGTCACTGCAGCCATGAACTCATTCCACTCATGCCGTTGCCGGGCACGTGATACGCCTTCAGCTGTCCGCTGGCGTAGGCCTCGGGGAAGGCCTTGGACAGCACCTCGTTCACATGCGCGGCGCCCCATTCATTGGACACCATATAGCGGACCCCCTTGCCCCTGAGGTCCTCGTTGAGGGCGAGCAGCTTCTCGGTCTGCGTGGTGAGCCGGCTCTCGTCGTAGAACTCGAAAGCAGGATTGTAGGGGGATTTTTCCCACTCGCCGTAGTTGTCGCCGCCGGTCCACTTGGCTTCGGTGACCCAGCCGTCCCGTGGACCGCCGTCGATATGGACCTCTCGGCCGTCCGGCAGGATCCACTGTTGCTCGTACTTCTGGTCGGTGACGAGTCGCTGGTATCGGAACGACGGGCGTTCGAGTTGCTTCTCGGTCAGCCAGCCCAGTCCCTTGAATCGCGAGTAGGGCGACAGGCCGAGCGGGTCGCAGACGGTGAACGGGTTGTGCACATAGGCGACCGGGTTCGGCGCGGGGCCGAGACCGAGAGGGTCTGGGGAGGTGTAGCGGCCGGTCCCCGGGTCGTAGTGGCGGAACAGGTTGTAATGGAGGCCGGTCTCGGGGTCGTAGTACTGGCCGGGGAAGCGCAGGGGGGTGTAGGCGGTACTGGAGCGAGTCCAGGCGGTGGTCCCCCAGAGGGTACTCCTGGCACGCCAGGCGATTTCGCCCGATTCGTCGATCAGCTCGGTGGGCGTGCCCACTAGGTCGGTGGCGATGGCGAAGAAGCGCCGGTCGATCTCCTCCTGGCGGATGTCCGGGGTGAGGAGGCGTTCCGTCTGGGACAGCGGAACCAGGCCACGGTGGTCCCAGGTGAAGGCGACCACATGCGGCAGGTCCGGCGTGTGGACCGTCTGTTCGCACAGGGTCCTGCCGTCCCAGGTGAAACGGATCTCCTCAGCGACGCTCCCGCCATCGTCGGCGAGGCGCTGCTTGGCGGTGCGGCGGCCCAGGGGGTCGTAGCGGTAGCGCCAGCGGGTTCCGTCCGGGGTGGTGACGGAGGTGAGGCGGTTCTCGACGTCCCATGCGTAGCGCCAGGTGTCGGGCTTGCGGGACAGGCGGGTCTTCTGCCGCAGGGTGATGCGGCCGAGGGCGTCGTGCTCGAAGCGGACGGATCCGGCGCGGGTGATCGCTGTGCCGACGTAAGTCCGCGGTCCGGTGGCTTCGGTGCCGGGGTGGGAAGCGGGCCAGGACGCCTCGGTCTGGTTGCCGCTCGCGTCGTAGGCGTACCGCTCGGTCCAGCCCTGCGCGTGGACGGCGGTGACTCGGCCGGCCGCGTCCAGGGCGAAGGTGCGGGAGCCCGACAGTTCGTCGGACAGGGAGGCGAGATGGCCGTCGGCGCGATAGGAGTAGCGGCGGTGGTTGAGGGAGCGGTCGCTGATCGTCAGGTGCTGGGCGGAGAGTCTTCCGGCCTCGTCCCAGGCGGAGGTCAGGGTGAGTGCGCCGCCGAAGACGCGCTCGAGTTCCCGGCCGGCCGCGTCATGGGTGAAGGCGACCTCACGGCCGCCGACGGTCATCCGAGCGGGGCGGCCGACGGTGTCGTAGCCGTATTCGGTGACCGCGCCGGTGGGGGTGGTGCGGAGGATGCGACGGCCCAGGGCGTCGTAGGCGTAGTTCATGGCGCGGCCGTCGACGAGTTCGGTCTTGATCCTCCCTCGCCGGTCGTACACATAGGCGACCTCGCTGTCCGGTCCGACTGCCTGCAGCAGGCGTCCGGCCCGGTCGTACGTATAGGTGGTCACCTTGCCCGCGGCGTCTTTGCGGACTGCTTGGCCGAGCTGGTCGTAGGCGTAGGAGACGACACCGCCGAGCACGTCGGCCCGGGCGGTGAGCTGCCCGGCGGCGTCGTAATGGTAGGTGAGGGTGCGGCCGTCGAAGTCGGTCTCGGAGACGAGCCGACCGGCTTTGTCGTACGTGTACGACCAGGTAAGCCCTTGGGGGGCGGTGACCTGGGTGAGCCGCAGGTCGGTGTCATGCTCGAACTCGTAGCGGGCGCCATCGGGGTGAGTGCGGGCGGCGAGGAGGTCGAAGTGGGTGTACTCGAAGCGGGAGACGCCGCCGGCCGGGTCGGTGTGGGTGAGGCAGTTGCCCTCGCCGTCGTAGGCCCATGACTCGGTGGAGCCGTCCGGGGTGACACGGCGAACGAGATTGCCGTCCGCATCCCATTCGAGACACGTGGCGCCGCCCACCGGGTCGACGATGCGGACCGTCCGGCCCAGAGCATCGCGTTCCAATCGAGTGGTGCCGCAGGCCGGGTCGGTCACCTCCACCGGCAGGCCGGCGGCGTCGCAGTGCACGGTGGTGGTGGCGCCGAGGGCGTCGGTGACAGTGATGAGCCTGCCCCGGTCGTCGTAGGCGTATCGGGTGGTGGAGCCTGACGGATCAGTGACGGCGGTGCGGTTGCCGCGTTCGTCGAACTCTTGGAGCCAACGGGTGCCGTCCGGCCCGTGGAACTCTGTGGGCAGCCCGAACGAGCCCCGTACAGTGCGCAGTTTGCTTCCGTTGGGCCGGGTGACGGCGAGCAGGCGGCCGTCCTCGTCATAGGTGAAGGCGGTGGTACGGCCCAAGGGGTCGGTGCGGGTCAGCAGGTTGCCGCTGGTGTCGTAGGTGAACCGGGCGGTATGCCCGAGCGGATCGGTGGTGGCGAGGACGCGACAGCCGGGGCCGATGAGGTGACGGGTGGCGCGGCCGTCGGCGGTGGTGAGCGTGGTGGTGCGGTGGCCGGTGGCGGGGTCGGGTTCGGTGTAGGTGAGGGTGACCTGGACGTGGCCGGCCTCGCCGCCCTCGGCGACGACCCGGTCGCGGTCGTCGTAGACGTAGTCGTAGCGGCGTTCGTTGGAGTCGGTCCAGGCGGTGACGCGGCGGCGGTCGTCGTAGACGAAGGTGGTGGTGGCGCCCGACGGCTTGGTGACGGCGGTGAGGTCGCCGTCCTGGTAGCCGTAGCCCATCAGGGGCAGGTCCGCGCCGCCCTGGCCCGCGCCGGCCAGGGACAGGGCGGTGATACGGCCGTCGCTCACGGCGATGGTCACCTGCTGGCCCGCCGAACAGGTCAGGGCGAGCGGGATGCCGTCCTCGGTGCGCTCCACGGCCCACCAGTTGCCGTGAAGATCCTCGGTCCGTTCCAGCCAGGCGGTGCCGTCGTCCCCCGGCTCTCTGCCGGACGGGGCGGTGAAGTGGCGGACCAGGCCGGTGTCGGGGTCGGTGACCGTGTAGTCGCCGCCCGCGTCCCGGGCCAGCAGGGCGCGGAAGGCGCCCGTCTCCGGCCTGGTGGGAACGCCGGGCACCGGATGCGGATAGGTGATCAGCAGGCCGTCGGCGGTGACGTGGACGACGCCGACGGCGTCGATCTCCAGC
This sequence comes from Streptomyces sp. NTH33, assembly GCF_003236365.1. Lineage (GTDB taxonomy): Bacteria > Actinomycetota > Actinomycetes > Streptomycetales > Streptomycetaceae > Streptomyces. Next base: position 25,269 of record NZ_POTZ01000020.1, read on the forward strand.
CGCTCGTCGACCGTGGAGGCCCAGGAGGGCCCGAAGAAACGGCCGACCGTGCAACCGGACTCGGTGCGACGGGTGAACACCAACGGCAGAGTACCGGGCAGCGCGAAATCGGTCTGGGGCAGGAACATCCGGCCCGTGGCGAGGTCGACGGGGTCGGTGCCGGCAACGGTACGGGTTGCGTCCGGACGGTTGTGGGTGCCGTGGGGGACGTCGTCGACCAGTCTGCGCACCCGCGCGGCGTCGGCGGCGTCCGCGGCGAGACGCACGCCCTTGACCCCGGCGCCGCCGCCGCCGGTGGCCACGGTCAGCGCCAGGTCGGGGATCAGCCGGCCGAAGCCCTCGGCCGGGTCCTTCATGAAGTCCTTGACCATCTGGGTGCCGGTGCCGACGGGGTCGTTGGCGGCCACCACCAGGCCCGCGGCCAGGCTGTTGAGGGACGTCGCGTACTCGGCCGGGTGCGTGAGGTTGTACGGGTCCAGGAAGTTGACCGAGCGGACAAAGTTCAGGAGGCCGGCCGTGCCCTTGATGATCCCGCCACCGACGTGGTCGCCCATGAACTGCAGCTCCTGCAGACCGTCGCCCACCTGCTGCGCGTACGACGGCTTCTCCGGGGCCATGTCCCGCGCCGCCCGGACCGCGGAGCGCGCGGTCTCCGCGGCCGAGTTCCGCTGCTTGCGGGCCTCGGCGAGGAGGTCCTGCGCCTCCTGCATCAGCTTCTTGCCCGGGTCGTGGAACGTCGCCGCGGGACGCGGCGGCAGCGTGGACGGGTCCCGCTGGTCGGCGGGCTGGGCGTTGTACCGGTCGACGGCCTTGTTGTAGCCCTCGACCTTCTTGCGGTGCGCGTTTGCGGCGTCCTCGGAAGCCTTCACGCCCTCCTTCCACATATCGATCGCCGTCTGCGCCTGATTTTGAGCCCATACCACGGTGCCGGCGAACGCCTCCAGCGCGGCGGCCGCCTTCTCGACCGCGTCGGCGCCGGTGAACCACTTCGGCGGCTGGGTGCTCACGGCCTTCCGCAGCGCCTCGGCCGCCTCGCCCTTGAGCTGCGAGGAGCCCAGGCCCTTCAAGCCCTCGCCGGCGTCGTCGAACGCCGTCTGGAAGGAGCGGAGTTTCCCGGCGGTCGAGCGGATCTTCTCCGGGCTGCCGTAGATGAGTTTGGTCTTGTCCTCACTCTGCCCCAGGTCCATCTCGTCGACCTCGGCGCCCATCCGGTTCGCGACCGAACGGGACTGCTCGCGCACCCAGTCCGCGCCGGACTCCCAGCCGACGTCGTCCAGCCGGTCCGCGGTCCAGTTGCCCGCGTTCTCGACCCGGTCGCCCACCCACTCGACACCGTCCTCGACCGCTTTCTCCACCGAGTCCGGTGTGATGTCCCTGATGAAATCGCCGACGCCCATGCTCAGTTACCCCCGTCGCCGCCCTGACCGCCCTGCTGCTGCGCCTGCCGGGCGCGTTCCTCGGGCGACGGCCCGAACGCCTCGTCCAGCGCCCGGTTCCACTCGTCGTCGTCGATGCCCAGCTTCTCGTTGAACATCTGCGACTGCCGGCCGCCCTGCCCCTCGGTGAGAACGGTGCGGCCGGTGTCCTTCCAGGTCTGCTCGATCTCCTGGCCGGCCCGCTCGAACGACTCGGCGCTCCAGTCCGGTTTCAGCGAGTCCGGCGTGAAGATGTCGCCCCAGTCCTGCCGGGCTATCTCCTCCTCGGAAGCGTGCGGGTTGCCGCCGAACAGGGAGTTGACCCCCACCTTCAGCGTTCCCGCGACGTACTGGTCGTGTTCCCACTGCGTTCCCGCCGCCAGTCCGAGCCGGTTCGCTATCTGGCCGGCGTCGTTCACCAGGGCGCGCACACCCCACTCCCAGCGCTCGCAGAAGTCCTCGAAGTCGACCGCCAGGCCGTGGTGCCCAACCTCCATCCCGGTCATGGACAGGGCGGAGAAGCCCTTGCCCATCACCGAACCGGTGGCGCCGCCCAGGTCACCCAGCCCGTCGATGGTGGCGCCCACACCCTTCGTGAACTTCGCGACCGACGCCCTGTCGAAGTTCAGATCCATCCCGTCACCACCCACGGCCGCGCCCCTCCTTGGCCGCGTCGGCGTCGACGGCGGCCCCGCCCGAACGCACCGACCACAGACCTCCGTCGGCCACCGGCACCAGAAGGACCGAGCGTCGCATCTCGCCGACCAGAGCACGGGGGTCGCCGTCTCCCCTCCTCCGCTCGGCGATGCGCTCGGCGAGCGCTGTCCCTGCCTGCTCCACGGCCCCTCCCTCGTCCTGGGCGACTGACGGCACCTTAGTACTCCAGCAGCGGTTCTTGCCCTGAGCTGGTGTTTGTCGTTGCCTTGACACGGAGGGACGGATGAATTCGGCACCTAAACGACGTCCCGTAAGCGGGTGTTGGGTCGGGACTGAAATGGACTTGGGCCGGGGTGGGGCTTACCCGGCGAGAGCCAGGTTGTGCAGTCGGGCCATGCCGAGGACGGCGTGGTGGACGCCGTCGCCGAGCAGTCGGCAGTTGAGCAGGACCTTGTAGGTCCCCATCCTGACGAAGGCGTGTTCGGCACGGGCCCTGGCTCGGTGGTGGACGGTGTTGTAGGCGTGCTGCTCAGGTGTGAGTGGTCTGTCTTTGCGCGGCCAGTGCGGGATGAGGACAGGGGTGCCGCGATAGCCGACGTCACCGAGGACGGGCGTGTTCTTCACGGCACGGTCCACGCCGGATTCCCGGTAGGTGCGGGCGTCGTGGCGGTTGCCGGGCAGGGGTCGTCCGGCCGCTACGACCAGCCGGGTGTCGGCGTCGATGACGACCTGGTGGCTGGTGGAGTAGCGGTAGTTCTTGCTGGAGGCGGCCACGCTGCGGTCGCGGGCCGGGACCAGGGTGCCGTCCACGATCAGCACCGTGTCGGCCGGGTGCGGGTCTGCCAAACGAACGGGTCTGTCCCGTAGTCGGGTCCCGTAATCGGTGGTAGCGCTGTGTAGTGATCGCTGGAGGAGGATGCGGTGGTGGAGCAGGGGGGAATCCGGCTCGGCCGTGCATCTGCCTCATGATCCGCTTGGTTTGCGTGTTGGCGCCCTCGGTGCGGCCGTTGTGGTACGGGAGAGTGAGGCCGGTGTCGACGGCTGCGCGGTCGAGTTCGAGGCCGTTCACGAAGGAGTGCAGGTGGGGCAGGTCAGCCACGCGAACCGTGGTGATCCAGTCGGTGAGCTTGGCGTCGTTGCCCTCCACCGGGGTCAGTAGCTGAGCGAACGCACCGATGAGACAGGCGAGTTCGGTAACCTCGGGGCAGGCTTCGGCGAGTTCCCGCAGTGGTGCGGTGCCCTTGTCGCGCAGGTTCTCGGGGCGGGTGAGCAGTCGGCCGAGGGCGTCGAGGCGCTCGCCCCCGCTCAGTGCGGCGCGCCGGGAGACCGCCATCGGAGGGAGGGAGAGGGAACGTCGGCAGTGTCGGCTCTGCATGGCCCAGTCGAGGAAGGCCCTCAGGCAGGTGCGGCCGTGTTCGGTGTTCTCGGCATGCCAGGCGTCCACATACGGGATCCCGGCGCGCAGTGCCGCCTCGATCACGGGGGCGGCCGTCGTGGCGAAGGGTCCGGCACAGTTGATCACAGCCGCCGTGCCGGCCAGCGCGCGGTCGAGCGAGGCCGGGTCGTCGACCGACGCCGGGCGGGCGTCCAGCCCGGATGCCGACTCCGCCAGTACCTTCAGCCTGTCGGCGTCGCGCCCGGAGAGAACCGGGACGAACCCGCGATCCAGCAGCTCTGCCACCACAAAGCGCCCGGTGTGCCCGTACGCGCCGAACACCGCCACCTTGAGCCCCGATCCCATGGGTTCTCCCCCCGCACTCGAATGATCTGTTGTGATCCGACACGGACATCCTGTCGAGGGCGGGCGTCCCGCACGAGTGTCCGGAACGACACGACCCGTACAATTCCGGACGTGACCACTGTTGCGCTGGCCGTCACTGACGGGATGCTGTACTTCGAGCTGTCCCTCGCGTACGAGGTCTTCGGCGCCGCCCCGGCCGGCGTGCCGGGCCCCTGGTACGACCTCGCCGTCTGCGGACCGGGCGCCGTGCGGGCCGGCCGGTTCCGGCTGGAGTCCGACCACGGGCTCGACCGGCTCCCGCACGCCGACACTGTGATCGTCCCGGGCTGGGCCGACGTCGACGAGGACCCACCCGCCGACCTGGTCGACGCGGTGCGCGCGGCCCACGAGGCAGGCGCACGCGTGGCCTCCCTCTGCACGGGCGCGTTCGTGCTGGCCGCCGCCGGCCTGCTGGACGGGCGGCGCGCGACCACGCACTGGGCGCACACCCGAGCCCTGGCCGCCCGCTACCCCCGGGTGACGGTGGACCCGGACGTCCTCTACGTGGACAACGGCAACGTGCTCACCTCCGCCGGCAAGGCCGCCGCCATGGACCTGTGCCTGCATCTCGTCCGCCTCGACCACGGCTCGTCGATCACCAACGCCGTCGCCCGCCGCCTGGTCGTGCCGCCGCACCGGGACGGCGGCCAGGCCCAGTTCGTCACCACCCCGGCGCCCGCCCCGGACAACCACCCGCTCGCCGAACTGTTCCCCTGGGTGATCGAACGGCTGGACCAGCCGCTGACCGTGGAGGACCTGGCCCGCCAGGCGCGGATGAGCTCGCGCAACCTGGGCCGCCACTTCAGGTCGGTGACCGGCACCACCCCGCTGCAATGGCTGCTCACCCAACGGATACGCCACGCCCAGGAGTTGCTGGAGACCACCGACGACAGCGTCGACACCGTCGCGGCGGCCACCGGCATGGGCACCGCCACAACGCTGCGCCGGCACTTCAACCGCACGGTCGGCGTGCCGCCCGACACCTACCGCCGCACCTTTCGCTCGCGGACCCGCCCGGTCCGAACGACAGCGGGCAACACCACCAATGCCCCTGAGCCATGAGGAGCAGCGCTGCGGCGGCTTGCCGACAGGAAGTCACCGCTCTGGAGCCTTTCCGTCCAGTCGTGGTTCACATCCGCGCCCAATGATTACTCCATGCGACGATGTGCCATGTCTCAGCTCCGAACACGCGACACCTCGACACGCGATCTCACCAGTCCCCAGGCCGGTCCTGTTCTCCAGGACCCGGTAGGTGTCCCACGCCACGCGGACCGCCCCGCTGGCGACTGGACCATCACTGGTCATGCGACGACCGTGTCGACAAGAGGCCGGCCGGACCTGCGTTCCGGCAACTGCGCCCGAGCACCGTGGGTGTGAGTCGTGGGGGTGGGTGGTCGGGCCGCGGCGCGCTCGGAGGCCCCGTTGTCCTGTGTCAGCGAAGGCTGAGCAGTGCCATCGAAGTTTGAGTGACTCAGGTCGCTTCTTTGGCGCTGGGGCGGTGGATCGTCGCGGTGAGGCGTCGCAGCGCAGCGTGGGCAGGTGGGCCCCAGGTACGCTTGCCACCCGGACGGCCGTGGACGCCTGCCTCTCCGATGAAGACGCAGGCGAGGGCTTTCAACACCGCCCAGCCACGGGCGCGGCGAAGGGTCGCCGGGTCCGGGACTGGCTGATAGGCGGCGTGGAAGCGGTCGGCGGCGCCGCTCGGCAGCAGCATCCACGCGGCGGCGAGGTCGCAGGCCGGATCGCCCGCGCAGAGGTCGCCGAAGTCGATCACGCCGCAGAAAGTGCCGTCCTCGGTGAGGACGTTGGCCGGATGCAGGTCGCCGTGGAGCCACAGCGCCGGCCCCGTCCAGTCGGGGGCGGCGACGGCGTCTTCCCAGACGGCGCGGACGGCGTCCGGGTCGGAGAGCAGCCCCAGTTCGGTGGCCGAGGCCAGCGCCTGGGCGAACGGCTCGGCGTGGTCGGCCAGCGGACCCCCACGGTCGCGGCCGGCCGGCGCCCCTTCGGGGGCAGGTCGGTGAAGAGCGGTCAGGAAGGCGGCCAAGGTGTCGGCCGCCTCCGCGGCGCGCGTGGCGGGGGCGCGGTCGGCGGGCGTTCCCGGCACCCAGGTGGTGACGATCCAAGGCCGCGGAAACCGCTCGGAGGGTTCGCTGAGGCGCTGCGGGACGGGGACCGGCAAGGGAAGACGCGGGGCGAGAGCGGGAAGCCACTCGTGCTCTTTGCGCAGCAGCGCGTCCGCGGACAGCGTCGCCCAGGGCAGCCGGACAGCGAGGTCGTCGCCGAGCCGCCACAGCTGGTTGTCCCAGCCACGCGCGCCGAGCTTCAAAGGGAGATCGGCCAGGTCCGGGTGCTGGTCGTGCAGCAGATCCCGGACCAGCTCTGCGGTGATCTCGGTCTCGGTGCGGGTCATGCGGAGCCACGATAGTCGGACAGTGACCCGCCGTTCGTGACGCCAGCACCCAGTGCCGCTCGAACTTCGATGGCACGAACTCACCGATCATCAACCTCGGACGGTAAAGATCGGGGTTCGGTGGCACGGGCCACCCGTGCGCCGTTCATAGACCACAGCACTCCCTTCGAGCGCGGCCCGTACGCAATCTGTACGGTAAAAGTACGCATTCCGTACGGTTCACGTGATAAGGTGTCGCTCAGGAGGTGCTTCATGTCCGAGTTGTTCGACGCGGTCGACGCCCTGGTCGCGTCCCGCTCTCCGCTGCCGCCGCCGGAGGAGCGCAAGCGGCTGCGCCAGGTACACGGCCTGACGCTGGACGAAGTGGCCGCCGCGCTGAAGGTGCGCCGGGCGACGGTGTCCGGCTGGGAGTCCAGCAAGACTCGGACCGAGCCGCGGGGCCCGGAACGCGAGGCGTACGCACGGCTGTTGAAGCAGCTCGCAGAGCTCTACCCGGCGGTCCCTGTGGCGGAGGAGCCGGCCGCCCCGGCCGCGGTGCCGGCCACGCCCACCGGCACGCCCGCCCCGGCGCCGGAAGCGCGGCCGCGGCCCTGTCTCTTATA